>DATHOT010000132.1:0-13650 GCA_035484655.1 Bryobacteraceae bacterium | reverse complement strand
GGCCGAGCTGCAGGGGCCGACATTTCTCGAGGCTCTGCGCGAACAGCTTGGCCTGAAACTGCAATCGACCAAAGCCCCACTCCAGATCCTGGTCGTCGATCATGTCGAGCGTCCTTCGGATAACTAGATACGGCAATCAGAATGAAATGCGGAACGTGCCCTGAATAGTGCGCGGGCCGGCTCCCTCGGCCGATTGCAGGGCGCTGATGGTGCCGAATGCCGATGTGTTGAAGGTCGTATTGGGAGCCGCGTAGTTTGGATGATTGAACAAATTTGCGGTCTGCGCGCCGAGCTGCAGCCGGTACCGCTCTTTGATCTGTACCGTCTTGAGCAGCGACAGTGAAATCGATTGCGTGCCGGGTCCCTGAGCTACACCGACAGGGGACGTCGGGAAGCGCCCTATATTGTTTGGCGGAACAGTGAAAGCGGCTGGATTGAGCCATTGGCCGATACTCTGAGTGGCCGGGTATAGCGACGCTCCCGACACAATATCGGCCCGTCCATTGCCCTCGATCTGCGGGAATCCAACTCCGGCCGGATCCGCGCCGGGCACGCTGACGGTCAGGAATGGGCCGCTCTGGTAAAGGGCAACTCCGGCCAGTTCCCATCCGCCCACAATCGCATTGCCGATACTGCCGGCGCTCAGGCGTCCCTTACCGAATGGCAACTGGTAGAGAAAAGTAGCCAGGAACCGGTTGCGGCGCGTGAACGCGACATTTCCGTAATCGAGCATGAAGTCGCTGACGCTGGTAGCATTGCCGCCTGCCTCGCTCGCAAACGTGGTTGGATTGAAGCCCTGCGCATCGGTGAGGTTCCGCGCAAATGTATAGCTGGCGAGAAACTGCAGCCCGCCCGAATAACGCTTATTCAGCGCCACTGTCAAAGCATCATAGTTTTGAATGCCGCCGCCGACTTCCGACTCCACTTCACCAAACAGCGGATATTTGAGCAGCGATGTGGCGTTATTGAATCCGATGGTGTTTGGCGGCAGTTGCCCCAGGTTGACCTGCACACCCATATTGCTACCGTGGTTGCCATCGTAGGAAACTCGCAAGCCGGTGTTGAATCCCAGATCCCGTTCGACCGTCAGGTTCCACTGTTGAATAACCGCTTCCGGGTAATGAAGGTCGCTGGCCTGTTGGAAGAATTGGCTTCCGGTCACGGCCAGATTCGAGGGGTAAGGAGAAGGGAACTTCAGAGCCGGCGATCCGTTGGTAATGGAGTTGTTGAAAAAGGCCTGATCGGCGCTATGGATCGCCCAGCCCGCGCCGAGCAGCGTTCCCAGCGGGATTTCGATAAATTTTCCGTAGCCGCCCCGGATCACGGTCTTGCCGTCGTTGGTCAAGCGGTAGGCAAAGCCGAATCGCGGCGCGAAGTCGAGTTTATTCGTTATATGGAGATTGTTACTGAGCCCGGCCTGGGACGCGAGCAGAATCGGCGTAGGAGCGATCGACTGCGCGAAACCGGGGCTCAGAATGCCCAGCCCGTTGTTCGGTATCACTACCGCTCCCAGCACCGATTGCCCGTTCACGATGGACTGATAGTTCGGGAGGAAATTTGAAATATTGGCATCGTGGTCATAAAATCTCGGGTGCAGTTCGTACCGCAGTCCGAAGTTTATGGTCAATCGCGGTGTGACTTTCCAATCGTCCTGCCCATAGAATGCGTAGGCCGGGTCGTATCCGTCAATAGCGCCCAGCGTGTTCGTATCGAGATAAGTCTTATCGGGAATGCCCAGCAGGAACGCGCCAAAGGGATTACCGATGTAGGCGTTTTTCGCGCCCTGAGTGCCGGTGACAGCACCTGTGAAGGCGTACTGGCCGAGTTCGAAAGCGTCATAAACGTTCTGGCCGTGGTAAGTGAGGTAGCGATAGTCGGCGCCGAATTTCATCGTGTGAGCGCCCTTGATCCAGGTCAGGTTGTCGATGATCTGGCTGGAACCGTTTCTCGACGCGGTGGAATTCGCATTGCTGCTGGCGCCGGTGGGCTGGAAGCCCGCGATGTTAAACCAAGGTATGGCGCCGCTGGTCGGATAAGGCTGCGGCAGATTTTGCAGACCAATCTCGCTCACATACTGCGCGGAGGAGCTTCCGCCCACGCTCACCCCGGAATGATTTCCGTTGAAGCCGCCGCGTATCTCGTTGATGACGGTTGGTTTGATGATCCAGTTAAAAGCGATCGTATATCCAAAGTCTCTTTCCGGTGTCGAAACGGATCCCTGGAGTGGGGAACCGGCCGGCACAACCTCCACGGAGCGAACCTTATACGTGCCGCGCGCGAACACCGTCATTTTAGAGTTGATAACGTGATCGAGGCGCAGGTCGGCCTGGTCGCTCGAAATGGGCGTCGGAATGTTCGCGACGTAATTGTTGGCAATCGCGTTGGGCGCTCCGGCGTTGGGCAAAGGAAACAGGTACTTCAGGGCGTTCAGTGCGACTGGTGAAATCTGGCCGATTGGAATCTGGTTGTTTGGATAAGGGGTGCCCGTTCCGGGCTGATAGACCGGCGTTGAATAGGCCGAAAGGTCTCCGTTCCGCAACGCGACAGAAGGAACACTTTCGGTGATCGTTTGCTGTTTGGGCAAACGGAGTCCTTCGTAACTGGCGAAGTAAAACGTCTTGTCCTTCCAGATCTTCCCACCGCCATAGGCGCCGAAGTCGTTTAGCTTCACGACCGGCTTGGTGGCGGCGAACAGATTTCTGGCGTTCATATCTGAGTTTTGAATGTTTTCGAACGCACCTCCGTGAAAGCTGTTCGTTCCGCTCTTGGAGATGGTCGTGATGTCGCTGACGCCGCCGTACTCGGCCGCGTTGTTGACCTCGCTGACCCGGATCTCCTCAATGGAGTTGAAGGAAGGAAACATCTCAGCGATTGGGCCACCGGCTGTCCCCGAAGCTGCCCGGGCCCCCGTGCTGCTGATGCCGTCGATACTGGCCGAGAGCATGGTGGGCTTCGTGCCCGCCACCGAAATGTTTCCGCTGGCATCGGTCTGCACGCCGGGTTGGCTGGTCAGAGTCGAGATCGGACTGGTCGAGCCGCCGGCGCGGGTGGCGATGGCAATGGGAAGATCGATTAATTCGCGGCCCGACTTCGTCTCCGCAATGTTAGAGACATCGGTATTGACGACTGGGGCGCCCGTGGATTCGACATTTACGGTCTGGGCTTGGCCGGCGACGGCCAACTGTCCGTCAGCGCGCAGGGTCTCCCGGGCAGTGAGTTCGATCTGGCGCACGAACTGCTGAAATCCCGGAGCAGAGATCTTGACCTGGTAGGCGCCGGGTTCCAGGTTGGGGATGGAATAATCCCCTGAGGCGTCGGTTAGAGTCTCGCGATGGGCCGAAGTACCGGTGTTTTCAAGGGCGACCACGCATTTCGCGATGACCGCCCCGGAGGTGTCTCGGACGGTGCCAACCACTGATGCGAAAGTAGACTGCGCCATGCTTGGATTCGATCCGAGCAGTATGCACGCAATCGGTCCAGCTAAGAACCGCAAACCGAAAAGCCGGAAGCGTTTATCGAAACGTTGAAGGCTGGTCATGTCGTATTGTTCCTCTCGGCGATGAAGTCGAAGCGCTAGCTCAAACAATGAGAAGGAAACTACTGCGACGCAGCGGCCTGATGCACGGCAGCCTGTCCGAACTCTGGACAACGCCTGCTCTCAACTTCACAGTCGCGAGCAGCTGCCGGTGGCTTGGGGAAGCCTGTCAGGGAACGAGTTGGATCAGTGTAGCATGGGTACGCTACAGGTCTTATAGAAAATTTTTATTCGGATCATGGGCGCCTGCTCCGGAGTGCGGGCCAGATCTATCGCAATCCCCCAGACAATAAAGCTGAACGGAACACCGATGCCGAAGATGGCCTGACCACTCATTGTTAACTTCTAAACATCTGACGATCGCCGGGAGATGCGATAAATCTAACTCCGCGGAATATTTACACTGGTAGCGGGGTGAACCCTCAAAAGTTGGCTTGAATGGCCATGCCCGTGAGAATTTGCGGGCTTACGCTCGCCGCTCCGGTTTTCAAGTCGATATTGGCAGCCAGCGCACCCTGGACGAAGAACATCCACCTGTCCTTGATGATGTCGAATTGGAGTGTATTGCCGACCGTCAATCCGGCCGTCGGAGCCCCGAACGGAGCGAAGTTAGATTGGAAAGTAGCTTGAGCGAACGGCGAGAACAGATGGAAGCGGCCCGGCGCAATCAAGTCGGCGGCGGTGACCTGAAAGAACACCTGCGCATTGTACTTGGAGTCTGACGGAGCTCCGTTGGCGGCGACTTGCGCTCCGGGCGTGAGCTCCAAATGCGGGCCGTCGCCGACTCTTAGAAACGTAGCCTGGGCGGTGAGTACCAGGGAGTTAAATCCCGGAGAACTCGGGCCTAGCCAGGGGCTGAAAGTGCGTTGACCACCCGCTTGCACCTGTATGTTGTCCAGGTGAAAAGACGGCGTGGCAGGCTGTGCAGGCTGTGCTGAAGGCACATCGGCGATAGGCAGCGTCGAACCTGCGGAGGCTAACAGCACCCCGCTACGCAATCCGCCGGCACGCGCCACGAAGCTCGATCTTCCTTCGCGCAGGGCGACCGTTGTATATATTTTGATCGTGATTGTCGCGTACAGGACCGATCGCGTTTGCGGACCTACGATTCCGTCGATCTGAATCAGATTGCGCTTTTGAAATTCCCGCACTCTGGCGTCCGTTTGCGATCCGAAAATGCCATCGGTCACAAGAGGAGGCGGTGGCGCAGGCAAATGGTAGTTCAAGAGGGCCTGAAGTTCGCGAACATCGTCACCTCGGATGCCCTGGCACAAGTCCCTTGGCATAGTGATTCTCCTTTTTGACGCGCCGCAGCGGCTTGGTTCATTTTATCCTAAGCCGGGTTCGCGGTTAGCATTTCTCGAAAAGCTCACGCCAGAGGAGTGTCTGGTAAGTTCCGAGCGTTCGCCCGCTGAATTCCCGTGCACGATAAACAGAGGAAACACGAGCGCAGGCCAAAGAAGTCGGGCCCGCCAAGAAGACCGCCGCTTGCCACGCGCTCCCCAATTGGTGGAAACTACAACAGATGTCAAATCGACTTCTGAATCTTATAAAGGCTGGGAGATCGACCCGATGTCCACCGGCGATCGCGCCCCACGTTGAGGAACTGCAAAGAACTGGTGTAACGATAATAAGACAATCATTGCCCGTCGCTCTCTGCGACGAGATCCGGATCGGTTTTATCGACTTCGCCGCTAAGAACGCCAAAATATTTCGCACCTATCAGGATGAATATGGTCACTATCCGAGAATTATCAATTTACATCTGATTTACAAGCCATTGTTCGAGCTCTTTAGACAAAATGTTGTCGCGCTGAAGGTTCAGGATTATTTCTTCGAAGGTGAAACCGTTCTTTACACATCGTTATTTTATGAACGAGGTTCCAGCCAGGCAATCCATCGAGATACGCCTTACTTCACCACGAGACCCGAGTATCGATACCTGGGCGTATGGGTGGCGCTCGAGGATACGGACCTTGAGAATGGTCCGTTAACCGTCGTAAGGCGGGGACACTTGCTGCCGGAACTGGACCGTGAGGCGATGGCCCGGCGATTCTACCCGGACCTGGAAGTTGTACCGCCTTCTTCCGATCAGCTTTGGAATGCCTATCAAGATGAAGTCGCGCTTCGATGTCAACAGGCAGGCTTGACTGCCGAGACGCTTTGCGTGAACAAAGGAGACACAATCATCTGGCATCCACAGGCCCCGCATGGGGGGGCGGAGATTCGTGACTTTAAACGTACTCGATATAGTTTGGTAATGCACACTACGCCGCTCGGAGTACCGGTTTATCATCACAACGTCTTCTTCAACCCGTCCAGACCCGTTAGTGATAAAGCCCCGTGGGGTTATGTGAAGCAATCTGGCCGGCGGCATGCCGACCTTCGCGATGTCTCGTTTGGTCATCAAGGTCCCCACCGTCTTGACGAATTTGCGGTATGAGCTTCCAGGAAGGGTTACGGCTGCACCAGCTACAGGTGGAACTGACCGGCGTTCGGTCCATCGATACTTGCTGGTACGCGAGATGTTTGACAGGAGTGGTGGGCCCGGCAGAACTCGAATCTGCGACCTCTACCGTGTCAAGGTAGCGCTCTAACCAACTGAGCTACGGGCCCCCGCGTGAGTACGCACAGGGTATTTTAGCATCTTCCTCATTCTTCTCAACTTCCGACCCCGCGGTGCCGTGCAGCTTCCCTCGTTTTCTGACGATAAGAAGCAGGTGAGGATCCGGATGCGCTTTCGCCCCATCGCCGCCACGTTGTCGGTCTTGCTGACCCCGGTCTTCGCCAGCGCTCAAACCGACCCCGCGATGCTGCGCTTCGTTCCCACCGACGCCAAAGCGCTCATCAGCATCGACTGGAAACGGGTCCGCCAATCGCAGGTGGGAACTATGATTCGCCAGAAATGGGTGGACGGTAGCGCGATCCCGGGCGTCGAGCTGCTGAACGATGTCGACCGGGTGGTCATCTCCTCGCAGGGCCGGAATTCCGAGGACACTCAGGCTGAAGACGCGCCGATGTTGATCGTGGTCGGGGGCCACTTCGAGCTCGCCAAGGTTCGCGAGATCCTTAGCGCCCAGGGCGCCAAGCCTCAGATGTTCAATAACGTGCAGGTTTATCGTCCGCAAGGCAATTCCACCAAGGACATGGCCTTTGTACTGCTCGACCCGCAAACTATTCTGATCGGGGACGCGCGCTCGATATTCGCGAGCCTCGAACGGACCGCGTTTCCCACTCCATCGCCAGACGCCAATTCCCTGCTCGCGCGCGCGGCGCAGCTCGACACCAACTATGATGCCTGGGCATTAATGAGCACACCGGGAGTGCTGGCGAGCGATCGTTTGATGGCTATGTTCACCGGCGGCGAGCTAGGCACCGAAGCGCAGAGTTTTGAGATTGGCTTCTCGCTTCGCGGTGGCTTGTCGGTGGATACTACGGTTAAGTTCCAGACGGAAGCGGCGGCCAAGAGGATGGCTTCCGAACTCGGCCGGCTGCTGAAGCTGGCCATCAAGGACAAAATAAGCGAGCCGGCGATGCTCGATATGGAAAAGAAGCTGAAGGTGGCATCGGAAGGCTCGCTGGTCAAGATCGCCATGCACTTGACACAACCAGAGCTGGACAAAAACGCCCAGATCTTCGCGCTGTCCCACAAACAGCCCGCAGCCCCCGTCGCCGATGTCCGTCCGCTGGTGATCCCCGCGCCGCCGCCCCCAAAACCGTCGGCGAAGCAAGTAATCAGGATTGAAGGCCTGGACGAAGGAACACGCGAGATCCCCTTCAGGCAGCAGTAGCATTGTACGATGTGGGAGTGAGAGCTGTTTTCATCCTAATCCTTTCTTCCAGCCTGCTCGCAGCATCAGAAATCCCCAAGGGAACACAGTTGCAGATCCGGCTGACAACTGCGGTCAACACGTCCACGGCGAAGCCCAAGCAGACGTTCGAGACGGTCGTAATCGCGCCGGTGGTGATCGGCGGCGCGGTGGCCGTGCCGGCAGGGGCGAAGGTGTCCGGACACATCCAGGATGTCACGGCCGCCGTCAAGCCGGACGACCAGGCGGTGCTGGAGCTGGCATTCGATCAGATCAGCGATTCCGCCGGGCACAAGGCGAGCCTCGCCGCCAGATTGGCAAGTGTCGATAATGCGCGCGAGTCGGTGGGCGCGGACGGCAAAATCACCGGAATCGTCGCCTCGCAGACCGGCTCGGGTCGCATGGACCAGGGGATCAACAAAATGGCGGAGAAATATCCCGGCTTAGCGGATGTGCTCGGCGCCATCAAGGAAACGGTGGTGAAGCCGGCCGATCCGAACATCGACTACGAGCCGGGCGTCGAGATGACCATCGAGCTTACCAAAGCGCTGACCTGGACCGCGAGCGCGAGCGGGCTCAACGTGAAAGGCATCGAGCCGGCGGATGATTTAGCGCGCCTGGTCAACTCTCAGCCGTTCCGGACAATCGCCGAAAAACCGCCCAAGCCGTCCGACATAACCAACCTGATGTTTCTCGGCAGCCAACAAGACATTGAGGATGCCTTTCAAAAGGCGGGCTGGTCGACCGCGGCGCAATTGAATTCGAAGTCGAAGCTGGAAACCTTCCGCGCCATGGCGGAACAGCGCGGCTATCAGGAAGCTCCGGTGTCCACGCTGCTCCTGGAAGGCCGGCCTCCGGACCTGGTTTACCAGAAACAGAACAATACCTTCGCCGCCCGGCACCACCTGCGCATCTGGCGCCGGCCGGAGCGATTCCACGGCAAAGAAGCATGGGTCTGCTCGGCAACCCACGACATCGGGATCGATTATTCCGAACAGGAACGCAACTTTATCCACAAAGTGGACACTGAGATCGACCGCGAGCGCGCCAAGGTCGTGAGCGATCTCCTGTTCACCGGGCTGGTACAGGGGCTCGCTCTGGTAGAACGGCCCCATGTTCCTACCGAGCTATTCAACGCCACCGGCGATGCGTTGCAGACGGACGGAAAGATGGCTGTGATCGGCTTCTAGTCCTCTATAATTGGGGCTTGCCCACACCCACTAAGATTTACAAATACTACGATCTTCTAGCCAGCATCTTCATCGTCGTTCTGGTGATTTCCAATCTCGTCGGGCAGAAGATTTGCGCCTTCGGCCCGTTCCGCGTCAGCGGCGCGCAACTGCTTTTCCCCATCACTTACATCTTTGGCGACGTCTTCACCGAAGTCTACGGGTATGGCGGTTCCAGGCGTGTGATCTGGATCGGATTCCTGGCCAACGCATTGATGGCCATCCTGGGCAACATCATTGTAGCCTTGCCGGCCGCGCCCGAATGGAAGAATCAAGAGGCCTTCGCGATCGTGTTCCACCAGGTGCCCCGGCTGGTGGCCGCAAGTCTGATCGCTTATTGGTGCGGCGAGTTTGCGAATTCCTTCACGTTGGCGAAGATGAAGCTGCTCACCAAAGGACGCCATTTGTGGACTCGAACCGTGGGCTCGACGGTAGTGGGCCAGGCGGTGGATACCGTGATTCTGGTGATCGTCGCTTTCACGGGCGAAGTCACCGGGTCAGGGTTAGTTAGGCTAATTATTTCGGCTTACCTGTTCAAGGTTGTCTATGAAGTGATCATGACGCCAGTGACCTATTGGATCGTCGGGTTCCTCAAACGGACCGAGGGTATCGACACATTCGACTACAAGACACGCTTCACGCCCTTCGCGACCGAGATGTAATAACGCCTGGTGTAATCACTGCAACAGTTTCTCGCAGAGCTGCTCGATACTCCCGGATTCCTTCTCGATCAGGCCGCTGGCCAAGCCTTGGAGAGCCGTAATATTAGCTGGACCGGTGTTGTCGAGCGCGTGATTGTGGCAGTCCAGCGTAGTTTGGAAACGGTAGTATCGCCGGCATTCGCCGTCGCCGTCTGGAAGGAGCTGGCGAAGCTGATAATCCACCGTGCTGCTGACCCCATCGAACACTATGTTCAGCAGCGGTACGGCCCATCGCACCACGCCCCAAGTTTTGGCTTCGCCGAAAGACACGCTATGGTTCAAGGCGCCCGTACCCAGCGAAACAACCAGAAAATCGCTGGCCTCCGGATGCGTGGTTCTCGCCTCCACCAAAGCGCAGGCGGCGGGATTGTTAGCGAACACGCCGCCATCGATGAGGGTGTAGCAATCGGTATCGGTTTCGGCCCGCAGTTTCATAGGTTCAAAATAAGTGGGCGCCGCGGATGTGGCGCGGGCAACCAGGCGCGCCGGAAAATCATAACCCGGCCGCCTGCGCGCGTTGGAGCTTTTGAAGAAAAATGGAAAGCTACGCTCGATCTCGTAGCTGGTGACCAGGACGTCGGTAGTGGCGTCCGCGAGGCGCGAGTCGCCAAAATAGTCGGCCAGGACCGCTTCGATCCCCGCCGCGCAATACTTCTCTTCCGTCAGATTGTTGCAGGCGACGATCCGGCGCCAAAGCGATCGCGAAAAGATTCGCGGACCTTCGCGTTCGTACATCTCGACGAAGCTTTGGGCCGGGTACAGCGGCGCGCCCTTGGTCTTCGGGATCGTCAGGCCCAGAGCCAGGATACCGCCCGTGGAAGTCCCGGCGATCAGGTCAAAAAGTTCTGCAATAGGACGGCCGGTGGCGCCTTCGATGTGGGCGAGCAGCGAGGCGGGAATGATACCGCGGATTCCGCCCCCGTCGATCGCCAAAATCTTCACCGGTCTGTTCATCGCATGAGCCGGACGCGTCCGCCGGCGCACCCACTACGATTCTCCCGGCGAATTTCGTTAGCCCCGCGCGGGAAGCAGGCTAAATCGCTGGTATAACGGCAGAAATGTTTTTAGAATGAAAGTGACTTGCCTACCGTACTAGTGACCGGCTCTTGCGGACTGATTGGTTCCGAGGTTTCGCGCTTCTTCGCGCGCCACGGCTTCGACGTCCATGGAATTGACAGCAATCATCGCGCGATCTTCTTCGGACCGGAGGGCGATACCAGTTGGGTATTGGATCGCTTGCGGCGCGAAATACCGGGCTATCAACATCGCGCCTTGGACATCCGCCAACGCGATGAGCTGCTGGCGTTCATCGACGACCTGCGTCCCAATCTGATCGTCCACACCGCGGCGCAGCCCTCCCATGACCGCGCAGCCTCAATTCCTTTCCTCGACTTCGAAGTGAATGCCCTGGGAACATTGCATATGCTGGAAGCGGCCCGGCGGTCCTGTCCGGAATCCCCGTTCATTCACATGTCCACCAATAAAGTCTACGGGGACCGGCCCAACCAGATCGCCCTCAAAGAGCTGGAAACCCGCTTTGAGTACGACGACCCGGCGTTTGAGAACGGAATACCGGAAAGCTTTTCCATCGATCAAAGCAAGCACTCCCTGTTCGGCGCTTCGAAAGTGGCCTCTGACATCATGGTTCAGGAATACGGCCGTTACTTTAATATGCCGACCTGCTGCCTGCGCGGCGGCTGTCTCACCGGACCGAATCATTCCGGCGTCGAGCTGCACGGATTTCTGAGCTATCTCATCAAGTGCAACGTCGAGGGCCGTGAATATAAAGTATACGGTTACCAGGGAAAGCAAGTGCGAGACAATATCCATTCCGAGGATGTCGCGCGCTTCATGTTCGAGTTTTGGAAATCGCCGCGTATGGCCGAGGTATACAATCTGGGTGGCGGCAAGGGAAATGCCTGCTCTATTCTGGAAGCGTTCCGTACGGCGGAAGAGATCACCGGCCACCCGATGGCTTGGCGCTACGTGGATGAGAACCGGATCGGCGATCACATTTGCTATTACAGCGACCTTACCAAGATGAGGGCTCATTACCCGGCTTGGGACATTACCAAGACTCTGGACCACATCTTTGATGAGATCGCGGCGAGCTGGATGGAGCGGCTGACCAAGAAGGCCGTATCGTGAAGCTTTTGATCACGGGCGTTTGCGGTTTTGTAGGAAGTTCCTTGGCCGAATGTTTGCTCCATCGCCGGGAAGGACTCTCGATTTACGGCATCGACAACCTGATGCGGCCCGGCTCGGAGAGCAATCGTGGAAGGCTTCAAAAACTGGGTGTCAAATTCTTCCATGGCGATATTCGAGCGGCTAGCGACTTCGAATCGCTGCCGGCCGTCGACTGGGTGATCGATGCTGCCGCTAATCCTAGCGTGCTCGCTGGCGTGCAAGGCGACTTCAGCAGCCGTCAATTATTTGAGCACAATCTCGCCAGCGCTCTCAACGTTCTGGAATATTCGAAAGCGCACAAAGCGGGACTGCTGCTGCTGAGCACCAGCCGCGTCTATTCGATTCCGGCCTTAGTCTCGCTCCCTCTGCGCGTGAACGGAAATGCCTTTCAGTTGGATGACGCCGCGGCGCTTCCTCCTGGCGTTTCTTCGAATGGCGTGGGCATCGAGTTCTCCACCCGCGCGCCCATCTCTCTTTACGGCAGCACCAAGTTGGCCTGTGAGGCGGTCGCGCTCGAGTATGGCGAAGCGTTCGACTTCCCGGTCTGGATCGATCGCTGTGGCGTCCTGGCGGGAGCCGGCCAGTTCGGAACGCCCGATCAAGGGATTTTTTCGTACTGGATCAACGCCCACCTTCGGCGCCGCCCGCTTCGTTACATCGGCTTCGATGGCGCCGGCAAACAAGTGCGGGATGTTTTTCACCCCCGCGACCTGGCCGCATTGTTGGACGCCCAGATGCAGACCACTCGAACGGCAGGCCAGCGCATCTATACCGCGGGAGGCGGTCCGGAAAATGCGATGTCCCTGGCCGAGCTGAATGCGTGGTGCGATGCGCGCTTCGGCCCACAGGTTCCGCAACCCGATCCACGGCCGCGGCCCTACGATATTCCGTGGCTGATCATGGACAACTGCGACGCGCAACGAACCTTCGGCTGGCGCGTGGAAGTCCCCATCGACACGCTGCTCTCTGAGATTGCCGATCACGCCGAGCGCAACCCGGACTGGCTGGAGAAAAGCGGACTGTGAAGGCGCCAGCCGCTCCCGCAGACCAGGAAGCGCTCCATCTTCTTTCGGTTGTCATCCCCGCCCGGGACGAGGAAGGACGCATCGGCGCGACAGTCGAGCATCTGTATGTAGAACTGCGGCTGCACGGCGTCGAACACGAAATCGTAGTAGTCGATGATGGCAGCACCGACGCAACCTGGAAAATTCTCGATGAAGCCAAATGCCGTGTGCCTACCTTGCGTCCCTTGCAGAATACCGGCGAACACGGTTTTGGAAGAGCCATTACCTTCGGCCTCGATCACATCCACGGCGATGCGGTCGTGATCATGATGGCCGATGAGTCGGACGATTGCCGGGATGTCGCGCGCTATTGGCACATGTTGAATGAAGGCTGGGACGCCGTCTTTGGCTCGCGCTTCGTCCGGGGCGGCGGAGTGATCGACTATCCTCCGCACAAGCTATTCATCAATCGGCTGGCTAACCTGTTTCTGCGCGTGATCTTCCATGTTCCCCTCAATGATTTCACCAACGCTTTCAAGGCCTATCGCACCAAGGTGATCGACGGTTGCCGCCCGTTTCTTTCTCCGCACTTCAATCTCACGATTGAGATCCCGCTGAAGACCATCATTCGCGGCTATTCGTGGACGGTCATTCCGATCACCTGGAGGAACCGGCGCTCGGGAATGTCCAAGCTCAAAATCAGAGAGATGGGCAGCCGTTATCTGTTCATCGCGCTCTATTGCTGGCTGGAGAAGTACTTCGCGCGCGGGGACTACACTAGAAAATAAGCTTTTAGCCGTACCGGTACTAATACGCTTCGGGACGTATCGGCAAAAACCACTTCTCATGCTATCGTCGCTTAGGACTGCCATGCGCTCAATCTGCTTCTACGTTTCGTTGTCACTGTCCGCCAGCATCGCGGCCATGGCGAATCCCGTTCCGATTGACCCGGAAATCCTGATCGATGCCGGCGGCGACGCAACCAACATCAACTATGACGGTTCCCCGATTACGATAGCCTCCAATGGCGGAGGTATTTTCGCTTTTCACAACGTCACGGGCGGTCCGCTAGGCGAGGTCGATATCAATCTGCTCTTTCCAATACCTCAACTGAACATTGCGGTCAGGGGAACCTTCGCGTCAACAGCCCCAGGACAGTCCTACTCATTTGAGCCAATTACCTTG
>DATHOT010000131.1:0-8614 GCA_035484655.1 Bryobacteraceae bacterium | reverse complement strand
CCCAGAATTCTCGTCGGCACAATAGATCATAGCATAGTCGATGGCAGTGAAGGAGACCAAGACGGGCCTGGAGCCGAAATATCGTCACTCGAAAAAACGAACCCAACCCTGGCAGGTCGTCTTGATATTTTCCTCCACTTTAGGTGTAACATGCGTAGCGGGACGGCCACAGTGCTAAAGCAAGGAAATTGTTGAGGGCATTAAGAAAAAAAGCCCGCGGGAGTGGTGAATCACGGACCCTGGCCGGTCACGATTTAATCATACGTCGTCAAGATATTGTTGTAGCTCCGGAGGGACCGGAGCCTCGACAGTGATTTGCTGGCCGGAGGTGGGGCTGGTGAATTTGATTCGCTGGGCGTGTAGGAAGTAGCGGCCGAGCGTGCTTGCCGGGGCTCCGTAGAGCTTGTCGCCGGCCACCGGGTGACCTATGCTGGCCAGGTGCACGCGGATCTGGTGCGTGCGGCCGGTTCCGATGCGAACTTCGAGCAGCGTGAGTTTGTCGAAGCGCCGTAGCACCTGGTATTCGGTAATCGCCGAGCGGCCGCGGTCCAATTTCGCCGTCATGCGGATGCGGCGCACGGGATCGCGAGCGATAGGCGTGGAGATCCTGCCCCGGTCGGTTTTCGTCCGGCCGTGAACGAGCGCCAGATAAACCTTTTCGACCCGGCGGCTGGAGAACTGTTCGGAGAGATGGCGGTGTGCAGCGTCCGTGCGCGCGACCAGAATTACTCCGCTGGTAAGGCGATCCAGCCGGTGTACGATGCCGGGGCGTAAATCACCCGCGACTTTCGACAGCGCTTGGAATCTATGCAGCAGCGCGTTCACGAGCGTTCCGGAGTGCCGGCCGGCGCCGGAATGAACCACCATGCCGGCGGGCTTATTGACAGCGATTACATCGGCGTCCTCATAGAGGATTTCGACCGGAAGGTCTTCCGGTTGAGCGTGGAGTGGCGGCGGCGCGGCGGGATCGATCTCGATCGCCTCGGATCCGCGCAATAGATAAGAAGATTTCGCCAGCGCGTTATTGACCCGCACACGTCCGGACTTGATCCATTCCTGCAAACGCGCGCGGCTATATTCGGGCAGGCGCTGGTGCAAATAGAGATCGAGCCGGTGGCCTGAGTCGTCCGCGGAAGTTTCAAGATGGATCATGAGGACACAACCAGTTATATTCAAGAGGTGATTCGAAGCGCAATTGTTCCTGTGGCAGGAGTTGGCACGCGGTTGCTACCGGCGACCAAATCGCAACCCAAGGAAATGCTTCCGGTGGCACGTAAACCGATTGTTCAATATGTGGCGGAAGAGCTGATTGCCAACAAGATCGACCAGATCCTCTTCGTCACCGGACGGAACAAAACGTCCATCGAGAATCATTTCGACACCGATCCGGAGCTGGTGCGCAACTTGAGCGCGGCCAACAAAAAGGAGCTCCTCAAGGAATTGAGCTTTGAAGATCACGATGCACATTTCTTCTACACGCGCCAGCGGATGCAGAAGGGCTTGGGCGACGCTATTTTGTGCGGTGAAAATTTCGCGGGCGAGCAGCCCTTCGTGGTCGCACTGGGCGATTCCATTCTGGGTCTGCACGCTCAATCGAAGACGGTGCTGCGAATGACGGAGCTGTTTGAGCAGCGGCACGCCAGTTGCGTGATAGCGGTCGAAGAAGTGCCGCCGGACCAGACGGTCAACTACGGCATCCTGAAAGTCAAAGAAGGCGAAGGCGAATGGCTCCGTGTGGTGGATCTGGTGGAGAAGCCGAAGCCCGGCCAGGCGCCGAGCAATCTGGCGATCGCCGGCCGGTACGTTTTCTCGCCGTTGATCTTCGACATGATCCGGCGCGTCAAGCCGGATGCGCGCGGCGAGATTCAGCTCACTGATGCTATAGCGCATTTGTGCGAAGAAGGCCGTCGCGTATTGGCCGTCAAGCTGCCGCCGAACGAGAGACGTTACGACATCGGCAATTTTCCGAGCTACTTCGAAACTTTCGTGGAGTTTGCGCTCGCCGATCCCGATCATGGCCCCGAGCTTCGAGCGAAGCTGGCACAGTTGCTGGAGAGGTCGCGATCGGCCGAGAACGACTAACTCTCGCGCTGGTGGCTATCGGCCTGCTCGCGACGCGGCTATGTCATAGCGCCATCGTTTGGGTGGAAGAAGCGTACCCGACCGCAGCGGCGATCCAGCTCCTTCACGCCAAGAGCCTCTACCGCGACATCTGGTTCGATAAACCGCCGTTTTTTGCGTATGTATACCTGCTGTGGGACGCACAGATTGGCGTGCCACTGCGGATTGCGGGCGCGGCTTTCGTCTTTCTGTGCTGTTTGATGGCCTGGAAATTTGCGCGTGAGATTTGGGGACAGCACGAAAGCTTGGCGGCGGCGATCGCGATCGGTTTCTTCCTGACGTTCGGCATTCCTTCAGCGGTGATGGCGCTGGCGCCGGACCTGCTCATGATCCTGCCCCATTTAGCCGCGGTATATCTGGCATCGCGCGGGCGCTTGTTTTGGAGCGGGGTGATGGCGGGCGTGGCGATGCTGATCAATGTGAAGGGTACTTTCGTGTTGGCCGCGTGCGCACTGTGGGCGGGACGAGCATGGCCGTGGCTGCTGCTCGGATTCGCTATCCCGAATGCTGCTGCGTTCGCTTGGTTTGGCCAGTCTTATTTTGACCAGGTTTGGCGGTGGGGTGAGCTTTACTCCGAGCGCACCTTTCCGCTGACGACCGGTTTCACCCGGACTCTGAATTGGGCCGGGTTCCACTGCGCACTGGTGGCCGGAGCGGCGTACGCGTTTTGGAAAGAGAAGAACTGGCGCATCGCGGGATGGCTGTTGCTGTCATTGATGGCCGTCGCGGCGGGCGGGCGATTCTTTCCGCGATATTACTTTCAACTGCTGCCTGTGATGGCCCTGATGGCAGCACGAGGCTATGTGCTTCTGGGCCGGAGACGACTCGTGCTGGTGTTACTGCTGCTGATCCCGCTAGCGCGTTTCGGCCCGCGTTACGTGACGCTCGCCAATGATCTGCTGCACGATCGCGAGACCGAGTGGAGTGATCTGGTAATGAACCAGGACAGCCACGCAGCGGCGGACCGAATCGATCGCGAGGGGACGCTACTGGTGTGGGGCTACCGGCCGGATATCTTCGCTTATACACAAATGCCGGCCGGAAGCAGGTTTCTGGATTCCCAGCCGCTCACGGGCGTTCTGGCCGACCGGCACCTGACCAGCTCGGATGTCGCCGCTCCAGAACTTGCCGCACGCAATCGGCGGGAATTGATTCAAACCAGGCCAACGTGGATTGTGGACGGGCTGGGACCGCTGAATCCGGGGTTGGCTATTACCAATTATCCGGACTTGCTGGAGTGGCTAACGGGATATCAAGAAGTGGGGCGGACGCGGTATTGCGTCATCTACAAGCGCAAGTAAGAATTTATTTCCCGGTCCAGCAGGCGGCGCGTTTTTCCAGAAATGCGGAAATGCCTTCGTGCGCGTCCTCCGCAAGCGAGTTCATGGTCATCACTTCCTTGGCGTAGGCGTAAGCTTTGGGCTGATCGAGATCGATCTGAGTGTAGTAGGCCTGCTTGCCGAGCGCGACAGTAAAACTGCTGGATTGGGCGATCTGGCACGCGAGCCGGCGGGTTTCGGATTCGAGTTGGCCGGCGGGGACAACGCGATTGATGAGTCCCCAATCGGCGGCGGTCGCGGCATCGACCAGTTTTCCAGTGAGCAGCATCTCCATCGCGCGCTTCCGGCCAACGGCGCGGCTTAAGGCGACCATGGGCGTGGTGCAGAACAGGCCGATCTTCACGCCAGGCGTCGCGAATTGAGCTTGGTCGCTTGCAATGGCGAGATCGCAGGTGGCTACTAATTGACAACCTGCCGCGGTGGCAATGCCCTGGACTTGCGCGATGACGGGCTGTGGGATGGATTGGATCTTGGTCATCAGCTCGGTGCAAACATCGAAGATGCGGCGGTAGTCGTTGACGGTACGGTCGACCATTTCACTCAGGTCGTGTCCGGAGCTGAAGACTTTTCCGGCGGCAGCCAGGACGACAGCGCGGAGGTTTGTGTCGGCGCCGATTTCGTCGAGGCAGTCGATCAGTTCGCGCATGAGATCGAGCGAGAGAGCGTTGCGGCGGTCGGGGCGATTGAGAGTGACGATTGCCAGCTGGCCGTCAGTGGACCGCAGCAGGTGTTGGTAGGACATAAAGGCTCCTAATTGGAGTGTACTGTGCCGCGCGCTTCGCATAGGGGACCGATCCTCCCTTGGGGATAGTAAAAAGCACCCATTCAAGGTGCCTGGGTGGGGCAAAAAGGCCACGTTTGCTCGGGCCGAGGCTCCTTCCACTAAGGGATTAGGTGATTGAGTTCAGCAGCTTGGAACGGGCGGGATGGTTGGCAGATAGAGTGCTCGGATTGGGTCACCAGGAGATAACATATGCGGGGATTTAAGATATTGGCAGTTGCAACATTAGCGGCCACTAGTGGAATCATGAGTGGTCAAAACTACGAACGCAGAGCCACGATTCGGGGCGGGAGCCCTGACCGGGGCAAGTGCACCATCGAAGTTGTGGTGGATGGGGCGGCCGAAGTCGAAATTCGGGGCGATAACGCAGTACTGAGGAATCTTTCGGGGCGGCCGCCGCAATGGCGTCGCTTTGAGTGCACGGGACCTCTTCCGGGGAATCCCGCAAACTTCCGCTTTTCAGGTGTGGACGGCCGAGGCAGGCAAACGCTGATTCGCGAGCCGCGCAATGGCAGCGGGGCAGTGGTACGGATAGAAGATCCGGACAATGGCTCGGAAGGTTATACGTTTGACGTGACCTGGGGCGGGGGATATCCCGGTGGCCAGGCGGTTCCCGCATATCCGGGCGGCCAACCAGGCCCTGACCGGCGCGACGATCGCGATCGCGGCTCACGTGATGATGCTGACCGAGGCGCCCGAGACGACCGTGATCGTGCCTATCGCGATGATGACGCCTATCATCGGGACCGCGATGAACGGTTCCGCGGCAACGAATGGCGGCAGCGTTTCTTCGAGCGAATGAGGGAGGATCTGGAGCACGTTCAATCCAAGGCTTTCCCATTCGGCGCCGACCAATATCGCCTGGAGCGAACCCGGCAGGAGTTGGATGAGCTGCAGGGCAAGCTGGCGGCTGGGCGCTATGATGAACGCGAGCTCGATGAGGTAATCGCGGCCATGGATCGGGTGGTCCGGGACAACCGGTTGTCCCGAAATGACCGCGACATCTTGACCGATGACTTGAGCCGTCTGCGGGAATTCCGGGCGCGGCACAACGACTACGGGGCTCGATAGCGCGGCGGGCCACAGGCAAGAATGCCTGTGCTACTACTCGGTTTCGCCGCTGACCTTGAGCACTGCCAGGAAGGCTTCTTGCGGAATTTCGACGCGGCCGACCCGCTTCATCCGCTTCTTGCCTTCCTTCTGTTTCTCGAGCAGCTTGCGTTTGCGCGAGATGTCGCCGCCGTAGCATTTGGCCAGCACGTTCTTGCGCATGGCCGGGATATTCTCGCGAGCAATCACCTTATTTCCGATGGCCGCCTGGAGCGCGACTTCGAACATCTGGCGCGGAATCAATTTGCGGAGCCGGTCAATCAGAATCTTTCCGCGGTCATAGGCGAAGTCCTTGTGCACGATGATGGACAGCGCGTCCACGGGTTCTCCGGCCACCAGCACGTCCAGTCTTACCAGGGACGAGGCGCGATAGCCGGAAAGATGATAATCGAGCGAGGCATAGCCGCGCGAGGCCGATTTGAGGCGATCGTAAAAATCGAGCACGATTTCGTTGAGCGGCAGCTCATATAACAGCAGCACGCGGCCGGTCCCAATGTACTCGAACTTCTTCTGCGTTCCGCGCTTCTCTTCGAGCAGCTTCAAGATCTCGCCGACATATTCCTCGCGCGTGATAACCGTGGCATCGATGATCGGCTCCTGGATCTCCTTGATCTCGGCGGGATTGGGAAACTTGGTGGGGCTGTCGACGTCGATCACGTTGCCGTTGAGCGTCGTGACCTTATAGCGGACGCCGGGCGCGGTAGTGATGAGGTCGATCTCGAACTCCCGCTCCAGCCGTTCCTGCACGATCTCCAGATGCAACAATCCCAGGAATCCGCAGCGGAAACCGAAGCCCAACGCCATCGAGCTTTCCGGCTCGAAACTGAAAGCGCTGTCGTTGAGCCGCAGTTTCTCGAGCGCCTCGCGCAGGCGGCCGTGCTCGTGCGATTCCACCGGATAGAGGCCGGCGAAAACCATGGCTTTCACTTCCTCAAAACCCGGCAGCGGTTCAGTGGCGGGATTCTCGACGCTGGTAATGGTGTCGCCGATCTTAGCGTCCGAAACGGTCTTAATATTCGCGAACACAAAACCAACTTCGCCTGCCGCCAGCTCATCGCAGGGGATCGGCTTCGGTGATTGGTAGCCCAATCCTTCGACCTCGAACGTGGCGCCATTCGACCATAGCTTGATCTTTTGCTTGAGCTGCAGACGGCCGTCGAATACGCGCGTCAGGATGATAACGCCGCGGTACGGATCGAACCAGGAGTCAAAGATCAAAGCGCGTAGCGGCGCATTCGGCGAACCTTGAGGCGGGGGTACACGATGCACGATGGCTTCGAGAACGTCCTTGACGCCGGTGCCCTGCTTAGCGCTGACCAGCAACGCGTCATGCGCGGGGAGCCCGATCACCTGCTCGATCTGCTCGCGAATTCGTTCGGGCTCGGCGGAAGGCAGGTCGATTTTGTTGATAACCGGAATGATTTCGAGATTATGATGCAGCGCGAGATAAGTGTTGGCGAGCGTCTGGGCTTCGACGCCTTGAGACGCATCCACCACCAGCAGCGCGCCATCACAGGCCTGCAGACTGCGTGAGACCTCGTAGGTGAAATCAACGTGGCCGGGCGTGTCGATGAGGTTGAGCTGGTACATCTGGCCGTCGTCGGCCAGGTAATTCAGGCGCACGGCGTGAGCTTTGATGGTGATGCCGCGCTCGCGCTCCAGGTCCATGGTGTCGAGAACCTGCTCCATCATCTCGCGCTGGGAGAGCGCTCCGGTCACCTCGAGCAGGCGATCGGCGAGCGTCGATTTGCCATGATCGATGTGGGCGATGATGGAGAAGTTGCGGATGAAAGCGGGATCCATGCGGTAGAATGGGGGCCTGAAACAAAATTATCCCATATGTCTCAGGTGATCGAAGGAAATCTGGATGCGCGCGGGCTCAAGTTTGCGATCATTTGCGCGAGGTTCAACAGCTTCATCACCGACCGCCTGTTGGCCGGCGCGGAGGATGCGCTAAAACGCTCGGGGGCGGATCCGAAAGACGTCGAGATAGTCAAAGTTCCAGGCTCGTGGGAGCTGCCGCTTATCGCGAAAACGCTGGCCGCGCAGAAACGTCACGATGCCATCATCGCGTTAGGCGCCGTAATTCGCGGCGAAACGCCGCATTTTGACCACGTGTCCGCGCAGGCTGCCAACGGATTAGCGGCAGTGCCGCTCGAAACGAGCGTGCCGGTGGCCTTTGGAGTGCTCACCACTAACACCGTCGAGCAGGCCATCGATCGCGCAGGCGGCAAGAGCGGAAACAAAGGCTACGACGCCGCGATTACCGCCATCGAAATGGCCGACCTGCTGCGCCGCCTGCGAAAATAGTAGCCAGCAGCCATGCCCGCCCGTCATCGATCACGGCAGCGCGCTTTACAGGTTCTCTATCAGTGGGACATGAACAAAGGACCTGTCGAGGACGCCATTTCCTCGTTCTATGACACTTTGAACTCGGAGGATGGCGAGGAACAGACGGGACGGGATGAATTCATGGAGGAGTTGGCCAAAGGGACTTCAGAGAAGGCCACAGATATCGACCATCAGATCACGGCCAACTCGGAGAACTGGAAACTGGAGCGAATGCCTATTGTGGATCGAAATATCCTGCGGATGGCGATCTACGAGATGGCCCGGCGTGAGACTCCGCCGGCAGTGGTCATTGACGAGGCCCTCGAACTGGCACGCCAGTTTTCCGGCGAGGAATCAGTATCATTCATCAACGGAGTGCTCGACGCAGTTCATAAAGAAATCAAGAACTGAGAGACTTGTAACGATTGCTGGGAGCACGAATCGACACAGGGGCGCTCGATGACACGGCGTCCCATGCTGATTTCGGTTCGCCCCCCAGCACCACAATCGCATGCAGCCGGAAGGCCATTTTCTTGGACCTATTCACCACAACGAAGAGGGTCTTAAGATCGGCCACGAGCGTCTTACCATTACCCTTGCGACTGCCGTACGGATTTACGTCACATGTTTCTGGTGGGTCTATCTCAATGGATAGGGAGGGAGGACTTTTGGTGAGGGAGGGGATGCTAACCTTCTGGGGGGCAGCTATGCTCGACCGGCTCAGGCTATGAATATTCTCATGGTGGCTTCGGAGGCCACGCCTTTCGCAAAAACAGGCGGCTTGGCTGATGTTTTAGGCGCGCTTCCGGCGGCGCTCCAATCGGCCGGCGAGCAAACAGCAGTGGTGATCCCCGGCTATCGCCAGAATCAATACGACGGTGAGCCTCGAATCGCCTATCGTAGCCTTTGGGTTCCGATCGGCCCGGGTTAC
>DATHOT010000130.1:0-14122 GCA_035484655.1 Bryobacteraceae bacterium | reverse complement strand
TAGTTTCTTCTGTGCCTTCTTCAGCACTACCAGTCGGTCTCGCTCCCGCTGGGTCATGGTCAGAACTCCTTGTTCTTGCACCTTCCCAGACTGAACCTGTCAATAGGACATTTCTAAATGGCACTAATAGGACATTCTCATGTGGCGGCGACAGAGATAAAACATCAATAAAACATCAAATAAAACATCAAATGTGCAAGGGAACGACGGCCGGGCTTGGATGCGTTGATGGCCGACGCGCGGCCGCGCCAGGCGGCCACGCTGCCTAGAACGAGGCCGCGACCAATTTTACCCCCAAGGCTCACTCCGCACCGCGCGGTGGCGCCGCTACTGCTGCCGGATTCGGCGTTGCTGTACGGTATCGCGCCGACTCGGCCGCGCCAGGCGGCCGCCGGCCGGGAACGCCCCGATGATTTCTTGCGCCCATCTATTTGTCGCAAGGTCTCGCAACCGTGGGCGCGTGATTCGCGATGGATTGGCGCCCGCACACGCTGAGGCGCCTGCAGGATCGCGCGAGCGAGGCCGAGCCAGCCTTGCAAGACAGCTATCCCAATCCAGGCGATGGTGTTGGCGAAAGTTAGTAAGCACCTTCCGCGCCTTCCCGCTAGATTTGACGATAAAGAAGGTCAGCCTCGACATCGAAAGATTTCGCGAAGCGAATCTGATAACACTCCGCTATCGCGTCCCTGAGTACGGCAGCTACGCCACCGCAACATCCTGACTCTTGCGCTCCTAGCATTCTTTCCAGGTATGTTGGCTGGAACATCATCCAGTTTCGTCGACTGAAGCGATATGACAAACTCCTCTCAGATCCTGCCGGAACTCCGGGTGGGACACAAAAAACCTTTGACGAGGACGAGGAGATGGTAAACCGACTTTCATTGCTATTCAACGTCGTGACAATACTAATCATATTGTCTGCAACCGCAAGTTCTCAAACGGTTCCCAGTTGGGTAGGGAACCTGGTACTCCAGAACTCCACCATCACCGCCGACCCCACCATGACTGCGCCGGAGGCCCAAGGGCTCGGTCAAAAATTCGAGCTCCTTTTCTCAATGATGAACGCGCAGGATCCCCAGAATATCGACAACGACGTCATCACTCTGAACACGGGCGCGTTCCCTAGCAACCTCATCGGTGTGGCGGTTCGGAACATGCTTCCCGGCGCAAAGATCGCCTCGTTCACCAACCAGATCAGTATCAAATACTTGTTTGTTCCTCCCCGCACTTGTAGCGGAGGCTCGCCCCGCATCCAGCTCTTCATCAACCCCGGCGATGGAACACCAGCTAGGAACGCATTCGGCTATGTCGGCAACGCTCCCTTCGGCGCCGGATGCATCTCCGATGGGAACTGGCATTTCCAGGACATGACCGACATGGTCGGCCGCTGGGATCTCAGCCAGTTTGGCGGTCCCATGACCGACACATGGGCGCAGGTGGTTGTGTTCTTCAATTCCATATTCCCGAATCACGTTGTTCTCTCCGGCGGAGTGTACGACGACTCAGCCAGTTTCAGCCCTCTCGCCGCAGGAATGGCTTTTTACGATCTCGTTACAGTTGAGAATCGAACGCTCGAAAATCGGCAGGACACCGTGCAAGGCCCGACCCAGTAGTCGCCCCACGCTTTTTTGACAAAGTCTCGCAATCAACTCATGACCGTGCCGAACTAGCTGAAGCAGCGGCGCTGGTCGGCGTCATGCAGCCACCCACCGCCTTCACCGAGGAGGTTTAGGTTGCGACGCCGGGTCAAGATTCGATTTCAATCTACGGAATACGAGGTCGAACCGATTTGGCGGCACAAAACGCACCGTCGGTGGGAGGATCGAATCGGTCGGCGGGTCTTCCAATTTAAATGACAAGACGAACCTCAGCGTGCGCCCAACGCATCGTTGCGCGAAGTGTGAATCGCCGAGCGCGACTCGCACTTGCCCTTCTAAACCCTCCGACATCGAACTATCAGTCGTAAGCTGCACCTTCGAAAGTCGTCCTTCCGGCCCGATCTCGACACTAGCGTGGACAATACCGGAATTGGGCGCCCGTGCAGCGAGAAAACCGTGAGTTGGTAATTCCAGGGAGGTTATGCACGAGAGATCCGACGAGGATCTCTGCTGTTGAGCGAGAATCGTATTGCAATAAAGAAAGCAGATGGCAACCATTCCGCTAATCGAGCTGCTCACAGAATGCCGCCCCCGCCTGCTGATTGGATAATCTTCGAACAATTCTGCCAAATTTTATCACGACCTCCGGTGGCGCCTCTGGCATTGGTGGCGGATCTTTATGCAGGACCGACGTCATAATCGAGATCGCGCTTTCGCTGCCGAACGCCTTACGCGCGCTCAACATCTCATACAGGAGCGCGCCGAAGGAGAAAATGTACGAGCGTCCGTCAAGGGGCTTACCTTTGGCCTGCTCCGAAGTCACGGGCCCACTGAAAAGACGGAAGTTGTTGATTTTCGGATCATCCAAAAGATCCAAAACGCCTAAAAGATCTCCTACACACACGTAAACACACACGCGGATGTCAGAAAAAACGTATCGTCGTCGAGCCGCTTCGCGCCGGGCGTGTCGGGTACCCTGGGCACACCATTCGAAACTTGGCAAGTGCGGCATGAAGACAATTCGCGCCTGCGTCTACCTGCGCGTTAGCACCGCCAGCAAAACGAAACGCGGCGAGACTTCTACTTTCGACCAAGACCCCATGGTCCACGAATACGCGCTTCGGGACCTGATTGCGCAACGCGGCTGGCAAGTGTACAAGATTCTTTCTGACCGGGCCAGCGGTGCAAGGGAACGAGATATTACATCAAAACGAACTGTGATCGGTTTTAATGCGCCGCCAATAGTTCTAGAAGCGCCGACGACACGGCCTCCGGCTTTTCGCGCGGCACAAAATGACCGGCGCCCGGGATTACGCGGCGGGCCAGGAGTTTGGTAAACATGGCGCGCTCGGTCGACGAATCGGTTGGCGGACGGGCGACCTCATCGTCGGCGCCGTGCAGGACAATCGCGGGGACTTCGATCTTTGGCCGGCCGGACAGTTGCCGCTCGATCGGAAGGAAGCGCACCTCGCCCGATGCGTTCCCGTTCCGGTGCCGGTAGGAGTGGATAACCACGTCGACGAAATCGGGATTGTCGAACGACGCCGCAGTGCGGTTGTATGTCTCGTCGCTGAAGTGCCAGGTGGGCGACCACAATTGCCACAAGAGCCGACAGAAGCTGCGCCGATTGCCGGTGAGACCGGCCCGGCCGCGTTCGGTATTGAAATACCACTGATACCAAAGCGCCCGTTCGATTTCGGGCGCCGCCGGTTGTGGGGAAGCAAGAGTGTCTTGAATGGTGTAGCCTCCGATCAGGACGGCCGCGCGCAGACGGTCGGGGTGCAGCGCCGCCGCGATGCAGGAAGCCCGGCCGCCCCAATCGTAGCCGGCGACTGCGAATCGCTCGAGCTTGAGCGCATCGGCGAAGTCGATCAGATCCTGACCGATCGCCGCCTGCTCAGCAGTACGCCGCGCGGCGGGATCGCGGAAGCGCGTAGGTCCATAGCCGCGCAGGTAGGGGACCAGGACGCGGTAGCCGGCTTGGGCGAGCGGAGTCGCGACCTCGTCGAAGGCGCGAACGTCGTCGGGGAAGCCATGCGAGAGGATAATCGGGAAGCCTTGCCGAGGGCCGCTGTCTTCGTAGGCGATGGTGAGTACGGGGGTCGGGATCGTTTCCGTGGCGCCGGCGGCGCGAGTTGGAGGGACGCTTATTAACGCGGCGCCGGACGCCTGCAAGAACTTTCGGCGAGTGGGCGGCATCGGTCTTCCATTGTCGCGCAGGTGTAAAATGATGCGCCATGAGGCCAATTACGCTGACACTAGTGGGTGTAACGCTGGCTGCGCTCGGTTATTCGCAAGCCACGCCGCCGCACGGGACATTGGAACGCATAAAAGTCCACGGAAAGTCGCTGGAAGGAAATCTGGAGGGCGACTCGCCGGATCGCGACGTCTCGATTTATCTGCCGCCGAGCTACACCACTGAGCGGACTCGCCGCTATCCCGCGGTCTACCTGTTGCACGGCTATACCGATAGTGATGACCGTTGGTTCGGGCTGCAGCAGCACTTTATCAATGTGCCGGCCGTGACGGATAAAGCGCTCGCCGGCGGGTCGGCGCGCGAGATGATCCTGGTGATGCCGAACGCTTACACGGCGTATCAGGGCAGTATGTACTCGACCTCGGCCACCACGGGCGATTGGGACCGGTTTGTCTCCGAAGAACTGGTGGCGTACATCGACAGCCATTACAGAACAATCGCGCAAATGGCGAGCCGCGGGCTGGCGGGCCATTCCATGGGAGGCTACGGGACGATCAGGATCGGGATGAAACATCCCGAGGTATTTTCCAGCATCTACATTCTGAGCCCATGCTGCATGATTCCCAACCTGAATCCCCAGAGCCCGGCGATGGCGAAGGCGGCGGCAATCCAGAGCGTGGCCGAAGTGGGGCAAGCGGACTTCGGAACCAAGGCAATGGTCGCTTCGGCAGCGGCCTGGTCGGCGAACCCGAATAAGCCTCCGCTGTACCTGGATCTTCCAGTGAAGGATGGGCAGTTGCAGCCGATGATCGCGGCCAAATGGGCGGCTAACGCACCACTGGCGATGATCGATCAGTACCTGCCTAATCTGCGAAAGCTGCATGCGATTGCGGTGGATGTGGGAGCCCAGGATGAGCCCATCGCCAGTACGGTTCGGACGCTCGATCAGATGCTGAAGCAAGCCGGGATCGCGCACACGTTCGAGATTTACGAAGGCAATCATGTGAATCATATTGCCGATCGCGTGGAAACCAAGATGCTGCCATTTTTCTCGAATAATTTATTCTTTGGGCCGGCGGCGGCGTCATCGGGGGCGCTCACGGTGAGTGGTCCCACGTACGTTCAGTTCACTCCATCGGCGGTGAAGGGCGCGCTTTACCGGCCGGAATCAGGCGCTCCGCACGTTGGCATCCTGATCACACACCGGACTTCGAATTTTCTGGCGCACTTGGGCGCTACGGAACTGTCCAAGCGCGGATTTATGGTGCTGGCGATGAACCCGCGGTTCGACAACAACGAAGCGGCGGTGAAATGGGAGGATATCGCTCTGGATGTGAAGACCGGAGTCGAGTATCTCAGGAGACAGCCCGGTATCACTAGGGTGATTCTGTTCGGTCATAGCGGCGGCGGACCGACCATGAGCTTTTACCAGGCGGTTGCCGAGACGGGACCGTCCTATTGCCAGGGCCCGAAAAAGCTGGTGCAATGCAGCGACAGGCTGGCCGGGCTACCGCCAGCGGACGGGATCGTGTTCGTGGACGCGCATCCGGGGAATTCGGTGAACGGTTTACGGAGTCTGAACCCGGCCGTTGTTAACGAGGGCGATCCGCGCCAGATCAGGGCCGACCTGGACCCTTTTAATCCCAAGAATGGCTTTAATCCGAAGGGGCCGTCGACTTACTCGGACGATTTCAAGAAACGGTATTTTCAGGCGCAGGCAGAGCGGATGAACCGGTTGATCGACATGGCGTCGGCAAAACTTCACGAGACAGACAACGGCGTTTTCCTGGTTCCCAGAGGCGAGGGCGCACGACTGATGGAGATGGATCTGAGCGTTCATCACAGCACGGTGAAGCCACAAAAGCTGCTGAAGAACGATGGCACGATTGTCAGGCAGATTGTCGAAAGCGCGCGGCGCACGGGCCGCGTGTCGGAGAAGGAGAACGCGTCTTTTGACACCGGAACGCGGCTTCTGACGCTGCGGTCATTTCTGAGCGCGAACGCAATCCGGGCGACCGATTCTATGGATGGAATCGACTGGTGCTCGAGCAACAATTCGACGCCGTGCGCCTTGCGCAACATTTCGGTGCCGATTCTCATTACGGCCATGGGCGCGCACTACTTCATCCGCGACAACGAGATTCATTACGAAGTGGCGGCCAGCAAGGATAAGGATTTTGTGGTCATCGAGGGCGCGACGCATGGGATCCGGCCATGTACGGCGTGCGAGACGTATCCAGGGCAGTACTCGCATAGCGTCGAGAATTTTGCCGATTACGTGCAAAAGTGGATCGACGCGAGGTTCTGAAAGGATGGCCCACACGGTTCTTACCATCGTAAGCCGCGGTTGACTAGGGCAGCGCGCGCATCTTACTATGGTAAGTACGATGACCAAAGCGACAATTTCCAGTAAAGGCCAGATAGTGATCCCCAAAACGGTCCGCGAGCGGCTCAATCTCAGGGCCGGCACGGAAGTCGTGATCGATGTCCGAGGCGAGTCTCTTGTCATGAAGCGTGCGGTTCGCAACTTTCCTGATTGGCGGACGATGCGCGGAATGGCGCGAGGTGGCCCGAGTTTGACGAAAGCGTTGCTCGAAGAGCGCGCCGCCGAAAAAGCGCACGACGATGCCCGCGCCAAAGGTCATTGATTCCTGGGCGATGGTGGTGTGGATTCAGGATGAGCCGGGCGCCAGTGCACTCCAGACCCTGCTCCTGAACGCTGACGCAGGGAACCTTCAACTACTGATGAGTTGGTACAACGTCGCGGAGACATTTTATACCGTGGCCAAGCGCAAGAAACTCGCGGTTGCGGAGGAATTTCTGGCGCGGCTGCCATCACTCCCTATTCGCCTGGTCTTACCGGACGAGGACGGCATCATGGCAGCCGCCAGGGTGAAGGCTTCACACTCGGTAGCTTTGGGCGATGCGTTCGCGATTGCTCTGGCACAAAGCGAAGGAGCAAGCGTCGTCACCGGTGACCAGGAAATTCGACGCTGCAAGCTGGTTCCCGTGGATTGGGTCGGTCGCTGAGCCTGCGCTACCATAAAACATTAACCCCCCGATGGCTTTGCGTTTCTACAATACTCTGACGCAACAGGTAGAGCCCTTTGCGCCCCTACAAGGCAACACGGTGCGGATGTACACGTGCGGGCCGACGGTGTATCACTACGCGCACATTGGCAATTTCCGCACCTTCACGTTCGAGGATATTTTGAGGCGCTGGCTGCGGGCGCGCGGCTACCAGCTCGATCACGTCATGAACATTACCGACGTGGAGGACAAGATCATCCGCAACGCCGCGGCTGAACACAAGTCGCTGACCGAGTACACCGAGCAATACACGCAGGCGTTTCTAGACGATATGGCGGCTCTGCGACTGGAGCGTCCCGAGCGCCTGGTCAAGGCCACCGACCATATCAAGGAAATGGTGCACGCGATTCAAGAGTTGAGCACGCGCGGCTTCACTTATCAGAGCGATGGCTCGGTTTATTATCGAATCTCGAAGTTTCCCGGCTACGGCAAGCTGTCGCACAACGATTTCAGCGGCATTCGCGCGGGGGCACGGGTCGATGTCGATGAATATGACAAGGCCAACGCTCGCGACTTCGTTCTGTGGAAAGCGCCCAAAGAAAGCGAGCCGTTCTGGGACAGCGAAATCGGGCCGGGGCGGCCGGGCTGGCACATCGAATGTTCCGCGATGGCGATGAAGTATCTGGGCGAGACGCTCGACATACACGCCGGCGGAGTCGATCTCATCTTCCCGCACCATGAGAATGAGATCGCGCAATCGGAAGCGATCACGTCGAAACCGTTTGCGCGCTTCTGGCTGCACGCAGAGTTTCTCAGTATCGAGGCGCAGAAGATGTCGAAGTCGGCGGGCAATTTCTATACCCTGCGCGATCTGCTCGAGATGGGCTATGAGCCGGAGGTGGTGCGCTATTTATTGGCTTCGGTTCCGTATCGTAAAAAGCTCAATTTCACCTTCGACGGGCTGAAGGCTGCGGCCACGGCCATCGATCGGTTGAGGAATTTCAAGCTACGTCTGGAGACCGAAAAATTTCCCGAGGGGTCCAACGAAAAGATTCTGGAGCGGACCGAAGCCTCCGTGCGCCGGTTCGGCGAAGGGCTTGATGACGATCTGAATACGGCCGAAGCGCTGGCGGCGCTGTTCGAGTTCGTCCGCGACGCCAACACAGCCATGGACGCCGGTGAGTTTCGCGGCGCCAACACGGGCCCGGCGCTGGAGCTGCTGGCGCAGTTCGATGCGATTTTCGATGTCCTGCGGCCCTCTCAAAAACAAGCCGGCATTTCCGATGCCGACGTGGAGGGCCTGATCGCCGAGCGGGCTCAAGCGAAGAAGAGCCGAAACTTCGCGCGCGCCGACCAGATACGGCAGCAACTGCTCGACGCCGGCATCATCCTCGAGGACACTAAGGAAGGAATACGCTGGAAGAGAAGGTAATCGTTATGAAAATTGAAACCAAAGCCGTCCACACCGGCGACCGGAAGAGTGATCCCGAGAAACCCGGAGCTTTTATTCCGGTCACCACACCGGTTTACACCGCGGTCAGCTATATTTACGAAAGCACCGCCCAGCTCGACCGCGTGCTTGGCCGCGAAGAACCGGGCTATTGTTATTCGCGCTACGACAACCCGACTAACGCCGCGCTCGAAGAGCTGATCACCTCGCTAGAGAACGGCCACGGCGCGCTGGCTTGCTCGTCAGGAATGACGGCGGTCCACGTCGCGTTGCTGGCCGCGCTCACCGACCGGCGCAAATCGATCATGGCGGCCAGCGCTCTTTATGGCGCGACTACCAGCCTGCTGACCAAAGTGCTGGAGCCGCTGGGAATCGAAATCAATTTCGTCGACATTTGCGACCTGGACGCGATCCGGCAGAAGATCGCTGACACAAAGCCCGGTTGTGTCGTGATGGAGACGATTTCGAATCCGCTGCTGCGGGTGGGCGATATGGATCGCATCGCCGAGTTGACACGCGCCGCGGGAGCTGCGCTGGTGGTAGACAACACTTTCGCGACTCCGCTGCTACTGCGGCCGCTGGAGCACGGAGCGCATATGACGGTTCATAGCCTGACCAAATTTCTGGGCGGGCACGGCGATGTTCTGGGTGGCATTATCGTAGCCGACCAGGATCACAGCGAGATTATTCGCAGCTTGTCTCGCACGATTGGTCCGGCATTGGGGCCTTTCGAAAGTTATCTGACGATGCGTGGCATCAAGACTTTCGCACTGCGAATGGAGCGGCACTGCTCGAACGCCTGCCGGGTGGCCACCTGGCTCAGCTCACATCCTGGGGTCGCGCGCGTGCATTACCTGGCTGATCCCAATCATCCGGATTCCGCGGTAATCCGCCGTCTTTTGCCGGATGGGCTTTATGGCGCGATCGTGACCTTTGAATTAAAAGATGGGACCAAAGAGGACGTGTTCCGTTTCATGGATCGCTTGAAGCTGGTGGTGCGCGCCACTTCGTTGGGCGACGTACACAGCACGGTGCTGTATCCGGTGATCGCTTCGCATCGGGATATCGCGCCCAAGCAGCGAGAGCGGATGGGGATTCATGACGGACTGGTGCGGTTGTGTGTGGGGATTGAGGCGGTGGAGGATATTATTGCTGACCTAGAACAGGCGATCACACGAGCTTGATCGCCGGCACGAGTGCGCCTCGATAGTACCGCTGGTACTTTCATTAGGCATCTGTTTGACACAGCTAGCGGGGGATTTAGCGCGTTCCCCGTTATGAACAGACTCACGTTCTTGCTGCATGTCCTGGGAGCTTGCAATCTGGCTGGTCTCGCCTATGCGGACACTGTCTCGTTCAGTGGCACGATCACGCAACCGACGGCAAATCTTGCCAATAACGATCCCAGCCTGAACAATATTCAGCTCGGGGATTTGTATAGCGTAACACTCGATTTTTCGGGATCCATCAACGCGCCAGGGACCTATTCCACTACTGCTGACACTTTGGACGCCGCGAGCCTGTCGTTCAGCGACCCCACGGCTATGGCGACCGAATCCAGTTTCGGCGGCATCAGCGTGACGATTACGGCCAACGGCGCTTTTGATGATTTGAGCCTGCTGGGTTGTCTGACGACCGGCAGCGGCTGTGCTTTCGGCAACCAACTGGATGCCAACTTTGAGATTTCCGCCGCCGGCTTAAACTCGCAAAACGTTTTCGCGGCGGGGTTGGACCAACCGCATCCTTTGGACCTGTTAGAAGATGACGGCACTACCGATATCCAGGGTTCCATTACGACTTATTCCTATACGTCTGCGAACGCTGTTCCAGAGCCCTCGTCGTTTCGCTTAGTCCTTTGTCTAGCCGTCGTGTTTGCGGCCGCGGGCACGCTCATGCGGCATAAATTCAGTATCTAAAATCCCCAAGGAGAACAGAGATGAAAATAACCGTACTTGCTTTGCTTTTACTGGCGCTAATCCCTTTCTGCGCATTCGCCGTGGATGGACAAATGCTTATCAACCAATCAACCGTGATGGCAGCCGGGGGTTTTCCCTACAAGATCACGCAGCCAGGTAGTTACAAGTTGTCCGGCAATCTGGTCGTGACCACTGCCGCGGATGGCATTGACATCAATTCAGATGACGTGTCGCTTGACCTGAATGGCTTCATGATCTCGTGCACGAGCTCAGCGTGTAACGGACTGGACGCAGCCGTTAGCCGGGCGTTCACAGGCGTCGTAAGCTTCGGTTTCGCCGACATTACCGTGAAGAACGGCTCAGTTCGGGGCTTTGGTAATGGCGTGTATCTGTTTGGCTCCGGATTGGTCTCCGATCTCAGCGCCACCGCTAACGTCCCACCTGGTACGGTACACGGGGTTGGAATTACGGTATTTGGGGATTCGGCCAGCGGGATTGGGTTCGTGGTCACGCGATGCGCCGCGAACAGCAACCAGAACGGGATATCATCCGACAACTCGGTGGTAACTGATTCGATTGCGAACTCAAATACTTCCAGGGGCCTCACTGGATCCAATTCTTCATTTTTCAACAACGTGGCGAACCTCAACCAGGTCGGCCTCATATTAGTGAATGGAGTCTTCGGCGGAAATAACTTCCAGAACGATGGCACACCAACAGACAATGGTATTGGTTCAGTTTCGCAGAACAATAACAACTGCGGCGGAAGTGTCTGCTGAAACGGGCAAAAGCGTTCACACGATTGTGAACGCTGCACGCACTAGTGCGTGCGCCATGTTAGCGGTCGCCGGCTGCTTTGATTTGCACCAGGTCGCCCGTGCCTACAGGAACAGTGCTGCTGATGGTTTGTGGAGCGCGAAAGAAATCGAAATAGGAAATCTGGCGAACGCAGGAAACGGTGCATAATGGCGCGCACGACTTCTCGGTAATATACTCGCGGCGGATATCGGCCACCGTATATTCAGCCAAAGGTTTGGCGGGGAAACCGCGCTGCTGCGAGCAGTAATGCACCAGGCCGTTCTCGCAAATATATAAATAGCGCGCGCCCGCGCGACAGCGCCAATTACTGGGACGTCCATGCGCGATCGCATCCTGGTAATAATTGATCTGCGAGAAATTCCGCTTCTCGAAGTCCTTCATGGCCAGGAACACGGCGCGTTCCCGATCGCCGATCGGCCGCAGTTGCCCGCCGCCATCGTGAATAATTCCGACTGTAGAAGTGAAGCCCAGCTCGATCGCTCGCTTGCCGACAACCAGCGCGTCTTCCGGATTGTGGATGCCGCCGCCCAGCACGGAATTGATGTTCACATGGAAAAGCGCATGCTCGGCCAGGATCTGCAGTTTCTTGTCCAGCACCTTGAGGCTTTTCTTGGACACGTCGTCCGGCATCACGTTATCGATGCTGATCTGCATGTGATCGAGGCCGGCGTCGTTTAATTGCTGGACGCGTTGTGCCGTTAACAGATAGCCGTTGGTGATGATGCCGGCGATGATCCCGCGGCTGCGCACATGCGCGATCAACTTGTCGAGATCGGGGTGGAGGAACGGTTCGCCGCCGCTGAAGGTGACAATGTTGGTGCGGAGCGCGGCCAGCTGATCCAGCCGTTCGATCATCAGACTGGTATCGACCGGTTTGGAGAAGTCATCATACTCGTTACAGTAGGTACAGGCAAGATTGCAGCGGCGAATGGGGATGATGTGCGCCATCACCGGGTGATCGGTGGACGCAACCCCTTTGAAGATCATTCGCCACTCTCGTGCGCGGCGGTTCAGCGCCCGGATGTCTCTTTGAAGTTTAAATCCCAACTTTGGCATCACCAACGCTTATTCTCTATTGAATCATACTCATGCAAGTAATGCATGGATTTGGAATCGAATGGTTCCCGGCGCCCTCTCAACAGCGACAACGCGCGGCCGGAGCGATCCCGATTTCGTTGTAACCCAATCGCCGGCGGGCGACACCTAATATTAGCAGCGTGGTATTCTGAGGGCTGCGCTCGATCTGATGTTTGAGTTCCTGTTCAAATATCCAACTACGGCATTCAGCAAGGGCACTTTGGTGCTACTGGGGCAATGGCCTCTGTGGTTGCTGGTCGCATCCTTTATCGCGGCGATCCTAGGCTTAGGATGGACGATCTGGCGGCGCCGCAGGGCAGTAGCGCCCACCATGCGCGGTCCTCGCACGGCGGTAGTCTGGCTTTTGCAAAGCCTGCTGGTTTGCCTGTTGCTGTTCCTGCTTTGGCAGCCGGCGTTGAGCATCGCGACGCTGCGGCCCCAGCAGAACATCGTGGCGGTAGTGATCGACGACAGCAAAAGCATGGCGACCCAGGACGACGGCAAGTCGCGGCATGACCAGGTATTGAACACGCTGAACGGCGGTTTAATCAAGAGCTTACAGTCTAGATTTCAAGTTAGACTTTACCGTCTGGGCGATCACGTGGAGCGGATTGAAAAGTTGGATCAGTTGAACGCCTCGCTCCCGGCCACGCACATCGGCGACAACCTCAAAGAGGTGCTGGCGGATTCGGCGACGCTACCTATCGGCGCGGTGGTGTTGCTGAGCGACGGCGCGGACAACAGCGGCGGTATCGACCTGGACACGATTTCGGAGATCAAGCGCCAGCGGATCCCGGTCCACACCGTCGGGTTCGGCCGCGAGCAGATGGCTCACGATATCGAAGTCACCGATGTTCAGCTGCCGGTGAGGTCGCTGGCGAAATCCCGGCTGCAGGCGGTCGTTACTTTCCACCAGCATGGGTTCCGGGGCGACAAGGTGCGGCTGGCGATCCGGGAGAGCGGAAAAGTGCTGGCGAGTCGCGAGGTTGTCCTAAAAGGGGACGGCGCGGCACAAACCGAAGCGGTGCTGTTCAATGCCGGAGAGGCTGGTGTGAAGAATCTTGAATTCTCCATTGACCCGCTGCAGGACGAAGACAACAAAAACAACAACAGCCTGACTCGGGTGCTGGACGTCGACGACGCCAAGCCGCGCATTCTTTACATGGAAGGCGAGCCCACCTGGGACTTCAAGTTCCTGCGCCGCGCGGTGGAGGACGACAAGAACATCGCCCTTTTCACTATCGTCCGTACGACCCAGAATAAGATCTACACGCAGGTGCCGGACAATAGCGCCGAGTTCTTGAAGGTGAGTTTTCCCACCAAAGTAGAGGACCTTTTTGCTTTCCAAGGCCTGATCCTGGGCAGCGTGGAAGCCAATTATTTCACCACGGCGCAGCAGGACCTGATCCAGCAGTTTGTCGACCGGCGTGGCGGCGGGTTGCTCTTCCTGGGCGGGCGAAATGCCTTGGCCGACGGAGGCTACGACAAGCAGCCTTTCTCCGATCTTCTTCCGGTGCGCTTGCCGGATCACAAGAACACCTTCCATCGCGAACCGGCGACGCCGCAGTTGACGTCTTCGGGGCGCGACAGCCTGATCACGCGCCTCGAAGAAAATCCGGACGCCAACGTCAATCGATGGAAGAAGCTGCCGTATTTGATGAATTTCCAGGAGGCGGGCCAGCCGAAGCCCGGCGCGGTGGTGCTGGCGGAGATGAACGCCTCAGGTCACACGCTGCCGCTGCTAATCACGCAGAAATACGGACGCGGGCGAACGGCGGTCTTCGCCACCGGGGGCGATTGGCGCTGGCAGATGCTGCAACCGGTGGAGGACATGAGCCACGAAATGTTCTGGCGGCAGATGCTCCGCTGGCTGGTGAGCGATACGCCGGCGCGCGTGGTTTCATCGACTACCAAGCCGGTGCTGTTCGACGATGGCCGCGTGCACCTGCGAGCCGAGGTTCGCGATACGACGTACCTGCCGACCAGCGACGCACAAGTGGAGGCTCGAATGGTGGGGCCGGACGGGGCGGCGCAA
>DATHOT010000129.1:0-31099 GCA_035484655.1 Bryobacteraceae bacterium | reverse complement strand
GCCTTCAGTACCCATGGAAACGGCACCTTGACTGTCATAAAGGAGAAGAGTCCGACAAGTTTCGAAGTGGAGCAGAACCTTGAAACCATGAACGGCGCTCGAACGATCGCGTTCGACAGCAAGACCAACCATCTTTTCACTATGAGTCAGGAGCGTGGGCCGGCGCCCCCACCACCGGCCGGCGGAGGCCGGGGACCACAAGGGATACCGGTCCCCGGTTCGTTTACAATCCTGATGATCGGCAAGTAACAGCGCCCTTATGACCGGGACGAAGGGCCTTATCGATCTTATCGGCGGCTACGCTGAAATCGACTCAGTAAACCGCTAACTAATAATAGACCGAGAGCGTCTGATCCTGTGAGGAGGGGACCAATGGTAGGAAAGCTCGCAACTTTCGTCTTTACGATGGTTTGCCCGGTCGGCCTTACCTGGGCGGCGCGCGCATCGACCGAGTCGTTCCAGGAAAGCCTGCTTGCGGTCGGCAAAGAGCCTGCCTCAGTCGCCGTGGCGGATCTCAATCATGATGGCAAGCTGGACATCGTCGTTGCCAACACGGGAAGTGAGTCGATCAGCGTTCTGCTGGGGGATGGAAAAGGAAACTTCCAACCGTCGCTTGGCTCGCCTTTTCCCGCCGGGCATCTTCCGAATGATATTGTGCTTGGCGATTTCAATCATGATGGCAACGTGGACCTCCTGATACCAAACCATCAGACGCCATACGTGACGATCCTCCTAGGAGATGGGAAAGGTGGGTTTCAACCGGCGCCGCACTCGCCGTTTGCCACACAGTCCTATCCACATCCTCACGGCGGCGCGGCTGCGGACTTCAATGGAGACGGACAGTTGGATGTCGTGATCGATAGCTGGGGGCACAATCAGGTCAATTTGCTCTTGGGAGATGGCAACGGAAACCTGGCCACTCCCGGGCGATTCTTCGATGTCGGCAAACGTCCGTATCAAAGACTGCGGTCAGCGGACTTCAACAAAGATGGGAAGCCCGACGTGGTCACAACCAATCTGGATGGGAATAGCGTAACGATTTTGCTGGGTGACGGAGCGGGTGGATTCCATGAAGCGCTGGGTTCGCCGTTTGCTGCAGGTGCAGCGCCGTGGGCTGTGGCGATCGACGACGTAAACCAGGATGGCAACCTCGACCTGGTTACGATCCCCTATGCGCCAGATGTCAAGAATCCGAAACAGATCGGCGTTACAGTCCTGCTCGGCGATGGCAAAGGCGGGTTTGCGCCTTCACACGAGTCTCCCTTGCCGCTTGAGGGTTGCCGAGGGATCGACCGCCTGTCGACAGGTGACCTAAATGGGGACGGATACCGCGACATCGTCGTGACTTGCGCCCAAAGCAATAACTTGGTGATGCTTCTGGGATCGAAGGATGGAACTTTTCGGGCCTCCACAAGAGAAATCAAGGACCTGGGCTGGTCTGGCATTGCGCTCGCGGATCTCAATGGCGATGGCAAGGACGACATCGTCGTGCCAAACAGCGGGGCCGGCACAATTACGATTCTCCTCAGCAAGTGACCCCCAGCCAATAATGTCTTCGGAGGACAAGCGACGGCTTTGGCTACAAACCAGTATCGAACAATGCGCCTACTCCGACGCGTATGTTATCCACCATTGTCGGTAGCGGTCGGTTGAAGAACCAAGGTCTCAGCAGAACAGAAACTTAACCCGCGCTGCATGAGATAGTGTAGAGGGGTTCAGATGACCACGCGACTATTCCTGTCTTTAGCTATTTGGGCGATAGCAATAGTCCCGCCTCTCGTCGGCCAGACTGCTACACATGCGACGAAGGAATCTCCTCGTGCAAGGACAAAGGCTTGGACTTTGCCGCGGATGGCAGACGGCAAGCCGGATTTGCAGGGGATATGGACGAACACCACGCTTACGCCCTTGGAGCGAAACCCTGAACTTGCGGGAAAATCAACTCTTAGAGAAGATGAGGCGGCTGCATTCGAAAAGCAAATCCTAGACCGTGTGAATTTCGACCGCCGCGACGGGGGCGCCGAGACTGACGTCACTCGCGCCTACAACAACTTGTTTATGGATCGGGGTACACAACTCGCCACAATCAATGGAGAGAAGCGCACTTCGATCGTTGTGGACCCGTCGGACGGAAGAGTTCCTCCGTTGACACCGGAGGGATCGGAGCGCGTGGACACTCGGACCAAGGCTTTGCAGCGAATGGATGGCACGCAGAACCGGCCGCTAGCCGAGCGTTGCATTATGGGCCAAGCGTCGACCTCGGGACCACCAATGCTTCCCGGACCGTATAACAACAATTATCAGATCGTGCAGACTCCGGGATACGTGATGATTCTCGTCGAACAGATCCATGACGTTCGGATCATTCGCTTGGACGGCCGCGCGCATCTTCCACGGAGCGTCCGCCAATGGATGGGAGACTCGCTGGGCCGCTGGGAAGGTGATACGCTCGTCGTCGACACTACCAATTTCACGGACAAGACTGGATTTCGAGGGTCCGGCGATGGCCTGCATGTGATCGAGCGTTTCACACGCCTCGACGCGAACACAATCTTATACCGATTCACAATCGACGATCCTTCAACTTTTACGAGGGCCTGGACAGGAGAGTATCCTTTCCTGGCGGCAGCTGGCCCGATCTATGAATACGCATGTCACGAGGGGAACTACGCCTTAGGCGACATTCTCAGGGGAGCTCGCCTGGAAGAAAAGGCTGCTCAGAAACCGGCAAAGTAGATTCAAGACCCTGCCTTGGTGCCTTAGCACTTGGACGGCCATCAGTGCGACCAAGTGGGCTCTTGGTTTCTCGACTGTGAGCGAACGAAGGATGTGACTCTGAGTGGTCATACCTGATGTAGGACATTATCGACGGCCCAAGTCTCGTGAGAAGCGGAGCGATCCCGAGCAGTAACCCGGGGCGCATGCCCATCTCTTCGAGCACCGATTGAAACGGTCGCGGCGCTCCAGTGCTCGGCCAGGTGCTCACGTTTTATCGGACCCATTCTTGGTCGCAGCGAGCCCCTGGTCCCTCAAGCAGGCGGATTTGCAACGTCGGGACCCGTTCCTCCTTCCTTACCTGACCCGACGAAACCGGGGCCTCCCTTTACCGGTCAGCAATGGTTTCACGCCTTTCAACCGGGGATTCTAGCCACTGAAGATGGAGCTAGAACTCTGCGGACATTTACTTCGTCTTAAATATGTATGAGTACTACAGGCGATGAGAGCAGTCGAAAAGCGCAGGCGTTGGCAGCTTACCGTGAGGCATTCAAGAATTTCTCCGAAAAGGCTCGTTTCATGCAAGATATGACTGCGACGCGAAATCTGGACCGGTCCTTGGTGGATGCCGCGATGCTCGAACTGGAGAAAGCGCACACTGTTTATATCGAACGACGTAACACTTTGGCGTACTTCTTATTGCCCTCAACTGCTCGCGATCGCGTTGGAGTGCCAGCGCCTGATTCGGAATTTTATAAGGCCCATGTTAGAAGAGTTGCAGAATTGCTATGGGAGGTCTCGGGACGCCCGCTCGGCACCGCAAACGATGACTGGCATCGGGCGGAGGAGATCATCCGGTCTCTAGCCGCGGCATGAATTGACTCAGCTGCTTTCCGCTACCCGCCGCGAGTTCCCGCTCAGAACATTGGCCGTTATAAACGCCGCCAACTCATACCGGAGGCGTGGGCAGTCTGTTCTGTTCCTGAAGAAGACCAAAGCCGGGGAGCTTACCGTCAACTGGTACGCGCTAGCGCCGGTGAATGAGGAACTTCATTCCGACGACGACCCGTGGCTGGGTTTGGGTTCAGGAGCACGCTCGTTCCCAACAATGAACCCAAGCCACCACCCAAAACGATTGGGGTAGACAACCGCGAAGTTGCCAAGACTCTGCGTACCCGGCGATGTTGGATCGGAGTGGGAAGCGTCGTTGTCGCGATTCAGTGAGGACGCTCGCGCCCTGCAGCTCGCGCGGCGCTGGAACGGATCGCCGGGAAGGGGCGGGTAGGAATCGTGGGACAAGACCGGACGCGCAGCGTGCGGCTCCGATTACGAAGGCAGAATGAAATTGGCTCACCGATCTAGTGCACTAACAGAGCACTAATAAACCCCCTTGACACGGTTGCGCAGTCGGCGTAGCATGAACAAACTCAGAGTTAAAAATTCTGTTCGGAAAGGAAGCCTGCTATGAAACGCTCGCATACGGTGACCTTGTTTGTTCTGCTGTGTTCCGCGCTCGTCTTGTCCGCTGGAAGGACCTACGCCATGGACCTAAGCGGGACCATCAGTTCAACGGTAATGATTATGGACAACAGCAAACTTGTCGGCGATGTGACCTGCACGGTCATGGGTGCGCCGTGTATCACGTTTGGTGTTTCCGGTTTGACGCTGGACCTGAACGGGTACAACATGGTCGGATTAGGTGATTCGGTAACCGGTTGCAGTGGTAGCCAGACCGCGAACGAGGTTGGGATTTTGGTCAACATGCTTGAGAATGTGGTCGTCCGCGGTCCTGGTGTGGTGACACAATTTCGGAATGTCGGGGTGATGTTGGTTGGGGCTACGGGCGGAACGGTTACGGGTATAACTGCATCGACCAACTGCTTGTCTGGCATTCTCCTTGGTGGCGGTTCGTCGAACAACCTGATCGAAAACAACGTCTCAGTTCGGAACGGAAACCTCTCCAACCCCTGTGGGGGTATATGACTGGCGGGTGCCACCGGCAACCGGCTCCGTGCGAACCGGATAAGTGGAAATGGATTTTTGGGTCAGGGTTCAAACTTTGGTGTTGGTCTTCCTGCTGCGATCGATACGGGGAATATTGTCGAGGAGAATACCATTCTCGGAAACACGAACGGTATCTTTCTCGCAGCGGGAGTGAAGGGTAACTTTTTCCGGGGAAATCTCGTGATGGGAAATCCTCCGGTCCAGGTATCGGTGGATAATGCGTCGAGCAGCGGTGTCGATGTTAAGAATCTCGCAGATCCTGGGGCGAATGCGTTCGAGGGTAATGTCTGTGGGACCGCGATCAATGCGCCTTGTTCGCCGGTCGGTCCGTCTCTGACCGCCAATCCGAATCCCATTCCGATCACGGGCAACGGGGTCGTAGGGCAAACAACCATAAGTTGGAACGCGCCGGATGCTGGGGTTATCGAAATCCATATCGGTAGCCCGAACGGAGCCATCTGGACCCAGCAGGGCAGTCGCGGCTCGATGCAAACGGGTGTTTGGGTATCTGATGGGCTTACGTTTTATCTTCAGGACGTGACGGGTGGGAACCCGCTGACTTCGGACTACACTCTCGCGACGCTCGTCGTTCATTTGCAAAAGGCAGGTCAAGCCTCGCTATGGAACCGGCGATCGCCGTGGGTTGGAGCGTCCACGATTTTCCTGTTGGGATTCGTTCTGTTCGGTTTTGTTTGGTCTCGCCGGGACCGGTAGGAGCATTCGCTCGGTAGCGCAATGGTTGAAACCGGCGCTGGTTCAATTTAATGGGGTTTCCAGAGTACCTCGCCCGGTGCAAGGCTTCAGCCGTCGCGGGCGTTCAGACTTTGGAAGTTCATGCCTTGGTCTTGCCGGAATGCGGCATTCGATCTTGGTAGCCATCAACATCACCGCCAGTCCCATGCCGGAACCGTGGGAGTATCGCTACGGCGAGGGGCGCTGCGCCGCCAGCCGGGGACCGTAGCTGCCGGGGATCGCGATCGGGGTGGTCGCTGGGCGTGGAAGCCCTGCAAGCCGCGCAAGCAGGGATAATGTTGGAACCGGTAGTGAACGGCGTAAAGTTTTCACGTGGTCCCAACAAGCATCGTCGCGATGATCACATGAAAAATCCGGCCTGGAAGGACTTGAAGCGATTGCGATTCTGTACGTGTACTAGGATCTGATTGCTTTACTGTGAGCAAGGGGAGATCTCCAGGAAGTAGTCCCATCGAAAAGCGTAAGTAGGCAATTCTTGCCGCGCTAGTGACCATCGTTCCCTGGTTACTAGAAGGTCTTCCGCGAACATCTTTACGGTACTGTTCCTAAACATATCAGGATCAATTTCTGGATTCGCCATCGACAATAGAAGTCTTCGTGTTAGATATTTGTACGACAAAAAGAAGCCTCCAATTTGATTGGGTTCGCTTTCGGGCATCGCCGAACTCGTCACTCCGATCGATCCGTCTTTTTCAAGTACGATAAAGAGGGACTCCCCTCCGCATCCGTCAACGTTCTCCTTCGCCGCTTTGAGCGCATAACATGCCAAGTGCCACGCCGCACGAGAACTCATGGAAGTAGTGAAGGCTGGCTTGATGAGGTAATGAGCCAAGTCTCTTCCGGCGCCGATGCACTCGAATTGCGATCAAAAAGCTTAAAGAAAAGTTGAAGAATGTCAGGACGCTCTCGCATAACATGGGCGTTTGGTTCGGATCGCTGTAGCGAGAGAATATCGGAGCCAGATTTTTTCACATCCCGACCGAGTGAATCCCCTTTTTCACGATCTGAGGCGCAGTGGTGTACGGGTCATGGTGCAAGAGGCGGGGATACCGGAATCGCAAGCCATGCTCATCAGCGGTCATAAAACCCGCGCCATGCTAGAGATGCCGGAGCCAAGCTGGACGCGTGGAGCGACCAGCAGAGAATCCCTGTGGTAACGATGCCTACCGCGTGAGCGTTTGCTACCAGCCCACCGTTTCGATCGTCCCGTGGAAAGGATTTGCTACCGAATTTGCTACCTGGGAAAAAAGAAGCCCACTTTTCGGAGTGGAGCTTGTCGGACAAGTTCTTTATTTTGTTATGGTGCGGTCGAGAGGACTTGAACCTCCACGAGATTGCTCCCGCTAGCACCTCAAGCTAGTGCGTCTGCCAATTCCGCCACGACCGCATTGTCAAAATCGCTATTTCTTTGGAGCCGATTGAGGTTGTGCTGGCGTCGGGAGCGGGGCCACCGGCGCCGGCGCCTTCCCGGGCTGCGCGGGAGCCGTCTTAACAGGCGCCTTCTGCCGCTCCAGAACGCTGCCTGAGGAAGCAGCGCCGCGCGTCGCCAAAATCCCGAGCGAGAGCGATGTCACCATAAAGAGCGCCGCGGCGATCGTGGTGGCTTTCGATAGAACCGTCGCCGACCCGCGCGGACCAAACGCGGTCTGCGAGCCCATCCCGCCAAACGCGCCGGCCAGATCCGCCGCCTTGCCGCTTTGCAGCAGCACAACCACTACCAGGAAGAAACAAACGATGACGTGAATAATGGTCAGTATGATAGTCATACGAATTTCCTATGGAGGCTTCGATCTTCCAGCGTCTGGGGACGAAACCGATTCGAACTCCCCTCCAGTATAAACTAAAGAGTGCAGGATTTGTTTTACTTCCATGCTTCGCAAAAGTTGCCCTTTCCTTGCGCTTTCGGTTGCCTTGGCGGGCGCCGCCCATTCCCCCGCGCCCAATCCACTCGACACCATTCGCGCCGGAACTTATTCGCACTCGTCGCGGCCCAGCCAAAACGCCAGGCTGCTTAACTGGAACATCGATCGAGGTAAGCATCTGGACGGCATCCTCGCCACTATTCGCGAGAACAAGCCCGACATTTGCATCTTCCAGGAAGTGGATCTGGGCGCGCGTCGCACCCAAGGAATGGACGTCGCCGAGGAGCTTGCCAAAACCACCGGCATGAACTATGCCTTTGCTCCCGAGTTCGAGGAGCTCAGCCAAAGCACGCAGGAAGGGGCTGCCTATCACGGCCAGGCGACCCTCACCACCATGCCGATCCGTTCCTCGCGCATCCTGCGATTCGCGCATCAATCCGGTTTTTGGAAGCCCAATCCCCTATTGATCTCCAAACTCCCCCTCTGGCAGCGCCGTGAGGGCGGACGCATCGCGCTGGTTACCGAATTGGATAATGGCGGCAAGATGCTGGTGGTCTATAATCTTCACCTGGAGAGCCGCGGCAGCGAGCAGGGCCGGCTCCTGCAGCTGAACGAAGTCCTGGCCGATGCGGAACGCTACCCGCCCGAAACGCCGGTGATCGTAGCCGGCGATCTCAACACCAAGACCCGCACCTCGCCGGTGATCCCGCGCCTCAGGCAGGCCGGATATCGCAGCGCGTTTGGCGATCGAAAAGTTCGCACCCACGTGATCATCGGTGACTTGGATTGGATTTTCGCCCGCGGCGCGATCCAGTTTGAAGACCCGCGCGTCTATCCCGAGGCGCACGCCTCCGACCATTTCCCCATCTCTGTCGAAGCGAAGTTCTGATCCTATGAACACGGCCTATCGGGAATTCGCACCGCCGGATCGGCTCAAACAATACGTTGAGCGTTTTTGGACTGTTGAACCGGGCAGTTCCCTCTCCGAATATCCGGTGCTGCCGGATGGCTGCGTAGACATCGTTTATTCGCCTGGCGTCACGCGCGAGCTGCAGCTGGTCGGCGCGATGACTAGCGCTCGGAGATTTGCCCTATCGGCCGGCCAGTTTCAGTTTGGCGTTCGTTTCCGGCCCGCTATGTCACAAGCCTTTCTGCCGCTGCCCGGGCCGGACACACTCGATCAGTCGATCGCTTTGAGCGACCTCTGGGGCGCCGATGCGCGCCGGCTCACCGAGCAAATATCGGAGGCGCAGTCCCCCCGGCAGTGTATCGGTCTTATCGAAACGCGCCTTGCCAATCCCAGCGGCATTACCATAGTGCAGCGCCTTTGCTCTTCGATTGTCGAGCAAGCTGGACAGGTTCGCATCGACGACCTGGCGTTTCAAGCCGGCCTTAGCTCGCGCCAGCTGCGCCGGCTCTTTATCGAACAAGTCGGATTGTCGCCCAAGCATTTCTGCCGCGTCATCCGCTTCCGCAATAGCCTTTCGCGCCTGTCCGAGCGAGGCCATGCCGATTGGGTGCAGATGGCCCTCGATTGCGGTTACTACGACCAGGCCCACTTTATCAACGAATTCCGCGAGTTCAGCGGCTACACCCCGGGCGAATTCGCCGCCCTCCAACGGTGACCGTTTTTTCCAATCCTTTTCCGCCCAAGAGGATTACTATAGCCGCATGAAGATCACACCAATCCTGTTTGTCGATGCCATTGAGCCCTCCCTCGAATTTTGGGTGGGCCGCCTCAAGTTTGAGAAAGTCGCCGAAGTTCCGGAAGGCAACCAGCTCGGGTTCGTCATTCTCAAGAAGGGTGATTCGGAGATCATGCTTCAGACCCGCGAAAGCATAAAAAAAGACGCTAACGCCGCTAGCCAGGCTACACTTGCCATGACTTCCTGCCTATATGTCGAAGTAGATAACTTCGCTCAGGCTCTTGATAGCATCCAGGGCGCGGAAGTCCTGGTTCCACAGCGCGACACGTTTTACGGCATGCGCGAAATCTATGTTCGCGAGCCCCAAGGTCAGATCGTCGGCTTTGCCGCTCGCATTCCCCAAACCGCCGCCAAAGGCTGACAAACGATAAAAACAACACGAAACCGGCCAGCCAGCGTAGAAAGTTTACATCGTTACGGCACGGGAGGCATTGGTAAAATGTAGTTAAGCACGTTTGTCGTGCATTGGCAGATCGATTGCATCGTTGTAACGCGTTAGAGGCTATGAGACCTCTCCTTGTATTCGCGATCGCGACCGGCTGTGCATCGGCCGCTGGCCCGCAGCCGGACGCGACCGGGATAATCGCGCGTTCCGTGCAAGCCATCGAAGCTGACTGGAAACAGGCCCCTGAGTACTCCTATCTCGAGCGCGACGTCGAGAGCAAACATCATTCCCAGCCCACCGTCAAAACCTATGAAGTCCTGATGATCGACGGCTCGCAATACAACCGGTTGGTCGCCATTAACGATCATCCTCTCTCCACGGAGGAACAGGCTGAAGAGGAAAACAAGCTTCGGGCCGAGGTCATAAGGCGCGGTGATGAATCCGAGAGGGAGCGGCGCCGGCGCATCGCGAAGTTCCTCAAGGAACGTGACCAGAACCACGCCATGCTCAAAGAGATGGTCGATGCCTTCGACTTTCATCCTGCCGGGGAGGCGACTGTCGACGGGCATGACTGCTGGGTATTCGATGCCGAGCCCAAGCCGGGCTATCAGCCCAAAACGCGCGAGACCAAAGTTCTATCGGGCATGCAAGGCAAGCTTTGGATCGACAAAAGCCAGTTTCAATGGGTCCGGGTGGAAGCCGAGGTGATGCGGCCGGTAAGCATGTACGCCATCGCCAGGGTTGGTCCCGGGACGCATTTCTTCCTGGAACAAGCGCCCGTCTCGGCCAATCTGTGGCTCCCCACGCATTTCAGCGTCAACGTGAAGGCTTCAGCCCTTGGATTTATCAACGAGGATTCATTGGACGATGAAACCTACCGCCAATACAAGCCCATGCCCAATGTCGCGGCATTAGAAGCACAAAAATAATCCGCCAGCGTTGCCGCCTGATGGAAATCGTACAATCAGGTGGTATGCCGGAAGAAACCCAGCTATCCTGCAAAATCTCGTCTAACGGCAGCGCGGAAGACCGAGTCTTCGGCTTCAGCACGCGCGCCTTGCATGCCGGGCATCGTCCGGATTCCGATACCGGTTCGCGCGCCGTGCCGATTTATCAAACTACCTCCTACGTCTTTGAAGACACCGAGCACGCCGCCAATCTGTTTAACTTGCAGCGATTCGGCAACATCTACACCCGCATCATGAACCCGACCACCGCCGTGTTCGAGGAGCGTATGGCGGCCCTGGAGCGCGGCGTGGGTGCGCTGGCGGTATCCAGCGGGCAGGCGGCGCAGTTTATCGCCATCGCGAATTTGCTCGGCCAGGGCGATGAGATTGTCGCATCCAAGAATCTCTATGGCGGGACATACACGCAGTTTGACGTGAGCTTCCGGCGGCTCGGAATCAATACCGTTTTCGTCGACCCGGACGACCCGGAAAACTTCCGGCGCGCCATCACGCCCCGAACCCGCGTGCTGTACGGCGAAACGATCGGCAATCCGCTCCTCAATGTCCTGGATATCGAAGCCATCGCCGCCATCGCCCACGACGCCAATCTTCCGCTCATGATCGACAACACCTTCGCCTCGCCGTGTCTCTGCCGGCCGATCGAGCACGGCGCCGATATCGTTCTCCATTCGGCCACCAAGTTCATCGGCGGCCATGGGACGTCGATCGGCGGCGTGATTGTCGACAGCGGCCGCTTTCCCTGGGATCGCGGCACGTTCCCGCAAATGCTGGAGCCGAGCAAAGGCTATCACGGCATCCGTTTCTACGAAACCTTTGGCGACTTCGCCTACATCATGAAGGCTCGCGTCGAAGGCCTGCGCGACTTTGGCCCCGCCCTCAGCCCGTTCAACTCGTTTCTGTTTATTCAGGGCCTCGAAACGCTCAAGCTGCGTATGGACTGTCATTCCCGCAACGCGCTGGAAGTGGCGCGCTTCCTTTCCGGTCATCCGCGGGTTGCGTGGGTGAATTATCCCGGATTACCCTCCAGTCGCTACCATTCGCTCGCCCAGAAATATCTTCCCCGAGGCGCGGGCGCCATCATGAGCTTTGGCATTAGCGGCGGCCTCGAAGCCGGCAAGCGCTTCATCGAAAGCCTGCAGCTTTTTTCGCACCTGGCCAACGTAGGCGACGCCAAGAGTCTGGTGATCCATCCGGCCTCGACTACGCACCAGCAGTTGAGCAACGAAGAGAAGCGCGCTGGCGGCATCAGCGACGATCTGATCCGACTCTCGGTAGGAATCGAAGAAATTGAGGACATTCTGTGGGATCTCGATCAGGCACTCTCGTCGGCGGGCAAAGCATAATGGCGGACGGAGTAAGCGCGAATTCACCGGTTAACAGCGGCCGCTTCGCCACCACGGCTGCCGACCGCATCCGGATACTGGAGCGCTACAAGCGCATCGCTATGGTCGGACTTTCGTCGAATCCATTCCGCCCCAGCCACTTCGCCGCCATTTACATGCTTTCGGAAGGCTATGATGTGACGCCCGTAAATCCGAGGGAAAAAGAGGTGCTGGGCCTCCGCTCCTACGCGTCCTTGCGCGACGTGCCCGGCCCCCTCGAGATTGTCGATATTTTTCGCGAGCCTGCGGCCGTTCCCGCAATCGTCGAGGAAGCTATCGCGGCCGGAGCTAAGGTCATCTGGATGCAGCTGGGCGTGGTCCACGACGAAGCCGCGGAACGCGCCCGGCAAGCCGGCCTCGAAGTCGTCATGGACCGCTGCGTTAAAATTGAGCATGCCCGGTTTTTCGGCGGATTAAGCACCCTCGGCTTGAATACCGGCGTCATCAGCTCACAAAGACGAAACCATTCATCATAAAAGGAGCAATTATGTCGACAGCAACTCTCGGTTCTCAAACCATCAGCCCCCTATCCAAAGACCAGGCGGCGCCTTCCGTTCAACCTATCTTCGATAAACTGACGCACGTCTTCGGACACATGCCCAGCTTTTTCGCCACCATGGCGCGATCGCCCCAGGCGCTCGAGCATTTTATGCCGCTCTACAGCGCGGTGATCGACAAAGGCACCGTGGACGCGAAGTTAAAGGATCTCGCCTATCTCAAAACAGCCTTGATCAATGGCTGTGAGTATTGTCATCGCGCGCACTCCGCGTCGGGCAAGAAGCATGGTATCACCGACGAGCAGATAAAGAATTTGGCATTCTACCAGCGCAGCGAAGCTTTTGACGCCAAGGAGAAAGCCGTCCTCCTCTACGCCGAGCGTGTCACGCGCGGCGCTTCTGCACTCCGGCCGCCCGCGCTTCAGGAGTTGAAGCAATATTTCAATGACGATCAGATCGTGGAACTGACGCTCACCATCTGCATCGCCAATTTCACCAACCGCTTCAACGACGCCATGATGTGCACTCCCGACATCCCGTAGCGCGTGCACTCTTGCCGTGTTTTATTCGAGTGCCGCATCGGCAATCACCGCCTGACCCAACGCAACGCCTCCATCATTCGGCGGAACCTGGGCGTGTAAAAACACTTCGAAGTCTTGCGCTCTAAGAGGTTGCTGAAAAGTCTCTCGCAGGTCGGAGACCTGCGCCACGTGTAGAGCTAAGTCATTGACCTGGAGTTGTGGAGCAGGTCCCCGACCTGCCAATGTGAGCTCTTGAAAGACTTTTTCAGCAACCTCCTAAGTCCGGCGACGGCGCGCTCCAGCAGACAAATATTCTGAAGAGCCCCGCCAGCACGTCCCGCACCATCGCCTCGATGGCAGGCTCACAAAACTCTCCAGTCCGCCGCAATCGCCCTCGATTTCGTCACGCCAGCGATGCCGCGGATGTGAATCTGTCTTCTGGAAACACCGTCCGCCCGCATACCTCGTCCTAATTACTTCCGATCGCTCTGCATTTCGGTATGATGAAGCTCGACACCGCAGTATGGCCAAGAAGAAAGCCCCCGCTAAGCCCCTCAAAAACCATAAACACGTCAGTTCCCGTTCCAACGGCAGCAAATCCGACCGGGGTCCCACGCCGCCCTCTGCCGCTTCGCCGAAATCCAACCAATTTCCCATCATCGGCGTGGGAGCGTCCGCCGGGGGTCTGGAAGCATTCACCGAACTCCTGCATGCCCTTCCGAAAGACAACGGAATGGCGTTCGTCTTCGTGCAGCATCTGGATCCCAAACACGTCAGTATGCTTGCGGAAATCCTGGCCCGCGAGTCGAAGATGCCGGTGCTCGAGGCTCGCAGCGGCGTGCAGGTTCAACCCGATCACGTATATGTGATCCCGCGGAACACCACCGTCTCCATTGCAAAACGGACCTTGCGCCTGGGACCCCGCAGCTTGGTCAGTGGCCAGTTGACCAGCATTGACACGTTTTTCAGCGCACTCGCCCAAGATCAGGGGATGCGTTCCATCGGTGTGCTGCTTTCTGGAAACGGCTCGGATGGAACCTCCGGATTGAAAGCGATTAAGTCCGCCGGCGGCATCGCCTTCGTTCAAAACCCTGAAACCGCAAAGTACGACGGGATGCCCCGTAGCGCGATCGAAGCGGGTTGCGTCGACTTTGTCCGGAAACCGGGCGACATAGCCGATGAGCTCGTCCGCCTGGTCGAGCATCCTTACATCGGCAGCCCAGGCTGGCATGGCGATGACATCCTTCCCGATTCGCCGGACTCCCTGAACAACATTCTCGCCCTCGTCAAAAGGACCACCACGGTCGATTTTCGCGATTACAAAACTAACACTGTGAAGCGTCGGATCTTGCGGCGCATGGTATTGAAGCGAGCCGAAACCGTCGAATCTTATCTCGGAATCTTGCGCAATGATCCGGACGAAGTCCAATGCCTGTATGACGATCTGCTGATCAATGTCACGGAATTTTTTCGCGATCCGGACATGTACCAGGCGCTCGCGAAGCAGGTGTTTCCCCGCATCACCGCGGCGCACCGCAAGGGAACCGTCCGCCAGATTCGCATTTGGGTCCCCGGCTGTTCCACCGGCGAAGAGGCTTACTCGGTGGCCATTGCATTAACGGAATACCTGGGCGAGAAGATGGATGGAATCTCGCTCCAGATTTTCGCCACCGACATCAGCGAGCCGGCGCTGAAGATTGGGCGCAGCGGAATTTATCCCGCCAGTATCGCCAAATCCGTTTCCCCAGAGCGCCTGCGCCGCTTCTTCACCAAGGCCGACTCAGGCTTCCAGGTTCACAAACACATCCGCGATTCCTGCATATTCGCCCGCCACAATGTCACCAAAGATCCGCCCTTCTCCAAACTCGATTTGATTAGCTGCCGCAACCTTCTCATTTACCTCGGCTCTCCCCTGCAGGAGCGCGTGATCCCGCTTTTCCACTATGCGCTCAATCCTAACGGCTTCCTGGCGCTGGGCTCCTCGGAAACGATCGGTTCGCATTCCGCCTTATTTCAAATTGTCGACAAGAAAAACAAGATTTACGTGCGCCAACCGGGGATCTCGCGGATTCCCATCATGGTGCCCACTCATGACCTGCCCGCTCAGAAGTCGCAGCTACCGCCCCAGCCCGAAATCTGGACCGATCTCGATCTGCAGCGTGAAGCCGACCGGTTGGTGTTGAGCAAGTACGGCCCGCCTGGCATTGTGGTCGATGAAAACTTGAAGATTTGCCAATTCCGCGGCCACACCAGCCAATTTATCGACCCCGCAGCGGGGGCCGCCAGCTTGAGCGTGCTCCGCATGGTGAAAGAAGGTCTCGCCGCAGAACTGAAAGCAGCCTTGGCCAAGGCGCGGAGAGATAACAAAACGGTCCGGCGTGAAGGCGTTCATCTCACTTCCAATGGGAATGTCGAACTCAACCTTCAGGTTATTCCCTTCAGCCGCCGTTCTGAGCGTGAGCGCAAATATCTGATCCTGTTTGAATCCGTGCGAAGCCGCCGCCCGCAGGCTTCCCCTTCCAAAGGAAAGCTGGCACCCACGCGCATGCGTTCGCTCCAGACTGAAAATCAACATTTGCGGCAGGAACTGGCCTCCTCACGCGAGTATCTCCAGTCCATCATTGAAGATCAGGAGGCATCCCAGGAGGAATTGCGGTCTGCTACCGAAGAGATCCAATCCAGCAACGAGGAGCTGCAAAGCACGAATGAAGAACTCGAAACCGCCAAGGAAGAGCTGCAGTCCACCAACGAAGAGTTGAACACCGTCAATGAGGAACTCCAGAATCGCAATCTGCAATTGGCTCGCATGGGCAACGATCTGGTGAATCTGCTCGCCAACGTCAACATGCCCATTGTGATCCTCGGCAACGATCTCCGCATTCACCGCTTCACACCCGCCACCGAACGGGCGCTGAACTTGATCCCATCCGATATTGGCCGGCCGATCCGTGACCTCAATTTGCGCATCCATGTTCCGAATTTAGAAAAGCTGCTGCAGGATGTTATCGAGACGCTGACGGCGCGCGCAGTGGATGTCAATGATGAGGACGGCCGCCGCTATTCGTTGCGGATCCGCCCCTTTCGGACCGAAGACAATAGGATCGACGGCGTGGTGATGGTCTTCGTTGACCTCGAACCAGGTAAGATCCTGGATGATAGTACATTTGTAACCCACGGCGATTTGCGCGCGGTCCTCGGCCCGCACGCGTTAAGCGAACCATCCCTGACGGCCGGCTCGGCGCTCCTGCAAGCGCAGGAAGAGGAACGCCGGCGGCTTTCGCATGAGTTGCACGACGAACTCAACCAAAAGTTGGTCTTGCTCGAATTGAATCTTGAGACCATCGAAAAGAATGCCGAGAGGAAGTCGCCGGAGTTCTTCGAAGGACTCAAGTCGGTCCACAATGGAGTCTCCGAATTGTCGGAAGACCTGCGCCGCATCGCTTATCAGTTGCATCCGTCCATTTTGGACGACTTGGGCCTGATTCCGGCCTTGGAGGCCTATTGCAGTGAATTCAGCGCCCGCGAAAACATTCAGGTGCGCTTCTCGCACCGCGACGTTCCGGATAACCTGCCTTCAGCCATCGGCCTGTCGCTATATCGAGTTCTCCAGGAGAGTTTGCGCAATGTTGCCAAACATTCCAGCGCAAAACGCGCCACCGTGACGTTGACCTGCTCCCAGGCGGCCATTCAACTGACGATCCGCGACTTCGGAGTCGGCTTCGTTTTGGAAGATGTGGAGACCGGTTTGGGTATGATCGGAATGAAAGAGCGCATGGGTTACATCGGCGGCACTGTCGAGTGGAAGACCCAGCCCGGCCACGGCACTCAGGTGACCGCGACGGTCCCGCTTAAGGGCGCGGCCCCGATAAAGGCAACGCCTACGGAGGCATCCTGAGGCGTCCTGGCAATAGTACCGCTTGCGGTTTCCCTCCGGGAAGCCCACAATAGAGGGGCAGTGGATACGGTAACCGGCAAACGCCCCCGGGTTCTCCTAGCCGACGACCATGCTCTCGTCTCGGCTGGAATTTCGAAGCTGCTCGAAAACGACTTCGATCTCATCGGAACTGTAGCCGACGGCCGGGCGCTGGTAGCCGCGGTGCGGGACCGCAATCCGGATGTTATCCTGCTCGACATCTCGATGCCAGTGCTCAATGGCTTGGAAGCAGCCCGCCAGATCCGCAAGGATTCGCCGCTCGCCAAGCTGATCTTCGTAACCGTGCACTCTGACACCCCTTACGTCATCGAGGCGTTCCGCGCCGGCGCTTCAGGTTACGTGCTCAAGCGGAGCGCGGCTTCGGAATTGTTGACCGCTGTCCACAAGGTCCTGGAAAATAACGTCTATCTCACGCCGCTGATCCATAGCGTCGCGGTGGAAGACTTCTTCAAAGCCCCCAGCGAGCAAGGTCCGCTACTTTCCAAGCGGCAGCGCGAAGTTCTGCAACTGGTCGCCGAAGGTCACTCGGCCAAAGAGATCGCCAGGACCCTGAAAATCTCATCCAAGACCGTGGAGTTCCACAAAGGCTTGATCATGAAGAAGCTGGATCTCCATTCGACCGCGGAACTTACCCGTTACGCCATCGAAAATGGCATCGCCGGGGCGTAGCGCATAAATTGTAGGGCTGCCCCCTGGTTAGTGGGGCAGGTCTCCGACCTGCCATCCGCTCACGCACTCTGCGACTTGCTCACCAGCGGCGCTTCCTGCGCCACTTGAATAGATTGGTTGTGAATCTTGCGCGCCAGGTTCTCAAAGCCCTCTTCGATGATCCGTGCGCATACCGCGTTATCGTTTGTGTCACCCAGCCGGGATTCAAGCAAGTCCGAAATCTCGGAAAGGTGACGGGCGACCATCGCCATTTGACGGTCTAGAATTACTAACTCATTCTGACTTAACGGAGAGTTCATACATCTACCGCGATTCGGCAGTCCTGAACTCCAGCTCCTAGATTAGGGTTGGCCGGCGCTCACGCTGATTGTCGGGCTGCTTTACTTTCATACCACTTTCCTCAGTCGAAATCAGCCTAGGATAATTACCGGTTCAGGACCGTTCCGAAAGACGATGCGAACAACGGCTGCGGCCGTGAAGATTCTGTGTCTCGTCGGCCACTTCCATTCCGCGCTTCACAAGTCTTACGAGCTCCCCGCCAACCCCCGTTATGAACTCCTCATAGTCGGACGGCTTGACGATATATGCGTCCGCGCCGAGCCGCTGCCCTGTGGTCTTGTCCATCGCAGCCACCGACGAAGTGATGATTGCCACCGGCACGTTCCCCAGAACCTCGTGATTTCGGACCGCCTTCAAAAGCTCAAAGCCGCTCACGCGCGGAAGATTGATATCCAGCAGAATCAAATCCGGAGCTTCCTGCATCGCAAGCAGAGCTTTGAGTGCCTCGTCCCCGCTGGCAAAATGCTTCATCGAGAACGCGATTCCCTGGTGCTTCAGCGCTTCTCTCACGAACAATACATCCCCCGCGTTGTCTTCCACGATGACAATACGAGATTCTCTCATGTAACCTCCCTAGTCGGCCCGGCAAATGGAGTATTACTCCGCCCGGCATCGGGATTCGCTCAATCTCGCCGCAAGTTCTTTAATAATCTTACACGTTTCAATCGCCCATGGCATTGTATTTCCCTGCCGGATTTCGATATAATAATGAAAACACTAGTCACTACGGCGTTCCCGGCAGCGGTCGAGCTTCGGGGCTGAACGTTTGCGAAATCTGCACGGTATCTGTGCCGCCGCGTTGGTGAGCCCCGCTGTGAAAGTCTGAAGCGAGGCTGACAACTGGGGGATATATGCCGAAAGACACATCGCAGCCAAGTGTGGAACAACCAGCTTCGTCGCGGACTAAATCGTTCTTGGATCGTGCTCTCTTGACTTCACCGGATCCGTTGGCCAAGATTCTGGACCTCGCCGATGACGCTATCATCTCGGTTGATGATGAACAGCGCATCATCCTTTTCAATCAAGGCGCCGAAAAAATTTTCGGATACACCTATCAGGAGGTCATTGGGCAGCCTCTGGATGTGCTCCTGCCGGAAGCCTTGGCCTCGGTCCATCGGCACCATATCCAAAATTTCGCCGGGGCGCACGTAACCGCTCGCCGCATGGGTGAGCGCGGTGAAATCCGTGGCCGCCGCAAGGATGGCAACGAATTCCCCGCCGAAGCCTCCATCTCTAAAGTGGGCGCCAACGGTACCACCATGTTCACCGTTATCCTGCGCGACGTCACCCAGCGCGTCGCCGCCGAAGAGAAGATCAAGACCTCCCTGCGAGAGAAAGAAGCGCTGCTCAAAGAGATCCATCATCGCGTCAAGAATAATCTACAGGTAGTCTCCAGTCTGTTGGGCTTGCAGTCGCGCCTGGTGAACGACGAAGAGACGCGGAAAATGTTCCAGGAAAGCCAGAATCGGATTCACTCCATGGCGCTCCTGCATGAAAGCCTGTACCAGTCCAATAATCTCTCGCGGATTGATTTTCCCGACTACATCCGTCAACTTGCCTCGCATCTGTTTCATTCCTATGGAGTTCAGGCCGGACGCATTCATCTGCGCACTAATCTCGATGCGCTCTATCTCAACCTGGATGCCGCTGTTCCCTGCGGGCTTATTATCAATGAATTGGTCTCGAATTCGCTGAAATATGCGTTTCCAGATGGCCGCGAAGGCGAGGTCTGTATCGAGCTGCGCGAACATTCCGAGGGCTTGGCCCGGCTGGTGGTGGCGGACAACGGCATCGGCCTGCGAAGCGATATCGACTGGGCCACCGCCCGATCCCTGGGGCTGCGCTTGGTGCGCTCTCTGGCCGAGCAGTTAGGAGCTAAAATCGAGGTGAAGTCCAATAAGGGAACGGAAGTCCAGCTCATCTTCGCCGCTGCTGCCTGAGTTCCGGTCCACCAAAATAAGGTGCCCCATCAATAAGATGCCCGCACGAATTATGATCGTCGAAGACGAACGCATTACGGCTGAAGATCTGCACGATATTCTCACCGAATTGGGCTATACCGTATCCGCATCGGTCTCGACTGGCGCCGACGCCATCGCCAAAGCCGCGGAAACCAAGCCTGATCTGGCCCTGATGGACATCCGCATTAAGGGCGACATGGACGGTACCGAAACCGCCCAAATCCTGCGCAATCGATTCAACATACCGGTGGTCTACCTCACCGCCCACGCCGACACCGCGACGCTTTCGCGCGCCAAGCTCGCCCTTCCGCTCGGTTACATTACCAAGCCGTTTCAGGAAGCCGAGCTGCACGCCAGTATCGAGATGGCGTTGCACAAGCACCAGCAGGAGCTGAAATCGCGGGAGCAGGAAGAATTGCTTGCATCCACGCTCGAAGCCATCGCCGATGGAGTAATCGCCGTCGATCGCAGCGAAAATATCACGCTGTTCAATCCATCCGCCGAAGCCTGGACGGGCACCAGTTCACAGGACGCGATCGGCAAACCGTTTCGTCAGGTAGTCCCGTTGGTCGACAGCGAAACGGGCGACGAAGTGGACGCCCCGCTGTGGCGCGTGCTGGCGGAGGGCGCCGTGGAAGAGCTGGCTGAGGGAGTGCTCCTGGTGGATCGCAAAGGCGAAAAAAGGGCCATCGCCAGCAGCATCGCTCCCACGCGGGACCATCGGGGCGACGTCTCGGGAGCCGTGATCGTCTTCGGACGGCCGGGAAAGAATGGAGGTACGCGGGCCCTGCCCGATTCCGCGCCTCGCGACCAAGATGAAGTCAGCATGGGCGGCTTCAAGATGGTGGCTGCCTCGCCGGCCATGAAACAGGTCCTGCGATTCGCCCGTCGCGTCGCCGAGAGCGAAGTTTCCACCATCCTGCTGGAAGGTGAGAGCGGCACCGGAAAGGATGTCTTCGCCCAGTTCATTCATCACGTCGGACGCCACCGCGAAGGACCCTTCGTTCCGCTCAACTGCGCCGCCATTCCCGAGACACTGCTCGAAAGCGAGCTGTTCGGTTATGAGAAGGGCGCATTTACCGACGCGCGCGCTCCTAAGGCAGGTATTTTCGAAATCGCCACCGGCGGCACCATTTTTCTGGACGAAATCGGCGAGATGCCTATCGTGATCCAGGCCAAACTTCTGCGGGCCCTCGAGGAGCAGAACTTCCGGCGGCTGGGTGGCGTTCGCGACATTCAGGTAGACCTGCGCGTGATTGCGGCCACCAATCGGAAGCTCACCGATGCCATCGAACAAGGTAAGTTTCGCCTCGATCTCTACTACCGCTTGAACGTGATCCAGGTGGTGCTTCCTCCCCTCCGCGAGCGCCGGGAAGACATTCTTCCGCTGGCCGAGAATTTTATCCGCCACTACAACGTCAAATTCAAGCGCAGTATCCAGGGCGTCTCGCATGGAGCCGCCGCTGCCTTGCTGACCCACAATTGGCCCGGCAATGTGCGCGAGCTGCGCAATGTCATCGAGCGTGCCATGGTGCTGGAGGAATCCGAGTGGATCCAGATGTCCAGCCTCCAGATCGCGCGCGACGAAGGCCAGCCTGCTGTGCGCGAACTGGCCGTTCAACCGGGCGATTCACCGTCGGATTTGAGCCTGGAGGAAGCCGAAAAGAGCCTGCTCCGCAAGGCCCTCGAAAAAGCCGGCGGCAACCAAACCCGCGCCGCCGTTATGCTGGGGATCACTCGCGATACGCTGCGCTACAAAATGAAAAAATTCGATCTGCACTAGTCGTAATGCGCAGCCGATCGGGCGGCATCCGCCACCGCTCTTTTGCCTGCCCTTTCCAGTCCCTTGGCGGATGCGCGGTACAACTCCTCTCCAAACTGAATCGAATCCTTCCAGAATTCGATAAGTCCGTTTTGCAACAACTCGCGTACGTCTTCAATTTGTGCGGCGATGTCAGGGCACGTGCCTCGATGAAACCACAAGGGCTCCGCGAGGTTCGTTATCTTACCTCGGATCGCACCGTCTTCTCGGACCAGGCGTGTAAGCAGGTCACGCGCGGAGAAACTTAAATTATCGCTCATCGGGATGTCCCCTTTCTCCAATAGAAAAGACCGTGAATTAACGTAAATTAAAGACGTTTCTTGGCGCGGCCTATCAAGCATATCAAGAGCAGGGCCGGTGGAAAACACCCTGGTAGTCTCCCTAGTGTTGGTGTAGACTTGGGTTAGCCGCTCAAAAGGCAAATCGAAGTCCTCGTCGTACAAAGCAATCCCTCTGACACCCTCCTCACCGTGGAAGCTTTCCATGCCGCCGGGGTTGACAACTGGTCTCAGTTGCGTCACGGAAGGAGAAGATGCCCTCAGCTATGTAGCTCGGAAGGCAAGTACGCTCGCGCCCCCGTCCCGGACGTCATCTTTTTGGACTTGTCACAGCCCAGAGTTCTGTCTAGGAGGTCTTGAAGGTTATTAAATCCGCCCCGGAGTTGATAAATATCCCGATCGTGGTTGTCCCCAGCCCCGGCAGAAGGCCGAGCAAAAGAAGGCCAACCAAGCCGTCTAACGGCTCCGTTCACATCCGCCCATTTGCATCGCGCCCCGATTTGAGCCTATACTGATTCTTCAACCCGCCCACTCGAAAGAGTGGGTTTTCTATTTTAGGAGTCTGGCCATGATCATCTCAATGAAGCTCCACTCCACCAAGCGGGAGATCGAGCAGGTGTGCGAGCGCATTCGCGAATTCGGCTATAAGATCCACGCCATTGAAGGCGAAGAGCGCGTGGTCATCGGAGCCGTCGGAATGGGCGACGTAACCGCCTGTCTTGAGTCGGTGGAAGCCATGCCGCAGGTCGAAAAGGCGGTACGCATCTCGGCGCCCTATAAATTCGTCAGCAAGGAGTTCCGCACTGAACGCACGCGCATCCGCGTGAACGGCTGCGAGATCGGCGGCGACGAGTTCATCGTCATGGCGGGACCCTGCTCGGTCGAATCGGAAAAACAGATCATGCAGGCCGCCGAAGGAGTGGCCGCCATGGGAGCGAAGCTCCTGCGGGGTGGAGCATTCAAGCCGCGCACCTCCCCGTACGATTTCCAGGGCCTCGAATCCGAGGGCCTGAAGCTGCTGGCGAAAGCCCGCGACGCTACCGGACTGGGAATCATCACCGAGGTCATGAGCGACCGCGATGTCGACCTGGTGGCCGAATACGCCGACGTCATGCAAATCGGAGCGCGTAACATGCAGAACTTCGCGTTACTAAAAACGCTGGGCAAGTGCGGCCGCCCGGTCCTGTTGAAACGCGGAATGAGCTCCACTCTTAGGGAGCTGCTGATGTCCGCTGAATACGTCGTGGCGCACGGCAATCCCAACGTCATCCTGTGCGAGCGCGGAATCCGCACCTTTGAAACGGCCACACGCAACACCTGCGATATCACCGCCGTCGCGGCCCTCAACGAGCTTACGCACCTGCCGGTAGTTCTTGACCCCAGCCACGCCACCGGTAAGCGCAGCCTGGTTCCCGCGCTTTCGCGCGCAGCCGTCGCCATCGGCTCCGATGGTCTGCTGGTGGAAGTGCATCCGGCGCCCGAGAAGGCCATCAGCGATGGCGCGCAATCGCTCGATCTCAACCAATTCCGGAAAATGATGCTCGACTTGCAGCCCTATCTCGATCTTTGGAAAGCGGCGCGCGTGACAGAAGCCGCCGCCACGGTGTAACCTTCCGTTGTGAGGTTCCGTTTCCAGCCTTGGCAGCTCGCCGTCCTGCTGGCGATCCTGTGCGTCGCCTTTACCGGCGGGATCCATCTGTACCGGACTCGCGGCGGATCGAATCCAGCCGATCTGGTCGCGTACCTGCCGGTCGACAACGCCACCATTGTCTATATAGATGCGGAAGCCATCCGGCGCTCCGGCATTCTAAACATGATCGCCGGTTCGAAGGCGGCCGAAGAGCTCGAGTACCAACAGTTCGTGGATCAAACCATGTTCGACTATCGCTCGGACCTGGACGCTGTAGCGGCGGCCTTTAAAGATGGACAGGTGTATCTGGTGGCGCGCGGGAATTTTCACTGGAAGAACTTGATGGATTACGCTATCCGGCAGGGTGGCTCGTGCCACAACAGCTTCTGCATCGCTCCCAGCAGCCGGCCCAGCCGCCACGTTTCTTTTTATCCGTTGAAGCCGAATCTCATGGCGCTGGCTATCAGCGCCGACGACTTGGCAGCTTATACAATTGTGCGCAAGCCCGGCAAACTCGCCCTGGTCCCTCCCAACCAGCCTCTCTGGATGCTCGTACCCGCTGTGGCGCTGAAGAACGCCGATGCACTGCCTGCCGGCACGAAGCCGTACGCAGCGGCGCTGCAGAACGCCGAGCAAATTCTCTTCACCGTCGGTCCCGATTCCGGCCATCTCCAGGTCGCGCTGCAGGTGACCTGCCATGATGTCCCCACCGCGGCAAAACTGTTGGTGGATTTCCAGGACGCCACTAACACGCTCCAGAACTTCGTCGCCCACGAGCATCAGCAGCCTAATCCCGCCGAGTTGCGCGGCGTCCTGGTGGCGGGAAAGTTTCATCGCGACGACCGGCGCGTCTACGGAGAGTGGCCCATTCCGCGCGCTCTTGTGGATTCACTCACCGGCGAAGCCTACTGATGCTTGCGCTAATGCGTGTCAGAATCAAGGTATGGCCGCTTCATCGGATCTCGTAACGGTTTATCGCTCCATGGATGCCACCGCCAAAGAAGATTGTGAGAGCATCGTGGAAATGCTCAGCGACGAAGGTCTCTCAGCCGCCATGGTGGATGACTCCGCACCCGGTGTGCCGGAGGGGGCCTATGAAGTGCGGGTGCCTGCGCGCGATGCTGCGCGAGCCGCGAAGCTGATCGACGAGAATCCCCTGCCGGACGAAGTGGAAGAGGTCGACGATTCTTCCAATCTTGACCTGGAGACTATATTCCACATTGAAGGCAGCAGCATGACAGGCGAACTGCAGGCGATGTCCATCAAGAACCTGCTGGAATCGAATGGAATCGCCGCCGTGCTGGTGGGAGATTCAGTGCTCCCCAACTTTCCCTTCGAAGTGAAAGTCGCGCGCGAACAGGCTGCACGCGCCCGCAAATTGATCGAAGACCTGGAAAGCGAAGCCGAGTCCGAAAAGCAACCGCGCGGCTGATTATCTTGCCTGCGCGACCGCGCCCTTACGGCCCTGGCGCGCGATCACTTCATGCGCCTTATCCAATAAAGCTTTCGAAGACGGCAGGGAGTCAAGCGCCTTGCGCACTTCCGGATCGGTCTGGAAACCCAGCCGATCGGACTCTTCGCGGCTGAAAGCCGTGGTAAACAGCTCAACCCGCAAGCGATTCTGTATCCACGAACGATCGCGCTCAAAGTCCTCCGGAGTAAACTCGATGCCGCGGCGTTTAATGAAGAAGCTGAAGTCTTCCATCACCTGATCGTTTGGCTTCCAATCCTTGGCCAGATGCTCGTTGTGCGTGGCGAAGAACTCGGGTGCATAGAAGAAGAACGCCAGCCGGTTCTCCAGCTGCGCTTCCAGATGAGTCGCCTTGGGAGTCTCGTATTTTTCATCCGGCGCGATTCCGTCTCCGCCGAATACGACTCGCCCGCTGTCGGTCTTCCTCATATCCTTGAGATTATTCTGTCCCTCGTTGCGGCTGAGGTATTCATACAGACCTTGATGGGAATAATCGCGCTGGATCAAACGCCCGCTCGGTGTGTAGTATTTCGCGATGGTCAACAGCAGCGCGCTGTTTCCATACAGCGGAAAGGGAGCCTGCACCAGACCCTTGCCGAAGGTGCTCTCGCCGAAGATCCACGCGCGGTCGTGATCCTGCAGAGCGCCGGACAAAATCTCAGCCGCTGACGCCGTGCCGCGGTTCACCAGCACTACAATCGGATACTCGCGTCCGCGCTCGCCCTTCTTGGCGACAAACTTGGTCTCGGCCGACGCGCGCCCACGGTGCGAAACGATCAATTGGCCCTTGCGCAGGAACCGATCGGCTACATTGACCGCCTCTTGCACCAGCCCGCCGGGATTGTCGCGCAGATCCAGAATCATGCCGTCGATTGCGTTCTCGGGAAAATGAGCCAGTGCCTGATCCACTTCATGGCTGGTGGTTTCATTGAAGGCCTCGATGCGCATGTATGCGATTCCGGGCCGCATCCAAAACGCATAATTCACGGTGCCCCGCGGGACGTTGTCGCGAACAACCGAGAAATGCAGCTGCTCAGGTGTACCCAAGCGCCGCACCGTGATCGTGACAGGAGTTCCCTTCGGTCCCTTCAACATGCCCGAAACTTCCGTGACGGTGGCGTGCTCGGTGTTGTTATCGTTCACTGACGTGATTGCGTCGCCGGGCCGCAGTCCCGCTCGAAAAGCCGGTGAACCTTCGAACGGATACATCACCACCACCTTGCCCTCCGGCGCGCCGACATACATGCCGACCCCGTAATAGTGGCCCGATTGTCCCTCGCGCAGCAGCGCATAAGCTTTCGGGTCGAAGAAATTCGAATGCGGATCCAGCGTGCGCAGCATGCCCGGAATAGCGCCTTTGAATACCACCTGATCGGCGTCTACCCGGTCGGCGAAGTTGGACTCGACCGCTTCGTAAATTTGCGTGAATTTCTTGATCCCGGCGTTAACGTCGGCCTCAGATTGGGCAAGAAGTGGACGAATGGGAGCGCATGCCAAAGCAAGTATGGCGACGCGCAGCCGCCAGCGCGAAATGGGCATTTCCTTTAGAACCTCAGGTCTCTCTATAGTATCAATACTAAAGGAACTTGTCCCGTCCTTTTTCGCATACAATTCCTTACGGAACTGCGCTCGAGTACTGGTACGTTAGATCGGATGCCGCTCGTGGAACGAAAGTTTCCACCGCAACTTTGTGACCGTTCGTTCGAATGGTTGTCAATCCCTGCAAGTCCGTCCGCAGGACCGCGGCATGATGCGTCGCGAGGCGTTCCAGCACCTTCGGGTGGGGGTGACGAAACGAGTTTTCAAATCCATCCGAAATCAATGCAAAAGTAGGCGAAACAGCGTCCAAAAACTGCCCTATGCTGGATGTATTGCTGCCGTGGTGAGCCACTTTGAGGATGTCGGCCTGTAATGGCTCGCCGGACGCGAGTGCCTGGATTTCCATGGGCTTTTCCATGTCGCCGGTCAATAGGATAGATCGCTGGCCATAGCTGATTCGCATCCCGAGCGAATCGTTGTTGGTCGGACTGTCCCCGGGAACATAGCTGGGTGGAGGCGAGATGATCTCGACCTGCGTACCCCCAAAATCGAAGCTCCGGCCGCTACGCATTGCAATGATCGAAACCTTTTGTAACCGGGCTTTTCTTTCTACTGTCGTCCAGGCTGCGCTTGGCGCAGTCGCTCCGATCCACAGCTCGGCAGGATGAAAGTTTTCAATCACCGCAGGCAGCCCCTGAGCGTGGTCATCGTGGGCATGAGTCATCACTACCACGTCGATCTTACGGATCGACCGATGCCATAGGTACGGTGAGACCACATCCTCGCCGATGTCGATCCGCGTTTTCGTCTGTCGTCCAAACGAGAGCGTTCCGCCGCCGTCCACCAGCATCAATTTGCCGTCGGGAAAGGCGAGCAGTAAGCTGTCACCCTGGCCAACGTCGATGGCCGTCAGTTCCAGTTCCCCATGATGCACTTCAGGCGGAAAGGGGTGCCAGAACACCAGAGCGAATAGGATAGCGACGGCCGAGGCTGCCACCCAGCTCCAGCGGCGTGGTCGCCAAACTGCAAACGCGAGCACTATCAGAGCCGCTGAAAAGGCGAAATCCAGCCAGAGTGGCGGATCGGCCACTCGCCAGCTGGGTTCGAATTGAACGTGCCAGGCGGCCACTTTCTCACCGGCGACCAGCAGCCATCCGGCAACCATGGCCGGAAAATGCCATCCGCTGAAAACTGCTACAAAACCAAACGGCACAACCAGCGCGAGCAAAGGCACAACGATGATGTTCGCCGAAAAACCCGTGAAGGAAATGCGATGAAAATAGATCGCCAACGGCAATGCCAAGGCAACCTGGATGACGGTGGAAATGATCGCCATTTCCCAGGCGTAGAAGAGCAACCGTGCCGAAAATGCAAGCGCGCCCGCGATCCAGTCCTGTGGAATTCGCAAGCAGTAATGCAGCGTCTCGGCGAGCAGGCGCAGCTCGACGCGAAACTGGGCCGCCTTGGGGTACATTCGAGCGTCGCGGCTCACTTCGCGAATCCCGAAAACAGTGCGGGAGAATGGCGCGGAAGTCGCTTCCAACAGAGGAATCGCCAGCGCACCGATGGCTGCTACCGCCAAAAACGACAATTGAAAACCAGCCTCGAACATCTGTCCGGGGTCCCAGATCAAATATATGATCGCCACCGCGAACAGCAGATTCAGCACCCGCCGGCGCCGATAAAAGTAGCGCGCGGCAAGGTACAAGCTGAATCCGGCGGCGGCCCGCACGGCCGGAGCGTTACAACCCGAAACCATTGCATACAGCCAGGCCCCGGTGGCAGTCAATGCCAGCGCGGCAAGTTCCGGAACGAAGCCAATTCGGAGCAAAAATAACAGAAAAGCAGCCAAAACGGTGACATGCAACCCGTCGATTACCAGCATGTGATAGGTGCCCGTGCGCCGGAACTCCTCGGTCCAGACCCGGTCGAGCTTGCTCGATTCGCCGATCAGAGTAGCCTCCATCATGCCGGTGGCGTAGGGGTTGCCGGCGTAGAGCCGATCGATGCGGTTGAGCGCGGCCGTTCGCAACGCGAAAATTCCCGCCAGGAACCGCGACCCGCAGAAGCCTGGCAGCACCTTCACGGTGCTTCCGGCTGCCAACGATGCGGTCCAATAGATATCGCTCCGCGCGGAATAGGCCTGATAATCGAAAGCGCCTGGATTTTGAAAATTGCGGATGGGACGCACGCGCGCCTCCAGTTCCACCGTCTCTCCGTAGTGGAGATCTGGCGCCGTTTCGCCGTCTCTTACCGTTAAGTTGACACGGGCGCGAGCGTTGGCGGCCAGTCCGAGGACAAACTGATCGCGGCCTTCGTAGAAAGCAGGTGGAGAAACCACGCATCCACTCAAGAGGACGGTTTCGCGCGAGCTGGCATCGATCTGGGGCGCGCGGCCCGGCCGGTGCAGCGATTCCAGCGATGCCCCCAACAGCGCCAAAGTGGCGAGGCAACCGGAATATCCGATCCTCGGCGAGCGTCTGTAGGCCAGCAATGTGATTGCAAAGAAAAGAGGGAGGCAGATCAAAAGCTCCACCGCTCGTAACCCGGCCAGGCGCGAAAAAAGGATGCCCGAGGCGAGCGCCAAAAGGGGGGCAAAAAGAGGGAGATACAAGGCGAAAAATGTAGTGCAGACGACCCTAGTAAAATCTCTAGGAAAACCTGAAACGACTTGTTGCGCTGGGAGTCCTTAGTTGTGGCTGAGAATAAGTGTATGAAGCCAGTCGAGGTCCTTCTAGTCGAAGATAATGCCGGAGATACGTTGCTGATTCAGCAGACGTTAGCCGAAGGTTCCATCCCTGTCAGGATACATGTCGCCCGGGACGGCGAACAAGCCCTTCAAATGCTGGATGATCCCCAATTCAGTCCCGGCTTGATTATCTTAGACCTCAACATTCCCAGAATCCCCGGCTCGGCCGTCCTGGAGCGATACCACTCCACCAAGACGCCGATTGTTATTTTCAGCTCCTCCTGGAACGAGGCCGAGATCAGCCGCGCCATGGAATTGGGGGCGCGCGAATTCGCTCAGAAGCCTACCGACCTGCAGGCTTTCAGCGATGTGGTCTGTGGTATGGTCGAAAAGTGGGCGCTTCGTGAAGAAGCGGACAGCACCGCCAGCGGCAGCTAGCTCTTAGCTCCACGCATGCAGAAAAGAACACTAGGCAACAGCGATCTTCAAATCACTCCCATCGGAATCGGCGCATGGGCGATGGGCGGCAGCGGATGGGCCTTTTCATGGGGGCCGCAGGACGATCAGGAATCCATCGCTGCGATCCATGCGGCGCTCGATCGCGGAATCAATTGGATTGATACTGCGGCGGTGTATGGCCTGGGCCATTCCGAAGAGGTGGTCGCGCGCGCTGTGGAAGGGCGTTCGACGAAGCCCTACGTCTTCACCAAATGCGAGCGCGTCTGGAACGAGCGCGGCGAGATCAGTAAATCGCTCAAAGAGCCATCCATCCGGCGGGAAGTGGAAGCCAGCCTCCGACGGCTGAAAGTCGACGTTATCGATTTGTACCAGATCCACTGGCCGGAGCCGGACGAAGATATCGAAGAAGGCTGGACCGCCATGGCCAAGCTCAAGCAGGAGGGCAAGGTCCGACACATCGGCGTCTCCAATTTCAATGCCGAACAGATGAAGCGAGCGCAGGCCATCGCGCCGATCACTTCGCTGCAGCCGCCCTACTCGCTTATTTCGCCTGAAATCGAGGAGACGACTCTGCCGTACGCTCAAGCCCACAAGATCGGCGTCATCGTTTACTCACCGATGAAATCGGGACTCTTGAGCGGCGCCATGACACGCGAGCGCGTCGCGGCATTTCCGGCGGACGATTTCCGGCGGCGCGTGCCCAACTTCCAGGAACCGCTGCTTTCGCGCAATCTCGGACTGGCGGAATTACTGCGCGCGATCGGAAAGCGTCATGGGCGCACGACGGGCGAAGTCGCGATCGCCTGGACGTTGCGGCATCCCGCAGTGACTGCCGCTATCGTCGGAATGCGGTCGGCCAGCCAGGTGGATGGAGTGATCGGCGCCGCGGAGTTTCGCCTGAGTACCGAGGAGTTAGGCGAAATCGAGCAGTTCCAAACCGTTAAGGCAATGTCACACTAGCGCCGGCTGTTACTGAACCACTCGTTTCGGTAAGCGACGCGAACTTCCGAACGTATTTCCGCATACCGGCGTCCCGGCGCATACCATCCAGATTGGCTTCATCCAGGGCCTTTTGACTGTCCCACGCGTCATGGGTTTTGCGATAGCAGGCGATGACGGTGCCCGTGCGGTCCCTCCCGCCATGGCAGTGCACGAAGACCGGCCCAGCGTTTGAATTCAATTCCTCGATCACTCGCGAGATCTGCTGGTCGGTTGGCGCGCCCATCTGCATTGGTACGCTCAGAAACTTCATGCCGAGCGCTTCAACCACCTGCTGCTCCGCGCGGGCCTGTGAAGCTTCCCGTCGAAGATCGACGATAGTCTTGATTCCCATTTTGGCCAGGGCCTGAAAACCCTCGACCGTCGGTTGCGCGCCACGGAAGATTCTGTCGCTTACTTGATGGAAATTCGGCACTCCGCCGGGCTCTGCCGCGGCCAAACCGAAAGGAATTATTAACATCATCCCAATCGCAGATTTAGTCATACGGTTATCCGCCTATAAGACGAAACCGGCAA
>DATHOT010000128.1:0-22073 GCA_035484655.1 Bryobacteraceae bacterium | reverse complement strand
CGAGTTTGTCGAGCGCGAACGAGACCACCTGGAGGCCGGCATTACGCGCCAGAGTTTCGCGACCCTACTGGTTCAGGATGCGCCCGCGAGCGTACAGGATAAACTGCGCAAGTGGGGCGTCGGAGATTACAGGGCGATCTTCACCCGCGCCCTCGGACTGCAGTGCTTGTTTGGCAATGCTCCGGGACGTGAGGTTCTATCGGACGACTTCGTGCGGAACTACTATCGCTATGCCGATCAAATGTTCGCGCTCAAGCAAGGTGAGGCCGAGTTTACGCTGATTGCCTCGCGCGACTTCAAATTCGAGCTGTACTCGTCGGGCGAATATTCGCGGATGCTGGAACGGTCCTGGGGCGAATAAGCTCCTTAGTAACGGCGCGCCATAAACTGAATACCCGTCGATTCCAATTCCTGTTGCTCTTTCTCGAGCGCGGACTTGTCTGGATAAGGTCCTAATATCAGGCGATGTAGATTTTCACCGGGGCCGGGAGCGATCCGGGGATGGATTCCCTTGGCGTCCAACTCTTTGAGGTATTCATTGGTGGAATTTGGTCCCATGGTTGCCAACTGTAGATAAAGGTCGCCGGGTTGGGGATCGACGGTGTTCCAGGCTGGCGCAGGTGCCTCGACGGGCGCCGCAGCTACGGGTTCTGCAATTACCGCAACTGACGGCTCCGGTTTAGCAACTACGGGCGCGGGAGCCGACGCCGGGGCCGATGAAACTGGCTGCACAATCGTTGCGGCGTGAACCTTCTCAGCGGCAAAGATACGCCCTCCGACATACCACCCCGCCACCGCGAGGCCGATCGTGATGGTCGCAGCGAAACCGATGAATACGCGCTTCGCCTGCATTTTGGCCGGATCGGCCGCAGTTTCCGGATTGGGTTGGATCTCGTGGTTAATCGTTTCCATGCTGGACATAAAGCATCTCCTGTACGACCTACTAGGTCGGACGCCTTAGTAATCGGCACGAGACGGTCAAAACATGAGCCAGGGACGCCGTGCGCTCTAAGATCGTTCGGAGGTCGGAGACCTGCGCCACTAATTGGTAATCGTGATGGTCGCCGGCGCACTGGCGACTCCACCTATCTTTACCACGACAGGCTTCGGGCCGGTCGAGATCCCATTCGGAACTTGCACGTTGATCTGCGTCACGCCCGCGAGGCCGGAAGGAATGGCGATGAAATCGATCGCCGCTGTGGCCCCACCAATCGTGACGCTAGTTGCCTGCACCGGCTTGGGGAGATCCGCGATCGCGGTGGAGGCCGCGGGCGCAGCGCCGGTCGATATGGCCGGAGAAACGGCCCCGGCGCCCGTGATGTAAAAGGCGATCTCCTGCCCGCGCGCCGCAGTCGCGGTGGGAACCAGAGCGCCGGTTGAATCCGTGAAGATCCCCGGAGCCGCCGCATTCACCGGGAAGGATTGCGTGGTCACCTGGCCGTTGTTGTTGATGCTTAACACGGCCGAGCTATTGGGGGTCGCCTCATACGGAATCTGCACGTTCAACTGGCCTGGACCAACGTAATAGAGTGGCGCGGCAATACCGTTGACCAGCGCCGCGACTCCACCGGCGGAAAGCGGAAGCGGCACGCTGGACGCGCTCTGTGTCAAGGGCGAAAGTTCCGATCCGAACACACTCAGAATCGATCCCGGCGCGAAGCTTTGCTTGAAGCTGGCTCCATTCGCGACACCGGTGATCGCGGGCGTGCCGCTGGAGCCCGATCCGGACGCCGAGACGTTGACGGCCACCGGCGCGCTGCTGGTGGCGTTATAGGTCGCTGTGATCGTTCCGGACCCAACCGGGAGCTGTAAGCCATTCACCGCCAGAGTTGCCGTCGCCATACCGGCCGATCCGGTCAGTAAGGCTGATCCCAACGAGGTCGCGCCGATTGAAAATGAGACTGACCCGGACGGGGTGGTTCCATCTGTCGAAGTCACCGTAGCCATCAAATACATCACGGCATTCGGGGCGACCGTGCTCAAATTGCTAAGCAGCGTGACGCGGGCTGCCGGGTTCGGCGGCGGTGTACTCTTGCCGTTCCATCCCGTCACCAGATTGTAGGCATCCACCGATCCGAGGCCGGTCGCCTGATCGTAGCCCACGCCGGCGTAGTATCCCACCGGATTGGCCGTACAGTTCAGCACTCTTCGTGGACAGGGAATGGTGACAATGTTATTGCCGGTCGTAATGTCGTGAAAGATGGCGGAATTCGATTGCGCGAGCGCATACATATTCGGATTGATATTGCCCACTCCACCCGAGCCGAGCTGCTGATTCAGCAACGCCACCAATCCGGCAAACGAAGGCGTTGGCACCGACGTTCCGCCATAAATCTGACGGCTTCCGGAGGTGTAGACCAGGTAGCCGTCGTGATCGGCCGACGCGTTTAGCGATACGTCGGGTACGTGGCGGGCATTGTCACCTGGCACGCCCGGACCGGTTTGCCAGGAAGGCTTCGAAAACAGAATACTCGCGCCGCCGCCGCTGGCCGACGGCTGTCCATCTGCCACGCTGTCGTTCCAGGTGGTCTCCGGAACGTAAGATAGCGCCGATGCTCCATTGGCATTGTTGGTGGGATTCCAATATGTCCCGCCTCCTTCGACGAACTCCGTGCCGCCCACGCTGGTGACTTCCGGAATAGTGCCTGGAAGGTCAACGCTCAGCCCTGGATTTTGTGAATCGGCGCAATCGGCCGCGCCGTTGTCTCCGGACGCCGCCAGCCACGTGATTCCCTGCGCGTTGGCTTGCTGGGCCCACTGTTGGAACGAAGCGATGTCCGCCCGCGCCGATTCCTGCTCGCAATTGCCATAGCTGACGCTCACCACCGGCGCAAGCTTCTGGTCGATCGCGTACTGCACCGCCGTCATTACATCGGTGGCATACACAAAGATGATACTCGCGTTGCGAGCCACGGCGCCCGCCCATTCCAGATCCAGGTCCGACTCCGCGAGGTCGCCCGATTTAGGGCTGTTCCCCGGGTTAGTCGACCCGGGCACCAGCAGGCTCTGCGGATCATTAGCCGGCAGATTGAAGGTGCTGCGGAAATTCTCGATGTCGGACAGGTTGATCTCGATCTGCCCGGCGATCGCGATCTTCTGCCCGGCTCCGTTGATTCCGGCCGCGTACAACGGAGCGATGTCGTAAATCGTAGCCAAATCGTCGGGCGCAAGATAATGTGCCTGACTTGTTCCCGATGTGTAAGCAGGCTGGGCGAGCGAGGGTCGCACGCGTGGTTTCATCCGAAAATCGTTCAGGCCGCGAATGCCTTGCACCACCGAGCCGAATGCCGCAGGTACGGACGGCTCCGATGCGTTCGCGTAGTGCAACTCTCCGTCGGCTACGTAGCTGTGAATTTCGGTCTGAAACGCCGGTTCGACCTGCGCCGCCGTTCCGCTGGCTACGATCCAGTTCCGGCCCCGAGCCACGGAAACCACCTGCAAGCCCTGCTGCTGAAGCCACTGGGTGATCTTGCTGATATCGGCATCGCTCGCACCGAATCGCTGTGCATATTCTTCGGGCGCCAGCCAGCGGTGATAATCAGGTGAGGCTGGCGTCTGCTGTTCCACCAGGAGTTTTTCGAGGTCGGCCTGCTGGGCTGGTGACTGCGCAAGCCTTAGCGTGATGTAGGACATCGCCAGGGAGGGAGCCACTCGTCCCTGGTCAGTGGCGGCCACGGCCTTGGGATGAATATGCCCAGTCAGGACTGTGCGCACTCGATTATCGATGGTTTGTGTAATGCGGGTTTCCGGGATGCGGCCGGTCTGCGCCAATGCGCTGGCGGCACAGAGGATTGTCCCGAAGACGATGACGGTGCACGAGTTAAGCCGATTCGTGTACATTCGTTTCTTCCAATTACAAGTAGACACGGTTAGACCTTATGATTGCGGGCGCGGGCAAGCGATACAACCATTCCGACGGCTCCCGGGACCCAGGCGTTCCTATCTGCCGGGTTATCAATATGTAAAACGTCAAACCGGCCCTGACTGCCACTCGGGGTTGCACCTGATAAACAGCTTAGGGATTTACTATACTAATGATGCATCTGAGACTTAGTCCGTTCAGGGGAAGCATTATGCGCTTCAGGCTCGCCACAAGTTGCGTTGCTGCAATCCCTTTACTTCTCGGTGCGGCCGAACCCAGCTATTATCGCGAAGTCCGTCCCATTCTGAATAAAAACTGCACCAGCTGCCACCAGCCGGCTGTAAAGTCGTCCGGGCTCGATTTGACCACCTATGCAGGCTTCCAGCAGGGCGGTAAGAGAGGCCCGGCATTCATGTCCGGGGCTCCCGACGAAAGTCTGGCAGTGAAGTTCATCACTGGGGCAATGCAGCCGTCGATGCCGCTTTCGGGGCCTTCCCTTCCCAGCGGGGATGTCGAAACCATTCGCGAGTGGATCAAGTCCGGAGGGAAGGACGATTCGCCGCGCGAAATCGCCTCAAACGAACCCACGGTCTATCATCAGCCTCCGGTGATCAACGCGCTCCGCTTTTCACCGGACGGGAAATTTCTCGCGGTTAGCGGCAATCGCGAGGTACTGTTGCATAACGCCGACGGAAGTGGACTCGTGAAACGTTTGCAAGGCGACGCGGAACGGATTCTGTCGATCGCCTTCTCTTCGGACGGCAGCCTGATGGCGGCGGGCGGCGGCACTCCAGCTCTATTTGGCGAAATCCAATGGTGGGACACGCGCGAGGGCAAGCTGTTGCGGTCGGCGAAGGTATCAAATGACACTGTCTTTGGAGCCTCCCTTTCGCCGGACGGCGCCAAGGTCGCAGTGGGATGCGTGGACAACACCGTGCGCGCGTTTGATACGGCCTCCGGCAAGGAACTCTACAAAATCAGCAGTCACGAGAATTGGCCGCTGGCGACCGTTTTTGGAATCGACTCCAAACGCTTCGTATCGGTCGGGCGCGACAGCGCCGCCAAGTTGATCGACGCCAACGCCGGCCAGTTTCTCGAGAACGTGAACCAGATACGCGGCGAATTGACAGCGGTGGCGCGGCATCCTAACAAGGATGAGATCGTGATCGGTGGCGCGGACCGCGTTCCTTACGTTTACCTGATGGACCGCCCGCGAAATATGAAAGTCGGCGAAGAGGCCACGCTGGTCCGGATGCTGGAACACCAGGACGGCGCGATCTTTGCTTTGGATTGGTCGCCCGACGGAAAGCACATCGCAGTGGCTGGGGCCGGGGCGAGCGTGAATCTATACGACGCCGACACCGGAGCGCAGACGGGGTCCTGCAAGGGCCATTCCGCGGGGATTTATTCGGTGACGTTCTCCCCGGACAGCGCGCACCTGGCAACCGGAGGGTTCGACGGTCAAGTGAGGTTGTATCGCAGCACCGACTGTGGTCTTGAAAAAGCTTTCATTCCTGTTCCCCTGGTTCCCGTTCAGGCCACAGGAGGTACGCAATGAGGTGGTTATTGTTGACGCTCGCGGCCGCGTCGCTCGGCGCGCAGCCCATCATCACTGACCTTCAGCCGCGGGGAGTGCAAAAGGGGCGGCCGTTCACGCTCACGCTAACCGGAAGGAACCTGGGCGAGGGGGCGAAGATCCGGTCCAGCATGGCTGCCACTTTCACCTTGCTCGCTCCCGAACACACCGGCCCCATGACGGAAGGGCGCTTCGCCACGTTTTTGGTCGAGCCCTCGGGCGATCTGGCTGTGGGCGCGTACCCGATTCGCGTGGAGACGCCCGACGGAATTTCGAACATCCAGCTTTTGGCGGTTGGCACCTTCCCCGAGTATCTCGAAGATGAATCACGGCCGGGCGCGCTTCCCAGCAGCAACGACACCATCGAAACTGCACAGCCGCTTCCGGCCGCGCCCTTCACGCTGAATGGAGCGCTCGAAGGACCGGAGCGCGACGTGTTCCGGATCCAGGCCAAGAGCGGTGAGAAGCAGGTGTTCGAGGTGGAGGCGCGACGACTCGGCTCGGCGATCGATCCGGTGTTGGAGATTCTGGATACGTCCGGAAAAACGCTGGCCCGTAGCGAAGACGCGCCTTTGCTAGGCCTGGATGCGCGAGTGGCGGTGACGTTTCCGCGAGATGGCTATTATTACGTGGTCGTCCACGATGCGCGTTATTCGACGCAGATGTCCAACTTCTACCGGCTCAAGGTCGGCTCTTACCCCTATCCGCAGGAAATCTTTCCGTTGGGCGGCCGTCGCGGCGAGGTGCTAGAGGCTTCGCTCGGCGTCCAGAAAATCACCGTGGATTTGCGGAAGGCCGACAAGAACACGCGTCAGGTTTTCGTGAATCTTCCTGAAAGCCCTGTGCTGCCCATTCCTTTCGCAGTAGGGGACGACCCCGAGATTACGGCGCCCGTTGCGGACTCGATCGCGATGCCAGTCACGATCAACGGGCGGCTCTCCAAGCCGGGCCAAGTGGACCGTTATAAAGTGCGTGTGACGCCGGGCCAGCCGCTGGCGTTTCGCATACAAGCGCGCGAGCTGGGCACATCCAAGCTGATGGCGGTGATCACGGTGCTCGATGAGAAAGGCAAAATGCTGGCCCGATCCGGCGACGAGCCGCTGGCTGACGATGTATATAACGTGAACCAGAGCCGCACGGCCGGCGACCCAATGTTACGGGTTAAGGCGCCGGAGGGGTCGAGCAGCGTAGTAGTAACGGTGGAGGATCTCGCCCTTCGCGGCGGCGCCAATTACGCGTATCGGCTTAACGCGGAGTCGGTGGCGCAGGACTTCCGGGTGATCTTGAGCACGGCCTACGTGAACGTACCCGCCGGAGGGTCGGCGATGCTGCCGGTCACCGTGCAACGGCAAGGCTACGACGGAGAAGTGCAATTGCGGGTTTCTAATGCGCCCCCTGGCCTGCGTGTCGAAGGCGGCTATGTGGTGGCGGGCGCAGTTGTTAAGGAAACTGCTCAGAATCGAAACAGCCGGGGCACGCTGATCCTGACGGCTGAACAAGGAGTCAGCCCGGCGCCTGCAGATTTGATCGTAGAGGGTGTGGGCCAACTCCCGGATGGATCGAGTCTGATCCGGCGAGCGGAAGCTCCGGCCATGCTCGTAAATGTGGCGGGCGCAACGGAACAAGGTTCAGTGGACCGGCAGCGGCCATTGTCCGCGCCGTGGCTGGGCCTCGATCTGCCCGTCGCTCGGACTAAGGCTCGGCCCGCCACGCTCGAAGTAACTATGCTCGAGCGCAAGCGGATGGAAGAAGGCGATCAGTTGAAGTTTCGCTGGAAGTGGAACCGGAGTGACGCCAGTCTGCCGTTGCCGAAAAACGTGAGCGCGGAGATGGTAGGAGCGGCGGATATCCGCGTGATTGATATGCGCCCGGATTCTGACGACCGCGTCACCGGCACGTTTCTTGTCACCACGACGAAACTCACGCGCCCGGCCAAGTACGATTTTTACATCACGGGAAAGCTCACCGCCGACGGCCAGCAGGAAGAAATCGTATCGCGCCCAATCGCGGTAGAAGTGGACGAGGTAAAAGCTAATGTTGCTGAAACTGGTTCTAGCCGCTAGTTTAGCCGCGGCTGGGCTCGCGGCGGAGGAGCAGGTCACGTTCCTGCGCGACGTCGCGCCGATATTGAACAAGACTGGCTGTACGTCGGGCCCATGTCACGGCGCGGCCAAGGGCAAAAACGGATTCAAACTCTCGCTGCGAGGATACGATCCGCAATACGATTATGAAGCCCTGCTATACGATCTCTCCGGACGCCGCTTCAACCGGGCCGATCCCGGAAAAAGCCTGATGCTGGCCAAACCGTCGCAGGAAATCGCGCATGGCGGCGGGCTGCGCTTCGAAAAGGACTCGGATTATTACAAGACCATCTATAACTGGATCGCCCAGGGTGTTCCTTTCGGCGACCCAGCGAAGGATTCAGTGGTCGAAATGAAGGTTGAGCCCAAGGAAATCTTCATGTCTAAGCCGGGCGAAACGGCGGCGGTGAAAGTGGTAGTCCGCTATCAGGACGGAGCTATCCGTGACGTCACGCGCGAGACCTCGGTTGAATCGAACATCCCCGACGTAGCGTCCGTGGACGTCAAGGCCGCCGTCAAAGGGGAGCGCGTCGGCGAGGCCACGCTGCTGGTTCGGTATGCAGGAAAGTTTTCCACGATCCCCGTGACCGTGCTGAATCCCAAGCCAGGTTTCGCATGGAAGCCATTGCCGCAGCATAACTACATCGACCAGCAGATCGATACCAAACTGGAGCGGCTGAAGATTCAACCGTCTCCACTGGCCGACGACGCCGCATTTTTGAGGCGGGTGTCGCTGGATCTCACGGGACTTTTGCCGCCGCCCGAGGCAGTGCGCGCATTTGTTGCCGATCCGGCGCCCTCGCGCGTCAAGCGCTCGAAGATGATCGACCGGCTGATCGCCAGTCCGGCCTACGTGGATCACTGGACCGTTAAGTGGGGCGATCTTCTGCAGACCAGCCGCAAGTATCTCGGTGAAAAAGGCGCGTATGAGTTCCAGCAGTGGATTCGTGATTCAGTGGCGTCCAACAAGCCCTACGACAAGCTGGTACATGAGCTGCTGACTTCGCGCGGCAGTTCCTACGACGATCCAGCAGCGAATTTCTTCCGCGTCACTCGCGAGGCCAAGCCGACCATGGAGAAGACCACCCAGGTATTCTTAGGCGTCCGCATGGTGTGTGCGCAGTGTCACGATCATCCGTTCGAGCGCTGGACGCAGACACAGTATTACCAGATGGCGGCCTTCTTTTCGGCGGTGGGTCTGCGGGCCGGTTACGAAGTAGGCGAGGAGATCGTTTTCGACCAGCGGTCCGAATATGAGATGAAACATCCCAAAGACGGGCACGTGGTCAAACCCGAGTTCATGCTGGCTTTGAGCAAACCGCTGCCGGTTCCGGGCGATCAGCGGCGGCGCGACGCACTGGCCGAGTGGCTTACTTCGAAGGACAATCCATTTTTCGCCAAGGCGATCGCCAACCGGATCTGGAGCTACTTCTTCGGCCGGGGAATCATCGACCCCGTGGATGACATCCGGGCCTCGAATCCAGCCACTAATCCGGCTTTGCTCGACGCACTTACAAAGGACGTACTGGACCACAACTTCGACCTGCAACAATTGATGCGAACCATCACCAACTCCCGGGCATATCAGGCCTCGTTCACCAACAACGAATGGAATCAGAACGACCGCGACAACTTTTCCCATGCCATGCCTAGGCGGCTTTCTGCGGAAGAATTGATGGACGCGGTGTCCTCCGCCGCCGGCGCGCGGCCGCACTTCCCCGAGGTTCCTGAGGACACCATGGCGGAGCAACTGGTGGACCCACATATCGGGCAGGAGGGATTTCTGGACGTGTTCGGGCGCCCGCCGCGCGAGTCCTCGTGCGAATGCGAGCGGCGGTCCGATTTCAGCCTGCCGCAGGCACTCAACCTGGTGAATGGCAAGACCATTTCGGATGCGGTTGCCGATCCCAAGGGTCGCGTTGCGAAATTGGTTTTAAGTGGAAAAGGCGACGCGGCCATCGTCGACGAGCTGTACCTGGCGTCGTTAAGCCGCGTGCCGACCGCTGCTGAGAGCGATTTGGGCGTGAAGTATCTTGCTGGCGGCGCCAAAGCCGGGCGCGCTCAGGACCTGCTGTGGGCTCTACTCAACAGCAAAGGGTTTTTGTACATCTATTAGATAGAAGGGACATTGCCATCATGCTAAACATTCCCGGACGACATCGCGGTTGCAATTGCGAGGGACCCACGCGGCGCGAGCTGATGCGCATCGGCTCCATCGGGCTCATGGGTCTGAGCCTCCCCCAATTCTTTTTGTGGCGCGACCGCGCGAAGGCCGCCGAAATCGCGAGCAAATACGCGGGCGCGCGCGGGTGGGAGAGCGCTCAGAGCGTGGTGATGATCTTCCTGCAAGGAGGGCCGTCGCACATCGATATCTGGGACCCCAAGCCCGATGCACCGGCCAATATTCGCGGCGAGTTCAAGCCCATCAAGACCAAGATCCCTGGCACCCTTATCGGCGAGCACATGCCCATGATGGCGCAGCATCTGGACAAGGCGACGCTGATCCGCTCCATGAGCTACACGCCCAACGGGCTGTTTAACCACACCGCGGCGATCTACCAGATGCTGACCGGTTATCCTCCGGACAAAGTATCGCCGTCCGGCCAGTTGGAGCCGCCCTCACCCGCCGATTTCCCCACCGCAGGCAGCCAGGTTTCGAAGATCAAGCCGCCCAAAGACCCGGTCCTGCCGTTCGTGGAATTGCCGCGCCCATTGCAGGAGTCGGGCATTATCGGCAAGGGCGGAAGCGCCGGATTTCTCGGCAAGGCCTACGATCCATACCGGATGTATCAGGATCCGGCAAAGACCGTGAAACTCGAGGATCTGTCGCTGCGCAAGGAGATTCCCCCGGAGCGGTTGAAGGACCGTTTCGAGCTGCTGAAAGGCATTAATGGGTCAATGCCGGACCTGGAGAAGGCAGTGGGCGAGTTCGCAGTGGATGAGTATTACGGCAAGGCTTACGATCTGGTGCTGTCGGGCAAGGCGCGCGACGCCATGGATCTCGAAAAAGAATCCCCTCAGATGCGCGAGCGGTATGGCATGCACACGTTCGGCCAGAGTCTTTTGATGGCGCGGCGGCTGATCGAAGCCGGCACTAAGTTCGTGCAGGTGAACTGGCCGTCGGTGGCGAATGGCGATCCGGAAACCACGGCCTGGGACACGCACGCAGCCAACTTCAGCCCGTTGAAAAACCTGCATTGTCCCAAGCTGGACCGCGGCCTGTCCGCATTACTCGATGACATGGACCAGCGAGGGTTGCTGAAGCACACGCTCGTTGTAGCGGTGGGCGAGTTCGGCCGCAGCCCGCGCCTGGGCGTCTCGACTTCGGGTAACTCGAATTCTCCCGACGGTCGCGATCACTGGCCGTATTGTTACAGCGCCGTGGTGGCGGGAGCGGGTATTGCGCGCGGGATGCAATACGGCGAATCCGATGCGACCGCTTCGTCTCCAAAAGAGAAGCCGGTCCATCCGACCGATTTGCTGGCGACTGTCTACTACGCGCTGGGGATTGATCCGGACATGATGGTCCTCAATCACCTCAATCAGCCTCGCGAATTGGTGAAGGGCAAGCCCGTCGCCGATCTGTGGGGCGCCTGAGAAGCTCGAAGCAGCGGACCGGAATCGATTTGCGTTTCATGACGTCCTCCTTGGAGACCAGCGTTTCCCGCAGTCTCGTGTGTCACAAGGATATGCGCGAAAAGTCGACGCTATGGGAAAACAGGATGTGCTGAAATAGAGCAAATGCTGCTTCGAGGTTGGAAGCTCCGGATTTGCCTGGCTCTGGCTGCCACCGGCCTGTTTTCGCAAGTCCCGCCTGCCATGGTCGACTACGATCGGCAGGTGCATCCGATTCTGGCCGCAAGATGCTTTTCGTGTCACAGTCAGGAGAAGCGGTCCGGTGGACTTTCGCTTGGCGCCTACAGCGATGCTCTCGCGGGTGGCCGCAGTGGCGCAGCCGTCAAGCCCGGCGACAGCACGGCGAGCCTGATGATCCGGCGCATCACCGGACAGACGCAGCCGCGGATGCCTCTGGGTGGCGAGCAGCTCTCCGCGCCAGACATTGCAATCATCCGGTTGTGGATCGATCAAGGCGCCCGGATCAATCCCACCGACGCGCCGGCTCAGCCCAAATGGGAGGCACCGCTGACGCTGAAACGTCCGCCGGTTCCGGAGCCGGTTTGGAACGGCTGGGCGGAACCACTCGACCGCTTCGTATCCGCTTATCTCGTGAAGCATGGAGTCGCCGAGCCCCCGCCGGTTTCGGACGCAGCGTTTATCAGGCGTGCGTACCTCGATATCTGGGGACTTCTTCCCGCACCTGACGAGCTACGAACATTTGTAAATGATCAGAAGGGCCAGAAGCGGGAAAGGCTCGTGGCGAAGCTTCTCGACGACGATCGAAAGTACGCGGAACACTGGATCTCGTTCTGGAACGATCTGTTGCGCAATGACGAGGGTGTCAATTACTATTCCGAAACGGCGTCGCGCAAGAGTATTACGAACTGGCTACTTACTGCACTTGAATCCAATCTCCCGTATGACCAGATGGTTTCAAAGCTGCTCAATCCAACCTCATCGGGAGATCCTGACGGCTTTCTTATTGGTGTGAACTGGCGAGGGGTGGTGAGCGCGAGCCAGACACCGGCGATGCAGGCAGCTCAGAACACCGCGCAGATTTTTCTGGGATTAAATCTCAAGTGCAACTCCTGCCATGACAGCTTCATTAGTAAGTGGAAGCTGAAAGACGCCTATGCTCTGGCGAGTTACTTTTCGAGCGATGACAAGTTGCAACTGTACCGCTGTGATATAGCCCAGCCGGATTTTGCCGAACCTGCATTCCTTTTTCCGGCATTGAGTCGTGTTCCGCCTTCGAACTCGTTGGCTGCTCGGCGGGCCACTGCGGCATCCATCTTTACCGATCCTCGCAATGGACGACTGTCTCGTACGATCGTAAATCGATTTTGGGAGAGGCTGCTAGGGCGCGGCTTGGTCGAGAATGCCGACGAAATGGATGGCGAGCCCTGGAATGCGGAGCTGCTGGATTGGATTGCCAGCGATTTTGTCGACCACGGTTACGACCTGAAACACCTCATCGCAACCATAGTTTCCTCGCGCTCATATCAAATGCCCGCGCTAGGGAGAAAGGGCGATCAGCCGCGCGAGTACGTATTCCGTGGGCCCGAGATCCGCCGCATAACGGCCGAGCAGTTCGCCGACGCGATCGGATCGATCACTGGCGAGTGGCATGTATATCAGCCCAAGGCGACTGATGTGGCCACTTCCCTTCCCGGAGTTTACACGCGCGAATGGCGAGTTGCCGCTACCTCGCTCACTCGTGCGTTGGGCCGTCCGATCCGCGACCAAGTGATCTCGGCCCGGGATAGCCAAGCCACAACCTTGCAGGCTTTGGAACTCGTAAACGGTGAGGTTCTCACACACTGGCTCTTGCGAGGAGCCCGAAGGATGGTGGGCGAGCTCCCGCCCGAGCCGGTAAGCGTGCTGGACAAAGCGATTAATGGACGCAGTGCGCAGGCATCTTTTGATATCGATATTTCGAAATCCGCCAAGCTATGGCTTCTCGTGCAGGACGCCGGATCTTATTCGCCCGAAAAAGTCGAGGCCGTTTGGGCAAATGCCGAGCTGGCCGGACCCAATGGGGCAACGACGCTTGACTCGCTCAAGCCGCTGGATGAATCCGGACTGCGCGCCGCCGCCGGCCCGATTGAGTTGAATGGCGTAAGAGGCCGCGGTGTCCGGATGAAGACGCCGTCTCGTCTGGTGTACGATCTCGCCGGAAAAGGCTTCACCCGTTTCCGGGGAACGCTGGGAATCGAAAATCGGGAAATCACGAGCGATATCAATCCGCAGATCCGGTTTTTCGTCTTCGAGCAGGAGCCTAATATGGAGCGGCTCACGCCGGTAGCCGCGGAGACTCCTCTGCCGGGGGAGCCAGCCTTGAAAACCGTACCCGACGCCGTGGACCGGGTTTTCTGGCACGCATTGGGCCGCGCTCCTTCGGCGAACGAACGCCGCGCTGCCGAGAAGGCGGTGGAGGACCCAGCCCGTCCTGACCGTCCATCGGCGGAGGGGCTTGCGGACCTGCTCTGGGCAGTGCTGATGAAGCCCGAGTTTCAACTGATTTATTAGAGTTGCTTATGACCACCGAAGAAAGATTGATCAGCGCCCGAGTCAGCCGCCGTGGGTTTATGGGCGCAACCGCTGGCGCTACTCTGGCTGCCCTGATCGGCCGCGAGCCGGAGTTGGTGCATGCCGCCGAATCAAAGGCTACTGCCGATGCGGTGATCGTTCTCTGGATGGCGGGTGGAATGGCGCAGACCGAAACGTTCGACCCTAAGAGATATACGCCCTTCGAACCCGGCGTACGCACCGAGAAGGTATTGAGCACGTTTCCGAGCATTGAAACCGCGGTCGACAACATCAAGTTTTCGCAAGGCTTGGAGCGCATTGGCCGCGTCATTGATCGTGGCGCGGTAATTCGGACGTTTCAAGGCGCGGATCTGGGCTTCATCTTGCATTCGAGGCATCAATATCACTGGCACACCGGATACGTGCCTCCGCAAACGGTCGCAATGCCGCATTTGGGGGCGGTGATTGCGAAGACGCTCGGGCCAAAGAATCCGACGGTTCCGGCGTTCGTGGCGATCGGTCAGGACTTGGAAATCGGAGCTGAAAGTCCAGCCGTCAAAGCGTTTCACACTGCTGGGTTCCTGGGTTCTGAGTACGGGCCGTTCTTGATTACCGATCCGCAGGATGCGGCGTCTGCCGTCCGTCCGCCCGTGGAACTTGGCGCGGCCCGCTTCACCAGCCGCCGGCGTCTCTACCAGCAATTGCTCTCCGAGGAGCCTGTGTATAAGTATGCCGGAGACTTTCAACGTGAATCGCTGATCCGGTCTCTGGACGCGGCCGATCGGCTCCTGACATCGCCTTCGGCCAAAGCTTTCGACCTATCTCTCGAACCCCGCCAGAGCTTCGAGACATACAATACTGGGCGTTTCGGCCAGGGCTGCCTTCTGGCGCGCCGCCTGATCGAAGCCGGCGCCCGCTATGTCGAAGTCACGACCGAGTACATTCCATTCCGTTACTGGGACACGCATGAAAGTGGCCACGATCGCGCAGTCGGCATGAAGCAGCAGATCGACGCCCCGGTGGCCCAGCTCATTATTGATATGGAACAGCGAGGACTGCTGAACCGAACGTTGGTGGTGCTAGCGAGCGAATTCGGCCGAGATGCGATCACCGAGGGGAAGTTTGGCAAAGAGGTCAAGGACCAAGCCAACACGCCCGAGGTGATGCAATCGCCTAAGCACTATGGGATGCATCGGCACTTCACCGCAGCGGGCTCGGTCCTGATGTTTGGTGGCGGCATCAAGAGAGGCTTCGTGTATGGAAAGACCGCGGACGAACGGCCTTGCACTACGATCGAGAATCCCGTCCCTGTCGAAGATCTGCACGCCACGATCTATCATGCGCTTGGCATTCCGCCGACTCAATCGTTCGTTGTCGAGAAACGGCCCGTGTACGTCACCAAAGATGGAAAAGGTAGAGCGGTGCAAGAACTGTTTTCCTGACAATGACTTTAACGCCATAAGTGCAACCATCGCTTGATGCCTGGTGCGTTGAGGTTTGTATTGGTTTTATGCTAAGCCCCTTCCCTTGGGGCGACCGAGGCCCGGAGGCGGCGCTGGTATTGGCCGGAGACTTTGCGTCAGCGGGTTTGTTTTGACCCACTTGCGGGCCTGCCGGTTGCTGAACCAAAAGCAGGCCCGAAAAGGCCAGCGCCACATCAATATTTCTTCGATCGATCATGCATATGTTGACTGGCGCGCCATTAGCATTCCGGGCAGATCGTAATCGGGTTGCCATCGAAGCGTGTAAAGCTGAATCCCGCGAACTGCTCGTTGTAGACGGTGGCCATATCGCGGAGGATGGATATAGCGATCTCCTCCCCCAGCCGCATTCCTTCGACGCCGTCAGAACGGTAGTGAACTCCGCAGGCATTCCTGCCCAGCGATACATTCGCGGCCAGCTTGTTCAACTCGCTGCTCACGGTGAGAGGCGGTCCCGTGTAGGGGAGCAGCGTCAAACCATCGTCGGACGGGACCACGGGGCTGGGAATGACGAACGACTCATTAAACATCGCCTTGAGCATCGTCACGCCAGCCCCGCCAACCACGGCGTGCGCCGCAGGATAGGACGGGTGTATGGGGCTGCCTTCCGGATACGGTATCGGGAGAAGATAGTTACCGTGGGCCTTGAAACTCGCCTGCAAGGCCGCTGAATTGAGCACATCGGAATGAATGGAGTATTTGGCGGCTCCTGTGAGGTGATTATGAATGTGGCCACCGAACGCTTCCGGGCGAACCCGGCGATGCACCAGCCACTTCTGCCACCAGACGGCGTGCAAGGCGTTGATGGGAGCACTCCACATAAGGTCCAACGCGGCTTGCGAGCCGAAGGTGATGGAACCTGCCTCGGTGGCATAGTTGAGGTAGGGATTGTTTGGATTGAGCGCCGGATTCCCGTAGCTCAGCAGCAACAAAGTAGCCAGAACATTAGCCTGACCCATGAAATCCCGATGCAAGTATTCACTCAGATCGCGGTTGTTGCGGATGTAGCGCGGCGTGGAGTCGAAAACATTAGATCCGGCCGCAACACCTTTCTGCACGTTGAGCCAGGCCGAATAAGTAGTCATGTAGTCATCACCGGGGACAGTAGTGCGGTAAAGCTGGGGGAACTGCGCGGCGCCGAACGGAATCGTTTTCCACAAGAACTGCGACACCAGAGGGCCGGTGGTCTCGCCCGGAGAAAGGCCCCGGAAGATGACGTCGGGCGTAATCTGTCCGCTAACGTTGGGCCCGCGGTAATCGGATAGTTTACTCAAGTCAGCACAGGCCTGGGCAATCATAGGGTCCGATGAGTATTGACTATAAGGAACATCTCGCGTGAGGGCGGACCAATAATCTTCCACCATCTCCCCTGCCGTTTGAGCGCTGCTGAAAGCCGGAGCGGGCGGCGAAGCGATGGCTGCGGCGTCAGCTCCAGCCATGGCATAACAATAGGCAGCCTGGGGATCCGCCAGCTTGACTGTGCCGCCCAAGGGGATGGCTTCGAAATCGCCTGGTTGGGCGCTATTGAGCGCACTTATCATGGAATTGTAAGCATTGAGGTCCACTTCACCGAGTTGGTTGTGCGGCAGCCCTTTCGAAAAGCTGCCCACCCGGTTCGCGTAAAGCTGTTCGTCCCCATTGCTGGTGGATACCTGATCCGGACGGTCCCGTTGCAACATAGCTGCGTCGCGGCGAATCGCGAAAGCGCGATGCCGGCGCTGCCCGGCATCCAGTGGTCCGGTAGCACCGAGCGCACTGGGTGCTTCCAGTGTGGAGAGGAAGCCGGCTCCGCCTAAAGCTGTCAAGGTAGGGGTGGCGCCCAGGTAGCTAAGAAATCTTCGGCGGCTGGCGCCAGGGTTGTTCCCGCTGGAGACGGGAATCTTGTTTGAGTTGGACATAGTTCCTAGGACTTTCACGTACGGCAGCGAAATTGTCAATATCTTCCGTCTACGCCCTGTCTATCCACCTAACCCTATAGATCTGATAAACTTAAACGCTCAGGTATACCGGAGAAAGGGCTCGGAGTGCCCATGGCGCAGGTTTCAATCGGAAGATCTCGGATCCGCTTCGCCGTATTCGAACTGGATTTCGAATCCGGCGAGTTGCGCAAGTATGGAGTCAAAATCAAGCTCCAACAGAAACCCTTCCAAATTCTAGCCCTACTTCTGGAGCGCCCTGGCGAAGTGGTGACACGTGAGGAGCTACAACGGCGATTGTGGCCCTCCGATGTCTTCGTCGATTTTGAAAGCGGTCTGAACAACGCCGTGAAGAAATTGCGGGCCGCACTCGGCGATTCGGCTGAGACCCCGCGCTTTGTTGAGACGGTGGCCAGGCACGGTTATCGGTTCCTGGTGACGCCGCAACCTGCGAACAACATCCCAACCGTAGCCCTCACGAACGAGAAGGCGCCCCGAAGCTCCCGGCTATGGATAGCAGCGGCAATAGTCGTTCTCATGGCGCTAATTACTACGATTTTCATCGGGCGCCGACGCGCTCTTCATCCGGCGTCTATTGCTTCAAAGATCCACAAGATTGCTGTGCTGCCGCTTGAGAATCTGTCACATGATGACGAGCAGGAGTATTTCGCGGACGGCATGACGGACGCCATTATCGACCAACTCGCTCGTGTCAGGGGCCTGACCGTCATCTCGCGAACATCAACGATGCAGTACAAGAAGGCACGCAAGCCCCTTCCGCAGATCGCCCATGAGCTGGGTGTCGACACGGTCGTGGAAGGTACCGTGCTTCGCTCCGGCAACCGGGTTCGAGTCTCCGCTCAATTGATTGATGCCGCAACGGACCGTCACCTCCTGTCCCGGACGTTCGAAAGAGATTTGGAAGATGTTTTGCAATTGCAACAGGATGTAGCACGCGCCGTGGCTGAGCAAATCACGAGCAGCTTGACGGCCCAGGATGCCGGGGGGCGATCACATCCTGCGTCCGTCGATCCGGCTGCCTACCAGGCGTTCATGCTAGGACGGTTCTACTGGTTTAAGCGGACGCCGGACGCACTCAGGAAAGGCATCGGATACTTTCAAGAGGCCATCGCCCGTGAGCCCAATTACGCCCTGGCCTATATAGGGCTGGCGGACACCTATTTTGGCTTGGAGTATTTCGAGATCGTTCCACCACTGGAGTTCAAAGCTCAAGAACGGTCCGCAATTCTGAAAGCTCTCAGCCTGGACGGCTCCCTGGCGGAAGCACACACCTCGCTAGCGCACGCTCAGGGATTAGAAGACTGGGATTTCGCCGCCGCCGAAAAGGAATACAGGCGGGCCGTGGACCTCAACGCCAACTACGCACTTGCGCATCATTGGCTCGGTAACGACCTGGCGATTCGAGGCCGGTCGGCAGAAGCGCTAGAGGAGAGCCGGAAAGCGATGGGGCTCGATCCACTTTCGGCTCTCTACCGGGCTAGTTATGCGCACCGAATCGCATATGCGCGGCGATTTGATGAAGCTGCCGATGCATGCCAGAAAGCTTTGGAGCTTGACGCGAATCATCCCACTGCAAACATGTATCTCGGGCAGATCGAGGAATACCGCGGGAGGTTTCCAGCTGCGATCATCCGGTTCCGGAAGGCATATGAAGCCACTGCTACACCGGTGCACCTGGCTAATCTCGGTCACGCATATGCTCGAAATGGGAATCGTAGTGAAGCGCTGAAGGTATTGGCTCAACTGCGTACCCTCTCTAAGACCCAGTATGTTTCCCCATACGCGTTTGCGCTAGTTTACATCGGCCTGGCGGAAACGGAGAAAGCATTCGAATGGTTACAAAGGGCCGTCACCGAGCGCTGTCAAGCTATTACCGCGCTGAAAGTCGATCCAGTATTCGATGATCTTCACTCAGACCCGCGTTTTGCCTCATTGATTAAGCAGATCGGGCTGTGAGATTCATCGGTTTGAAGGTCGCTAGACTTGGAGTGAGGTGGATGTTATGAGTTCCCGGTGCAGGCGGGCGATTTATTTACTTTGCTTTTCGCTTTTTTGTGGATTTGCGCAGCGCAATGGACTAGCGGGGCAGTCGCAATCTCCGGAGTCTGTTCCGCCTTCCGGTGACGATCACAGCATAACGCTCGATGTGGTCGTGACCGATAAGTCGGGAAAGCCCGTCGCTGGCTTGCAGCAGCAGGACTTCACCTTGATGGACAATAAACAGCCGCAGAAAATATTGTCGTTTCAGGCCAAAGCAGGTGCGGCTTCCACGGCCGATTCGCCCATAGAAGTCATTTTACTTATGGATGAAGTCAACACTACATTTAGCAGCGTATCGTACGAGCGGACGCAGATCGAGAACTTTCTACGCCGCGACGGCGGAGAGCTTCCGCGCCCGGTGTCAATGGTTTTCTTTACCGATACGGGAGCGACGATCGGGAGCACGCCCACGCAAGATGGAAACGCACTGCTTACCGAATTGAATCAGAGCAAATTCGGTCTACGTACTAATCGCAGATCGCAAGGAGTTTACGGCGCCGGCGAACGGCTTCAGAGCTCTCTGGCCGTGCTGAAGCAACTGATCGACTATGCAGGGCCCAGACCTGGACGAAAAATCGTGATCTGGATCAGTCCGGGCTGGCCCCTTCTTTCCGGCCCGGGCATACAGTTGACCGCAAAATACAAGGAGGGGCTTTTCAATGACATTATTGCCCTGAGCGGCGGTCTCCGGCGAGCTCGCATCACTCTGTACAGCATTGATCCGCTGGGAATGGCGGATGCGGGCGGATTGCGAACCTCATATTACCAGGAGTTCCTAAAAGCAGTAAAGAACCCAAATCAGGCGCAGATTGGAAACCTGGGTCTGCAGGTTCTTGCGGCTCAAAGCGGAGGCCGGGTTCTCAACTCCAGTAACGATATAGCGGGTGAGATCGCAACCTGCATTGCGGACGCGAACGCATTTTATGTTCTCTCAATCGAAAGTCCTGCCGGAGATGGTCCAAACGAATACCATGCCCTCGATGTTAAGATCGACAAGCCTGGACTAACAGCGCACACGCGACTCGGGTACTACGCCCAGCCAGATCAGGTACGAGTGCGACCGTCGTCCAGGCCATAAATAACCGGCTTAGTCTGCTTTGGCAGCGTGGTATCGCGTTACATTTGCCGTCTATGCGTCTCAATCTCGCGCGCGTTCGGTTAAGTAATCCAGCGCCGCGGCCACTCCACCCTTGCGGTGAGGCACGCCCGCCAGTTCCAAACCCATCTCCACTCCGCTGAGCGTTCCGGCCAGCATCAAATCGTTGAAGTGGCCCAGGTGGCCGATTCGGAAAACTTTGCCGGCCAGCTGGCCTAATCCAGCGCCCAACGACATGTTGAAATGCCGCAGGATAATCGCACGAAGCTCGGCCTCGTCAAAGCCGCCCGGCAACAACACAGCGGTCAAGGAGCTGCTGAATTGCTCGGGACACTGAGCGAACACTTCCAGGCCCCACGCGGAAACCGCCCGGCGCGTAGCTTCGGCGTGACGGTCATGGCGTCGAAAAACATTGTCGAGGCCTTCTTCCTCAATCAAGATTTTCAATGCTTCACGCAAGCCGAACAGCATATTGGTCGCCGGGGTATACGGAAAGAATCCCTTCCGATTAGCTTCCAGCATTTCCTCCCAACGCCAGTAACTCTTCGGAAGAAGAGAGCTCTTGCTCGCGGCGACCGCTTTACCGCTGATGGCATTGAAGCTGAGCCCTGGAGGCAACATCAGACCTTTTTGCGAACCACACACTGTCACGTCGACGCCCCATCCGTCGTGGCGGTAGTCCATGGAAGCCAGGGAGGAAATTGTATCGACCAGCAGCAGCGCCGGATGCTTGGCCGCGTCCATCGCCTTTCGAATCGCCGCGATGTCGCTCTTCACCCCGGTGGATGTTTCGTTGTGGACCACCATTACCGCTTTGATTTCGTGTTGCCGATCCTCCTCGAGTTTTGCGCGGAGTTTATCGGCGTCCGCGCCACGGCGCCAATCGCCAGTAAGCGCGTCGACCTTTAACGTCAGTCCTTTCGCCATCTTCGACCACAACGACGCGAATTGACCGGACTCAAAGATCACGACCCGATCGCCCGGGCTAAGCGTGTTGACCAGTGCTGCTTCCCACGCGCCAGTCCCCGACGCCGGATAGATGAGGACGTCGCTGGTGGTCTTGAAAATGGTTTTCAGTCCTTGCAGGCACGCTGTACCCAACGCAGCGAACTCCGCGCTTCGATGGTCGATCGTTGGTCTATCGACGGCCCGCAGAATGCGGTCTGGAACGTTCGTGGGTCCGGGAATCTGAAGGAAATGCCGTCCAGGTTGATATGCCATAGCTCTCTTTGAGACTCCAATTTTACATTACCCGGCCTCTGTAAAGTTGTTTAAAACTTGGCGCGTGTGCTCAACAAGTGGGAGCAGCGCGACCGTCATCCCTAATGTCGGCGATCAAAAAAACTAACAGAAGTGACCGCACGACGAAGGAAATACTTATGCAAACCATTCAACCTATTCAGCTTGAAAACGCGGGCGATGCAACTAAGCGGCTTCTTGTGGCTGCAAGCACCGAGACCGGCGTGTCCTCCAACATGATGAAGACCCTCGCGCAATCACCCAGAGTTCTAGAGGGTTATTTGCAATTCAGTCGCGCACTGGCGGGCGGTAAGCTCCATCAAAAGGTGCGGGAGCAGATCGCGCTGGCTGTTGCGCAAGCGAACCTTTGCGAATATTCGCTGGCCTATCACACAACCATTGCACGAAAGCTGGGTCTGACCGACAATCAGATCCTGGCCAGCCGCGAGGGTCGCGCCGCCGATTCGAGGATCGAAGCTGCCTTGAGATTCGCACGAGAGCTGGTTGCTGAGAACGGTGACAGCTCGACCGAGGAGCTTCAGCGTGTGGGATTTTCCGATGGCGAGATGGTCGATATCGTGGCGCTGGTTGGGCTGAACGTCTTTGAAAACTAT
>DATHOT010000127.1:0-7691 GCA_035484655.1 Bryobacteraceae bacterium | reverse complement strand
AGGAGGTTGCTGAAAAAGTCTTTCAAGAGCTCACATTGGCAGGTCGGGGACCTGCTCCACAACTCCAGGTCAATGACTTAGCTCTACACGTGGCGCAGGTCTCCGACCTGCGAGAGACTTTTTCAGCAACCTCCTAGAGCTTTCTCAACACGAACAACGCTTCGGCCTCATTGGCTTTGAAGCACTCGATCTCATAAGAAAACGGCAGCACCGCCCGCATTTTATCGAACATTTCCCACATTTCAAACTGAGTCCACACGTGAAAGTGGATCGGGTAATGCAGCACGTTCATCAGAATGTTCAAATGTTCGGCGGCCTCCCCCGGCGCTACCTTATCCACCAGATCCACCCACTCCCGGTAGTGCGCCTCCCGGCTTGCCTCCGGCCCCAGCCTGTAATCGTTCAGGATGTGCTCGAACGACGTCACCGGCCGGCCGGAATCAAACGTATACTGCTTCTCCGGCAGCGATAGAAAGACAATTCCACCCGGCTTCACTACCCGCAGTATATTCTCCATTGCGAGCAGGGGATTTTCCAGGTGCTCCAGCACTTGATTGGCGGCCGCGAAGTCCTGCGATCCGCTCTCGATGCCCGCTAGCGTATGCGCATCGGTGACCAGGTCCACTTTTACCACCGTTTGCCCACGCATCTCGCGAGCGTAATATTTGATCAGCTCTTCGGTCGTCTTCGAGTCAACCTGTAGCACTTTCGTTCCCTCGGGAACTTTGCATGGACGGTTCAGCGCGCCGATTTCGATCCCATTTCCACACAGATACTGTTGCGCCAGGAAATCCCGGATGTGGCTTCCATATTTCCTGAATGGCAATTCCGGCGTCTCATTTATCTCCAGCGGGCTTCCGGCCAGTTCAGTCTTGGGTGCCGCGTACGCTCTCAAACTGTAGTTTCTGAGCGCCCGGACTTCCCGAGGAACCGGGAAGCTGAATCCGTAGCTTCCATGCCCCGACCCGATTTTGGCTTTGCGCAAGTCGTCCCGGAATTCTCTCGCTACCGCCTCGCCGATCACCGTCCCGTTGTGAAAAAAACTAACTACTACCTCCTGGTCGGGCTCGGCAATGTTCAATGCCCAACCATAAATTACGTCGCCGTTCATTCCATCCAGACGTCCGTCGTATATGCGTTTGGACCGCGTCAGTAACTTAGTAATTGTTGGGAACGCCATCTACTTACTCCAGGGACGGATGCTCTTCTCACCGGGCTGGGCCAGTGGTACTAAGGCTAAAACACTAGTCTAAAACAGTTGACCGCAGTCACCGAAAAGGCTTACCATCGGGTAAGATTTTTGGTTGTTAGGTTGTCATACCTAGGGCGCCGCGTCCAAGCTGACCAAACGACACGAGGAAGATTGCACCTGCTCAGCAGCCCGCATGAAACTACTTGTGCCGTAAGTCAGTCCACTATCTTGCGTTTCTACCAGAATCGAGGAGGGGATTGATAATTTATGAAGTCATTTAGACTCGCGACGGCCTTGCTGATCGGGGTTTATGCACTGGCCCAGGTCCCGGTCTCCCAAGTCCGACCGGATCAATCAGGCCAGCTCCGGCAGGTCCTCGAGAATTTCGGAGAATCTGCCCTCACTCTTGAGCAGAACCATGGTCAGGCGCCCCTGGGTGTTGATTTCATCGCGCTCGGATTCGGTCATAAGTTTTGGTTGTCACCAAACGGCGCGACTTTGCAGCTATTCGATGCCGGAACGAAGAGTTCCCATTCGGTTCAACTGCAGTTGGTGGGAGCAAATCCGTCGTCGCGCGGTCAAGGCCTCAATCGCGTAGCGTTCACCAGCGCGTACTTCAGCGCCGATGATCCGAAGGGCCTGCTTAGAAATCTGCCCAATTACGCCCAGGCTCGTTACCACGACGTCTGGCCCGGCATCGATGTCGTGTATTACGGGAATCGGGACAAGCTCGAATACGACATGGTGCTGGCGCCCCAGGCTGACCCCGACTCCATCCGAATCAAGCTCACCGCCGAGAGCCGCTTTGCTCTGAATTCCGCTGGCGATCTGGAGCTTCAAACTCCGTACGGCACGGTGATCCACCACCGGCCGCTGGCGTTCCAGGTCATCGATCACCAGCGCAAAGAAGTTCAAGCCGGCTATACGCTGGCAGCCGCTAACGAAGTTCGCATCCAGCTTGGAGATTACGATCGATCCCGTGAACTTGTGATCGACCCGACCTTGGCCATTTCCAGCCCGACCATCAACTCTCCTGCAACTGCTGTGCTGGCGGGCGTGGATGGCGGTGGAAACATTTACGCCGCGGTGGCGGGTGGGCAGGGAAGCGTAGTTATCCTGGCCTTCTCCCCGAGCGGCAGTGCCATGAATCAAGGCACCATCGTCGGCGCGGACACGGCCGCCGGTATGGTTGTCACCAGTGCCGGCAGGGTTTATCTGAGCGGAGCGGCTTCCGGCACCAGCTTTCCGGCGTTAAACGGCTATCAAACCCAACTCGCCGATTCCAACGGGCTTGCGACCGATGCCTATTTCCTGGAGTACATCGGGCTGCCCAGCCAAGCCGTACCTTATGGCACTTTTTTCGGTGGTGTCGGAAACGACTCCGGCAATGCGATCGCTGTGGATGCCTCGGGCAATGCCTATATAACGGGCCAGACCCTCGGCGGAACTGGGTTCGTTCACACTGTCGGCGGGGCTTTCGCGGGCGGTGGTACCGACGCGTTCGTAGCAAAATTCAATCCCAACGTAGCGGGTCATGCATCTTTAATCTTTTCCACATTCGTTGGAGGAAGTGGCGCCGATTCCGGTAATGGGATAGCAGTTGACGCGAGCGGCAATAGCTATGTCGGCGGCGCAACCACCTCCAGCTCTGCTTCTTTCCAGCCGTCGTCGGCAACGGGATTTAATACCTCCAAGACGACCGCTACCAACGACGGATTCATAGTCAAGCTGAATTCCACGGGCGCTTCGGCGACCTATCTCACTTTCCTTCCCTCGGCCCCCGTGAATGCGCTGGCAGTCGATTCGAGTTTCGCCGCTTACGCGACAGGCGCGGTGGACGGAACCGCCAACGTGCTGGCCACCACCGCTGGCGGATTTCAAACCACCAATGGTGGCAACGGATGCGCCAGCATCGCTCCGGGTTCCCCCTGCCCTGATGCCTTCCTGTCAAAATACAACACCACCGCCGGTGGAAACGCCTCGCTGCTTTATTCGACTTACCTGGGCGGGAGTCTGTCGGACGCCGGTACTGGCATCGCTGTGGATAATTCCGGAAATGCCTATGTGGTCGGCCGTACGAATTCCAGTAATTTCCCCACTGTGCGGCCTCTGGCTGGCTTCGCAACCTATCAGGGTGGCGCAATCGTCGACGAAAATACCTTGACTGCCCAGTTCGACGCCTTCGTTGCCAAGGTCAATACCAACGACTCAGGAGAGCCTTCGCTAGTTTATTCGACCTACCTCGGCGGCACCGATACTGACCAAGCCGACAACATTGCAATCGATGCATCAGGCGATGCATTTATTGGGGGTATAACCTCATCCTCCAACTTCACGAATACGACCGCCTCCCCGTCCGCAACCGGTGCTCACGGCTTCTTCGCCAAAATCACCGACAGCGAAGTCGGTCCAACGTTGAGTATTACTAAGACCCACGCGGGTAGCTTCTTCCAAGGCCGAACCAACGCCACTTACACCCTGACCGTCGGCAATACCGGCTCGGGCGCAACCAGCGGAACCGTGACCGTGACCGAAACCATCCCGGCCGGCCTGGTGCTGGTATCCATGGCTGGTTCGGGATGGTCCTGCTCTACTTCCACTTGTACCCGCGGTGACGTTCTGGCAGCCGGCAGTGCATACTCTCCAATCACCGTGACGGTCAACGTGAATGCGAACGCCACTTCACCGCAGGTGAATCAGGTTACCGTTTCGGGTGGCGGATCAGGTGGCGCGAACGCCAGTGATTCCACGACTATCCTCGGTGCGCCGTCGCTTAGTATCACCAAGGTTCACTCCGGCGCCTTTACGCAAGGACAACAGGGCGCCACCTACACCGTCACGGTCACCAACGCCCCCAACGCGGCTCCCACTAGCGGAACGGTCACTGTAACCGACACGCTTCCTGGCGGGCTCTCGCTGGTCTCCATGTCAGGGACGGGCTGGGCCTGTGCGTCGAATTCCTGCACGCGCAGCGATGCAGTGGCCGGCGGAGCCAGCTATCCGCCCATCATCGTGACCGTCAACGTCGCTGGCGGCGCATCATCGCCCCAGAACAATCAGGTCAGCGTTTCCGGTGGAGGATCCGCCGCCGCGAACGGGAATGACTCCACGACGATCCTCACTGTGAGCCAGCCCTCGCTCAGCATCCTCAAGACGCACTCCGCCAGCTTCGCGCAAGGACAGCAGAGTGCAACCTACACCGTGACGGTTTCCAATAATAATGCCGCCGCCACTACCAGCGGCGCCGTGACGGTGACCGACACGCTCCCCTCCGGGCTCACTCTAGTCTCAATGGCCGGCTCCGGTTGGAACTGTTCGTCCAACACCTGCATACGGAGCGATATACTGGCGGGCGGCGCGAGCTACCCTGCGATCACCGTTACCGTCAACGTGCTGGCGAATGCCGCTTCACCGCAAGTCAACCAGGTGAGCGTATCTGGAGGAGGATCGGCTCCGGCAAGTTGGAGCGACTCCACGGTGATTACCATTAGTACCCCGACTCTGACAGTCAATCGTACCAGGCTGAATTTCGGCTACAGCGGCACCTTGATTACCAGCCCCCAAACGGTCACCGTCAACATCGCGGGCGGGCTAAACGTCGCTTGGACCGCCGCCTCGGATCGCTCCAACGTGACTGTCTCGCCGACGTCCGGAATCGGGAGCGGCACATTCCAAGTGACTGCTGCCCCGCCTCCAACCAATGGATCGCCTGGCGCCATCATCACCGTCACTGCCGCGGGCGCCACTGGGTCGCCGCAGCAGATCCAAGTCAATGTCGCCAGCGTCAGCCCGGGCCTGCCGTTCGGCAGCTTCGATACTCCGGCGAATAACACCAGCGGGATTACAGGCGCAGTGGGCGTGACCGGTTGGGCATTGGACAGTACTGAAGTGCCGGCGGCCACTGGTGTAGGAATTTGGCGCGCGCCCGTCCCTGGCGAGACACCGTCCTCGAACGGACTGGTCTTCATTGGCTACGCAAATTTCGTCGCCGACTCGCGGCCCGATGTCGCAGCCACTTTCCCCAATTCGCCTTATCAGTATCGGGGTGGCTGGGGCTATTTGATGCTCACCAACTTTCTGCCGAACTCGGCTGGCTCCGGCCCGCTCGGCAATGGAACCTATCATCTGCACGCTATCGTGACCAATGTTTACGGTACGACGGTGGATCTGGGCACTCGCACCATCACTGTCAATAACGCCCAGGCCGCGCAGCCGTTCGGCACCATCGATACGCCGGCCCAGGGCGGCAGCGCATCCGGGAACTCCTTCGTGAATTTCGGCTGGGCCCTCACACAGAATCCCTACGCCATCCCGGTCGATGGATCGACGATCACCGTGGTTTTGGATGGCCTGCTGGTCGGCCATCCTGTGTACAACAACTATCGCAGTGACATCGCAAACCTGTTCCCCGGCTTAGCGAATAGCAATGGCGCGGTGGGTTTCTTCTACATTGATACGACCACGCTCGCTAACGGCGTTCACACCATCAGCTGGAATGCTTTTGACAATGGCGGCCGCGGCGCCGGCCTGGGCAGCCGCTACTTCAGCGTGTTCAACGCCGGTGGCGGCGGTGTTGCGGCTCCCGAGGAGCCCCCCAGCCCGGAATCTCTGGCTGGCCCGGTTCAATTACGCGGCGGATACGATCGCAATGCGCCGCAAGTGGCGATCGAGCCTGACGTTTCCGGATTGTATTCGCTCGAGATGGACCAACTGGGCCGTATCGAACTGTCGCTGGGCGCTTCTAAAGGCTACCTGGTCGTGGGCGGCCAGGCGGAAGCTCTGCCGCTCGGCTCAACGCTCAAGGCCGGCGTCTTCTATTGGCAGGCGCCGCTGGCCTTCTTCGGCGAATATAACATGGTGTTCGAACGGCCGGATGGCACGCAGTTGCGCGTCCGCGTCAACATCGTGACCAGACAGTATTCTCTGCAGTAAACCGCAGCGCACGCACTCCTCTGTGCCGCGTCGGCACTCGTGCCGACGCTCGGGTCAGCTGTGTCGTCGTTCGCTAAGCGAATCCAGGAAGGCTTTCCACCGGCGCGCCAGGCCCTCGAGCGACATTACCGCGGCCCACTCGCGCGTGAATCGAAAGGGCCGCTCCGCATTGTACCGGAGCCCGACGAATAAACTAAGGACGTACTTGAAAATCGACGGGCGCAGCGGCTCGAAGAACTGATCGCGGCGATCCACCAGGAAGGAAGCATAAGCGTGGGCTGGCCGAAAAGGGACGTAACCATAGTGCGACTCGAGCAGGCGCATTGTCTCGCGAAGCACCCGCCGCCGCTGGCCTACGGTCTTGTTCTCCTGGTGCATCCGCGAAGCCGCCAATAGCGCATCGAGCTTCCGCATCGGAAAGAGCCGTGATATGCGGATCCACAGGTCGTAGTCGTACGCGTATTGCAGATTGGGATCCATCCGGCCTGCCAGTTCGAAAGCCTCCCGCCGGATGAAGGCAGCCGGCTGCGAGATGAAGCACTCCTGGCTAAACAGGGCCGGATCGTATGGACGCACCGGATACGGCGCCAGCGCATTGCCCCGCTCATCCACCCAGTTCGCGTCGCCATAAACCACGCCCACTTCCGGATCCGCTCCCATAGAATGCATCGCGGCCGAGATCGCACCCGGCAGGTAAATGTCGTCCGCATTCAAGTATGCGAATACGCTGCCGTGCGAACGCGCGAATCCCTTATTGATGGCGTCCGCCGTACCCCGATCCGGGCCGGAGTGAAACTCCAGCCTGCCCCGGTACTTCTCCAGAATGGCGAGCGTCTCGTCAGTCGAGCCCGCGTCCATCACGATGTATTCGATGTTCGGATAGTCCTGGCTCAGAACACTTTGGATCGTCTCTTCGAGGTACCGACCCATGTTGTAAGTGGGCGTGACGATGCTGATCGGGGGCGGAGAAGGCACGCCTTCTTATCATGCCCGATGGGCGTCATGCCAGATGTGCCGCGGGGCTTTTCGCTATTGCAATGGATACTCGACCCTGAGGCCCGGAAATCGCGCGAAGTCGCGATCGTTGGTGCAAAGCGTCGCGCCGTGTTCAATCGCCAGCGCCGCCAGGTGAGCGTCCATAATCAAGGAACCACGCACTCGCGATCGCGGAAGCAGCTTGCTGAATATCTGCCAATGCCGCTCTGTTGGACCGATGATCGTCACATTGGGCCGGCTTAGCCAGTCCGACACAATCGATGCAGCCATCTCTACATCCAACGGCTCACCGAAGATCCGTGGGGTCGTAGAGACGCGGAGAAATGCCAAAATTGTGTCCCATGAGAGACCGATTGGGGCCGAACCGGCCAGAATCTCTTCGATCCACGAAACTGTCGCTCGATGCTCTTTAGAGGTGGTGTTGTGTGCGTAGAGAAGAAGATTAGCGTCCAGAAGGATCATCGATAATCAGGTCCTTCAATCTCCTCTATCAGGTCCCAGGGCTTATCAAGGCTGTAGCCGGGCTTCAATTTCATATCTCTCGCCCGGATTTTAAACGGTTTGACAGTCT
>DATHOT010000126.1:0-2227 GCA_035484655.1 Bryobacteraceae bacterium | reverse complement strand
TTGAGCCGGGTCGGACTCGTGTGGCTGCCGGAGGATGTTCTGACAACGCTTGCCCACCGTGGAACCGACGTGACGCTGATTGCCTCGCCCGAGGATGCGGAGGAATTCACTGCCAAAGGCGGTCGGGCAGCCCTTGACCGGCTGCAATCGACGCCGCAGCCGCCCCGCCTGATCGCCACACCCACCGGCGATCATTCCGCCCATCACCCGGCGATATTGGCGGCGATCCGCAACGCGGTTTTGCCGGTAGCTGCCGTTTCCCCATCGGAGCGCATCCCCGTATCGGACATCACGTCGATTGAGAGTCGCCGAATCCGCTAGTGCGAGGTGAGTGATCCCAGGCCGCCACCACTCCGGCACGATCACAGGCGGCAAAGCGCCGAAATTTTCGTTCCGTGATGAAACAGTTTGGCGAGGTGCGTTAGGCCGTGGCGGAACGCGAGCCGAAGCGCTGGCGAAGAAACGCGGCAAGGCGCAGCGGGATTGCAATAAGGCTCAACAGGGCGAACGGCACATATTCGGCGGCGTAGAGCCAATGCTGTGTCTTCTGGTCGAGTGCGCCCAGCACAAAATCCCGGCCGAAGGCGATCAGAATGTAAGTCGTGGCCAGCAGGAGCAGTGGCCGCCACAGACGTCCCAGGTTGCCCATTCCGATTCCGAAGGACAGCAGTACCAGCAGATAGGCGAAGAACAGTGCGACCAGGAAGAACCAAAACACGCGGCCCCGCAGCGGAATCTGGCCGATGACGACGCCCAGCCAGATGACCAATCCGATATGGACCTGAAGCGCGGCGGCGAAGGCCAGGCCCAAAGCCCGCGCCCTGCGCGCCAGCCCGGCAAAGGCTGGGCCGAACAGGATGGCCAGCGCGCCGCCGACATAGGAAAGCCAGAAAAAAAGGAACATCCAGCGCGCCGTGACGAATATCGCTTGCCCGAGGCCATCGGGACCGGTGCCGTAACCGGCCAGAACGGCCACGGCAAGCGCGAGCGCGCCGCCGAACGCGCCGATCATCCAAACCCATGCTGGATCATGTCTGCTCAGAACCCCTTTTTGAAACAACGCTGTCCACTGACGCCCGGAATTGGGTTGCGTTGCTGAGCGATCCTTCTGCTCGAACATGTCAGCCGTGAGCTCCGTCCCACAAAACAAAAGCAGTAGCAGAGACAAATGCTACCCAGCACCGAGCTGGCTCATCAGAAAACGGAACATCGCACAGGAGGCTCGCAGGGGATCCTGATATTCGATGCCATTGACACCCCGGAGCATCGGTACATCAACATCGCGATCGTGGCGATCATGGTTGGCGCGACTGCCTTTGACTGGCTCAGGGCTCGGCCCCGCCGATGAGTGGTCGTGTCAGATCGACTCCAAACCCGTAGAAGAAAGGTCCACCGCATTACCGCCCGGTCATCCCGGCCTACGAAAACCAAGCCGCTCTATGTCCGGGGCAGCAGCGCCGCAGCGATGGTCGGCGACGAGCCCTGTGCGAACCGGAACAAGTATGCGGTCTGGCGGTTCGACACGCTGAGGCGAAGTCCGTCGGCGCACTGTTCGAGTCCGACGCGCCGGTCCCGTCGAAACTCCAATGTCTTCTTGGTTCATAGGAAAACCGCGCGGCGGGCGACTGGCCGATGGACTGCACCTGCGAGCCGGGGTCAACGGGCGCAAGCCTAAGCCGCGGGCCGGCTTTCCGTCGTGCGATATACCCATATGGGGTATAGTCGCAATGCAGGTGCAGACGATGGCCGGCTACTCAGACCACAAGGAAGATGTGCAGAAGCGCCTGCGGCGCGTCGAGGGACAGGTTCGAGGATTGCAGCGGATGGTCGGCGAGGACGCCTATTGCACCGATGTGCTCACGCAGATCTCAGCCGCCACCCAAAGCTCTGCAGTCCGTCGCTCTCGAGCGCCTGGGAGAGCACCTGTCGCACTGTGTCCAAGACGCCATTCAGGCCGGCGGACCAGAGGCGGACTCGAAGCGCATGAAGTTTCCTACTCGGACTCAGCCGGACTACAGACCACGAGAACGACGGCCATTGCGTGGCAATCGGCGTGCGAAAGCGACAAAGACGAGCTGAGCCAGCCTTGGTGTTGTGCCCGCTCGGCGACCGCTCCGCTCAGACGGAGCAGAGGCAGCGGACCGTCCCGTGTTACCTCGATCTCGCGCAGGGGAAACGGCATGTCGGGTTCTGCGAATGCCTTGATCACTGCTTCCTTGGCCGCGAA
>DATHOT010000125.1:0-2891 GCA_035484655.1 Bryobacteraceae bacterium | reverse complement strand
GGGCAGCCAAAAGTCCGGCGGATCGCTGCGCAGTGTCTCGCCAAAAAATCCCGGAGGCGTAATCCCAATCAACGTGACCGGCTGTCCTTGCACGAAGAATGTGGACCCGACAATCCCCGGGTCTGAGCCATAAGCCTGCTGCCAGGTGCGATAGCTGATCATCGCCACCGGTGGGGCCGACTGTTGATCGTCCGAGTTGCTGATAACCCGTCCGGCAAAGGCCCCGAGGCCAAAAACATGGAAGTAACTCCCGCTCACATACTCGGTCCGCAAGGGACGTGCCTCGCGGTCTTTGGCCTCCTGGCGAATGCTGTAGATCCCAGGCGCGGCCTGAAAAGCTGTGGTTTCCTCGAACTCGGGTGCGGCTGCCGCGAGACGCTGGTAGAGCTGATAAGAGAACAGGCTCCAGTCATCGTCCTCCCAACCCTCGACACAGCATTCCCCGGTATCGCCAATGCGATAAAGCTGGGCAGGATCGGCGACCGGCAACGACTTCAGCATGATGGCCTGCGTCAGGGTGAAGATCGCGGTGGTCGCACCGATGCCGATGGCCAGAGTAAGTAATGCGGTCAAGGTAAACGCAGGAGCATGACCTAGCTGCCGGAGAGCGTAGCGGATGTCTTGCAGAAGGGTTTGCACGCGGGTATCCTCCGGCGAATTATACGTCGACCCAAAAGCGTTGGTTCCACGAGGTTAGACTTATGAGTTTTCAACTTGCACCGCCGATAAAATAGTATTCAGCAGTCGGCTATGAGCGCAGGCTCGCCTAAAATTCATATCGCAGCGCGAATTGCATGACGCGAGGCTGCGTCAGCAAACTCGTATAGGCGCCGAAGCTGTTCGGTTGCTGCGTCAGCGACGTGAGCAGAGACGACGACCCGATGCTCTGCGCATTAAACCGCGTCAGGTTCGGTACGTTGAACACCTCCCAGCGGAATTGGATGCTCTGGGCTTCGTGGTAGGGCATCTTCCAGTTCTTGACCAGGCTCATGTCCAGACCGGCATAGCCGTCGCCACGCAAAACGTTGCGCGAGCCAACCTGGCCGGGAAGCGGCAAGGTGAAGTCTTGCTGGGCAGCAGCGGGATCGGCGAACGCGTTCACCGTGCCGTTGCCCTTGAACGTCCCAGTTTTCGGTCTGGACGTCATCTGCCCGACCGCCGTCAAGAACCAGTCCGTGGGCCAGCGCTGCCCTCCATCAACACTGAAAGGAAATCCGCTGGTCCAGCGTGCGATTCCGGAAAGCTGCCAGTTTCCGATGAAAGCGTTCGCAACCCCGCGGACATTGCGTGCGAAGGCACGTCCTTTGCCGAAAGGAAGTTCGGCGACCCAGTCGAGGTTGAACTGATGAGTGAGATCGAAGTCCGAGGGCGCCCGCGCAAGATTCGGTGAGAACGCGTTCGCCAGGCGGCTTCCAACCAGACCGATATTCGTGTAGCCATACACCGCAAATCCGACCCGTGATGCTGCCGAGGTGATGTCGAGCGACTTTGAGTATGTATAGTTCAAATCGAACTGAACACCCTGGCTGAATTGTTTCCTCAGGTTGACCTGCAGCGCGTTATAGCTGGAATTGCCAATGGAACTCCAGCCGTACATCGAGAACGCCTGATTGTTCAGGAACTGGCCGGAGTTGTTGCCGAGCAGTCCCTTTGGGCCGTTGAAAAAATAAGATCCCGAACCAATGTTGTCGCCGATGCCGCCGTAAGAATCGATATCGGCGAGGCCGACGATTTCGTCACCAATGACCGAGAGGCCCGGGTTGTAATACATATTGAAGACTTCCTGAATCAGGCTGTCGGTGGGATTCGGCGTCGGAACCAGACCGGTGCCAAAAGTATCGGTGTAGTAAGACGCGCCCGGCCGGAGCGGCTGGATCATGTCAATCCAGTACTGGGCCGTCTTGCCCAGTCCTGCGGCGGTGACGCTTTCTATCTGCGCGGTCGTCGGGAAGCCCTGGTAATAATTGGTCGGCTGCCCGCCGTTGTTCGCCAGCGCAAAATGCCGGGCCAGATTGGATATAGCTGAAGCTGCCGTGTAGTAGTCAATTCCCGTCTTCGGGTCCCTGATATCAAGCGGCTGGGTCAGATCGCGCTGCGTCAGCAGGTGCCGGCCGAAGCGCCCGACATACGAAAGTTGCAGCGAGAAGCGTTTCGGCAGCTCTCGTCCGATCGAGAAGTCGGCGGTGTAGGCGTGCGGAGTTCTCAGCGTGTTGTCATTTCCCCACAAGTTCGCTTGGGCGTTAGTAGCCGGTACCTGTGGCCACGGAGCCGACGTCGTTGTCGGTGGCGGCTGCAGGAACAGAACGCCGTTGATATTGGTGGCCGGAATATTGTGGATGCCGGTGATCCGCGGCAAATCCTCAGCACTGGTAACGCCAAAAGTGCAACAGGCGTTCTGAATGGTCGTGGCTAAACCAGCCGCGCCGGTCTGGTCAAAGCTGTTCAGAAGCGCGAAGCCGGCGCGGTCATAAACCCGGCTCAGGCCAAGGCGGAACACGGTCTTGTCGTGGTCGCCGAAGAGCTTCCTGAGCACCCCTCCGTCGGGACGGGGAGAGTACGCAATCGAAATCCGGGGCGACACATCTGTTTTCTCGAGCGGATAGAAACCTGGCCCACGACCCAGGTTGAATTTGATCGGCCCCATGCTGCCGTAGCCGATCCCCTGGTTCATGTTCTTCACGTTCTGGTTGAATTGAGTTCCCAGGCCAAAGGTCGGATAGGTTTGCAGCCCATTCGTTTCCCAAGGCGCCGGGAAGAACGACCAGCGCAAGCCGTAGGTCAAGGTCAAGTTGGGTTTCACCCGCCAGGTGTCCTGCCCGTAGAACTCATACCAGTCGAGCCCATAGCGCCGGTTCACCGGAGCGCCCTGCGGCTGTGCCTCGCCGCTTTTG
>DATHOT010000124.1:0-31756 GCA_035484655.1 Bryobacteraceae bacterium | reverse complement strand
CAGTCGACGTACGGGTAATTGCCGCTACAAACTGCGATCTGCCAGCGGCAGTTCGTTCCGGGAAGTTTCGTCTGGATCTGTTCTACCGCTTGAACGTCTTTCCAATCCATGTCCCGCCTCTGCGCGAGCGCCCGGAAGACACTATATTGCTCGCCAAGTATTTCATCGAACGCTACGCTGCTAAAGAGGGCAAAAGGATTCGAAGGGTAGAAAAGCGCACAGTGGAGGTTCTAGAAAGCTATCACTGGCCTGGCAATATCCGGGAGCTCCAAAATGTCATCGAACGAGCCATGATCCTGTGCGACTCGGACACATTCTTTGTGGAAGAGGCGTGGTTGCAGCCGGAAGCAGAGCCTTGGGTCGGCCTGCAGCCGTCTCTGATTAACCAGGAACGAGAACTCATCGAAGCGGCGCTTGCGGAAACCCGCGGCCGCATTTCGGGACCTCATGGAGCTGCCACGAAGCTCCGGATGCCGCGAACAACCTTGGAATCCAGAATCAAGAGCCTACGCATTAACAAACACCGTTATCGGCCGGATGCGGGCGAGTTTTCGCCGAACTTGTGACCGCCAAGATCGGGAAGCGCCTGGGACGCCAAGCACTGCGAGAAGTGGAAGCCTAGTGGTGCGAATGGCGCGAGAGAACACCGGCCGGGGATACGACCGCATCGTCGGAGGACTGATGAGTTTGGGTCACCGCTTCTCAGATTAAACGGCGGGGAGCATCTGCGCGGGCGCGGTTTGGCGACCTACTATGTGTTGTTCTTCCTTCATTTGGAAAGCCGACGGGACAGCGTGGAGGGGATCACCAGACATCCGGATCAAGAGTGGATGGAACAGATCGCCCGCAGCGCGACCCAGGAGACCTGGGTGTATCGTGACACGAAGTTCGGCGCATCGCTTCGGTCAGTGCTGGCGGCAGGCGATGTGAAGAGCCTGGCGCTTCCCACCCGCGCCGGATGAATTCCTTGACCGTGCGGGTTTCAGCGCGCCGAAGCGTTTGTCCGTGAGAACTCCACACCATCCGTGACGCTTGCGATCCGCAGCCGCCCCACTGTGTGCACAGACTGACCGATCGTACGATCGTTTGCTTCGGCGCACAGGAAGCCCACGTGGATCCATATCAGAAGGGGGGCCGATAGGAACCGTAAGCCGAGGATGCATTTTCGCCCCTGGCCAGCCATCAAAATTGGCTGCCACGGAACCGCGCGGCTCGCGATTCGACGAGAATTCAGCATTTGACGAGCGACCGACTGGAGCGGTTCTGCGAAAGTCATTGAAAGCAAAGTTGATGACCGCATTTTATTCTGGAAAGCCAAGTGCCCTAAAGCACGGCAATGGACTACGCACCGATCGAAAACGAAAAACGACTTGAGGAGCGTGCAGCAGCCGAGGGGTTCCTGGAATCGCCGGGCGAAGATTCCTTCCGCCCCGTGTTCCGGATCTTTCGTCCTCAACTGGTCTCGTTCTTTCGCGCGCGCGGCTGCGAGCTCGCCCTCAGCGAGGACCTCGCTCAGGATGTCATGTTTACGGTCTACCGCAAAGCGGATCAACTTCGCGACCGCACCCTGTTTCGAGGCTGGCTTTTCAAGATCGCTCGAAGCGTCCTGTACCGTCATTATGGAAACCGTTCCCGCGAAGTTGAGACGATCGACCTGGAAAATGTGGCCGATCAACTGGTCGCCTCGACTCATGCGCCTGCGGGACCACCGGCGTTCGAATTTCTCCATTGGATGCAATTCCTCGACACTCGCGAGCAAGAGGCGTTGAGGCTGCGTTTCATCGAGGAGTGGGAGTATCACGAGATCGCCGCGGCGAAAGCGATTCCGATCGGGACGGTACAGTGGCGTGTTTTTAACGCAAAAAAGAAGCTTGCGCCACATCTGAGACGGCGACACAACGCCGCTCGCCTGGCGGCTTAAAGATCGATGCGCGTTCACCGATCGGGAATCATCAAGGCGCTGTCGATTGTGCTGGTGGGCCTGTACCATGAGCGCGCCTCGGGGCAATGTTCGGGCATCGTAAGCAATCCGAGCGAAGCTTCCTTATGCACGAGCAATGCGATACCGGATGCGAAGGTCGCTGCCATAGATACGCAGCACCGATACTCGCTCGCGGAGTTGATCGACGTCGGAGAACGAAACAATCCGCAAACCAGGGCGACATGGGAGCGGGCGAAACAACAAGCGAAGCTGCTGGGGATCGAGAGAAGCGAGTATTTTCCGGTCTTGGCCGCGACCGTTTTATTCGGAGATCAACGAGTGGCGGAGCCCTTCCCCAAGCCTTTGTCGCCGGTCGGCTATTCGGTAGTTGATTTGCCTCTGGTTCAACCCGAAATTGAGCTGCAATATCTGCTGTTCGATTTCGGGGGACGCAAGGCGCGTGTGGATGCCGCGAAAGCGGAGGCACTGGCAGTGGGGGCGCAGTTTATCAAGACCAATCAGGATATCGCTTTCGCAATTTCGAACGATTATTACGCGCTCGTCACTGCGCAAGAACGTCTGCAAGCCGCAACGGACACACTCAAGACTGCACAGACGACGCAGGATGCCGCGGAAGCGAGGCTGGCAAATGGCCGCGCGACGCTGCCTGACGTGCTCAATGCACGCGCGCAGACTGCGCAGGCCGTTTTCGATCTTGAACAAGCGGATGGCGACGAGAAGATCGCCCGGGTGACGCTGACGGAAGTGATCGGGGTCGAGCCAACGCCAGAGATCTCGATCGATGGCGAGCGAAACGCGCCGTTACCCCGAGCGCTCACTCTCCCGATCGACCAGTTGATTTCACGGGCGTTTGCGGATCGTCCGGATCTAATGGCGCAGATGCTGGAGATTCGTAAAACGGACGATGACATTCGCAATGCCGAGTCTGCTTACTGGCCAAAAATCACGTTGTCGGCGAACGTCGCTCAGACGGCGGTCTGGCCAAGGGAGGTTACGCCTCCGGCCCAGCTGGGAAATATAAACAAGCCGACATGGGCCGCCGCGGTCAATGTGGAGTGGACCATCTTCGACGGGGGCGCGCGGAGGAACCGGAAGGAGCTGGCGGAATCCGGCAAGCGCCAGGCGCTCGACGAGCTCAGGGATAAACGCGATCAGGCGCAAAGAGAGGTGTGGAGCAGCTACATCGCCTTTCGCACCGCGTTAAGACAGCAGGAGGCCGCAGTTGCGCTGCTTAGCGCCGCGGAGACTTCCTATTCCGCGTCTTTGGATGCCTATAACTACGGAGTGAAGAATCTGGTGGATGTTGTCACCGCGGAGACACAGTTGGCATTGGCGCGTCTTTCATCGGTTTCCGCGCGCTCGCGAGTATTTACCGAAGCGGTGCGCCTCGAATCGGTGACCGGTAATCTGCTGCGGAATCTACCTTCCGCGACCACGACTCAAGGGAAGTGACTATGAGAAGACTGCTGGTGATGAATACCATCGCGATTTGTAGCCTTTGCTCCGGATGCAGCCGTGCGCCTTCTGTGTCCATCATCGGCTCATTCTTTCCAATATGGATGATCTGTATCGTCGCGGGTGTGGTCGCGGCTTTTATCGCGCGGGCCGTGCTGGTTCGCAGCGGTCTGGAGCACCACGTGGGGCCAGTTTGGCTGTTCTATCCCTCGACCGTCACTCTGTGCGCCTGCACGTTATGGGAGGTCTTCTTTCGATGAGTAACACCCCACCCGATGTAGCACGCAAAATCATTGGAGGCTTACTCCGGCTGACGGTGATCGGCGGAGCTGTGATCGCGTCGCTGATGGTCGTTTACGATACCGATAAAGAACCTCGCACGGACGACGCGAGTGTCAGAGCAAACTTCATCGCGATCGCACCGGAAGTGGGCGGACGCTTGACCAAGCTGCCTGTCAAGGACAACGCGTTCGTAAAAAAAGGCGATCTGCTGTTCGAGATCGATCCGCGCGATTACCAGTACGCCCTTCAGCAGGCCCTGTCGGATCAGAACAACCTGGAGCAGAGAATTATCGACACGCGTAGAAAAATCGCCGCCGAAAATAGCGCCGTGGAAGCGGCCGGAGCGACGGTGCGCACATCCGAGACAGCCATCAAGACAGCGAGTAGCGCAGTGGAAATGGCAAAGGCAGCGGTCGCGCGCGCGCAGGCCAATGTCGCCACTACGAACGCCCATCTTTCTTATGCGATCAACGATCTTCATCGCCTTCAGCCGCTGCTGACCAAGCAGTATGTCACGGTGGATCAGGTCGATCAGTCCGATACGGCGGTTCGAGTAGCGAGAGGCGAGTACGAGCAGGCTCAGGCCGCACTCGCAGAGGCGCAGTCTCAGCAGACGCAGGCGGAATTACGCCAAAGCCAGGCGAGCGACCAATCGCTCGAGTCAAAAGCGCGGCTTGGGCAGGCGGTTCATGTTGTCGACACGCTGGATATTCTCGAATCGCAGCGACCCGGGTTGACGGCGAGAGTGGAACGCGCCCGTCTGGATCTGGAGAGAAGCCGCGTGGTCTCGCCATTCGATGCTTATGTGACAAACCTGAATATCTCCGAAGGAGCGTACGCACACCCGGGTTCGCCGATGTTTACCTTGATCGACGCCAGAACCTGGTGGGTGATCGCGAATTATCGCGAGGGTAAGATTCGGAACATCCATCTGGGCTCCAAGGTCGATGTTTATCTTATGGGCCATCCCGACCGGAAGTTTGATGGGGTTGTTCAGAGCCTGGGCTACGGCGTGTTCCCAGAGGACGGAAATGTAGCCGACGGTTTGCCAAATATCGAAAGGACACTTAACTGGGTCCATCTCTCCACCCGGTTTCCGGTTCGTATTCTGATACAGAATCCCGATCCCACGCTGTTCCGAATCGGCGCGACCGCTCTGACCATCGTGAGGTGAACCAGTGCCGCCGCGATCGTGGTTCCAGGATTGGCGAGAGGATCTTCAGGCGAGCCCTGGCCGCGTGGAGAGTATGCTGCGAATCGTGTTCGCTTCGGTGGTTGTACTCGTCCTGATGATGGTTCTCCGGGTGCCGAACGTTGCTTATGCGCTGTATGTCGTCTTTGTCGTCAGCAATGAGAACCCCGCGTTGAGCTTACGAACTGGCGTCGCGTCGCTGCTGACCGTGGCTGTTACGCTCTCGATCGCATTCGGCGTTGTGATTTTGACCGATAACGATCCGCTAGCGCGTGTAATGACTCTGGCAGTGATGACGTTCCTCGCCGGAATGATCGCGACGGTCACGACTGTTCCAGCTCTGGGTCCGATCTGGGGACTCATTTACGGAGTCGGCATCGGTATTTGGGAGAACCATGCTCCCGCGGACCGGCTGGTGAAGAGTTCTCTCTGGCTCGTCGCCGCGTTCGCCATAGGGATCGTGGTGCCGGTTGCGGTCTCGTACCTTTTTTCGATGCGCTCACCGGCCGATCGGTTGGCAGGGCATCTGCGGCTACGATATCGGGCGCTCGCGGCGATGTTTTCGGCATACGCGGCCGACGACGCAACGGATCAGCAACGACGGGCGGCTGCTCAGTCTGTCTCACGACTCGCCGCAGAGGGACACAGAGCAATGCTCGAACTCTATCGGCAGATCGCCGATCGTAATCTTCCGAGCGGCAGTCTCCCGGCGGCGGTCCCGCTTCAGATCATTAGCGTCGCTGAGTTGATGGACACCTCGGCGGCTTTTGGCCTTCAGGCAGAGAGTCTCGATATGGATTTGCAATTGCGTTGCAGGGCGATTGCGCAACAGTGTGGACATCTTGCGCATGAACTTCGACCGAACCCGGAAGCCGTCTTCAAATCCGGAGACTCTGTTCCGCTCACACATCTCGAACGGGTCGAGAGGATTCTGCACTCGCTCCAATCGATGGGATCTGATGGCGGCAAACTTGCCGAACTTGAGGCGTTGCCGTCCAAACACGTTCCATTATTGATCCCCGGCGCCGCTTCGAATCCAGTCAATGTGGCTTTTGCGCTCAAAATCAGCTTGTGCGCAACGATTTGTTACCTCATCTACCACGCGGTCGACTGGCCCGGGATTTCAACTTCGGTAACTACGGTGATGGTTACCGGATTGGTGACCAGCGGCGCCATGAAGCAGAAGCTGGCCTTCAGGCTGCTCGGGGCAAGCATCGGCGGGCTCTTGGGTCTCGGCGCGGAAGTATTTTTGTTCCCGTTCATGGATTCGATTACGTCGTTGGTGATGATGGTCGGCGCGGTTGCGTTTCTCTCGGCATGGATCGGAGCCGGTCCACGATTTAATTATGTGGGATTGCAAATTGCTTTTGCATTTTACTTTGTATCGCTTTCAGGATTTAGTGCGCCGACCGAACTGGCCCCGGCACGCGACCGGTTAGCTGGAATCATGCTGGCCTTGATCGTCATGTGGTTTGTCTTCGATCAGATTTGGCCGGTTCGCTCGGTCGCGGAGATGCGCCGCGTGGTTGCTTCGGTTCTGAGAGACGCCTCGCGCGTGGTTGCCCTAATCGATCGCCGGCTGTCGGGCGCCGGTTATGCAAGAGAATCGGGGGTTTTGCGGGATCGGCTGGCGAAAGATCTTTCGATGGTCCGGACACTGAATGAAGCGGCCCGATATGAGTTCGGTCTCGACGGCGAGCGCCAGATCCGCGTAGCCGACAAGCTCATGCAGATGTCGATGACCACGGTGGCACTCGCTTGGAATCACGCCGTATACCTGGGCGAGCCGGACGAAGGCGATTCCCGGAGCCGGCCGGCGCCGGTCAGTCTGCGCCGAGCGGTTGAACAAGGTCTGTCGTCGATCGCTGACACCATCGAGGAAAAGCATTCCACCGATGCGGAGCGCCTTGTGGCCGATGAATCGGAATCCGAATACGTCAGGTTAACGATAGCCCGGTACAACGAGCTTCAATCGTTGTCTCTTTCCTTCGATTCGATCGACTGAAGCGCGGTACCCGCGGCCTGACGGCTCCATCGCCAGTCGAAATGACGCCGGTTCTTTCAGTCTTGACGTTCCAGGATTGGCCGACGGTTGCTTTACCGGCTCGCCCGGCCGCGAGCGTGGTGCTGGACACCTGTTGTTTTAGCCGCTGAAGCTGTTGCTCAAGAGATTCAGATTGGTGGGCAAAGCCGACCGACGCGGCCACCAAGAAGCCGCCGGACAAGAGATTTGTTGGTCGCGCGAGGAAGAACGACCTTACTTAACCACGGCAAGGCCGGATTCACAGCCCTTGAAGCTGTATCTGTTGATTCCGAGCTTTCTGATCTTCGAGTCGAGTGTCGTCCTGGGAATCCTCAGCTTCGCCGCTGCTCCGGATGGTCCCGCCACCAAGCCGCGGCTATCTCTGAGAGCGTTCTCGATCATCGTCTTCTCTCGCTTTGCAAGAACATCAGTAAATGGAAGGGTGAACGGCCGCCTCTCTTGTGGCACGAGCCACGACTCGTCGACGGAAAACTGTTCGCCGTCGCACGTGATTACAGCCCGCTCAATTATGTTTTGCAGTTCACGGATGTTTCCCGGCCATTCATATGCCCGGAACAGATCCAGAGTCCGCCTGCTTATCGACGAAATCTGCTTCCCCAGACTGCGCGCGCTGCGATAAATCAGATGTTCCGCTAGCAACGGAATGTCATCGATGCGCTCTCGCAGTGCGGGAAGGCGAATCGGAAAAACGTTGAGCCGGTACAAGAGATCTTGCCGAAACGCACCTTCACTTACGGCCGAATTCAAATCCCGGTTCGTGGCCGCGAGCACGCGCACATCCGTCGAAATGGTCTGCGTTCCGCCCAGCCGCTCGAATTCCCGCTCCTGGAGCACGCGCAGCAAGGCCACCTGTGCATCGCGCGGCAGCTCGCCGACTTCGTCCAAGAAGATCGTTCCGCCGTTCGCGCATTCGAAGCGCCCCAAACGGCGCTGCAGGGCGCCTGTAAATGCTCCCTTCTCATGCCCGAAGAGCTCCGAGATGAGAAGCGAGGGTTCAATTGCCCCGCAGTTCAAACGAACAAAGGGACGTGAAGCACGCTTCGATCGGTTGTGAATGGCTCGGGCAACCAGCTCCTTGCCGGTGCCCGTCTCGCCGAGAATCAATACCGTGGCATCCGTGGGAGCAACCTTCGAGATTTGCGCAAGCACATGGCGCAGCGGTTCGGACGAGCCGACAATTCCTTCAAAAAAAGGGGCGCAGGCCGCATCAGAGCTGATGAGAGTGGACTCGTCACGGTTGGAAATGATGAATTCACTAGCGTGAGAGAATGAGCTTATCGGGATAATGTTTATCGCATTAGCGTGCATATAGAGTGCTCCAGAAGAGTGATCATTTGCTTAATAAATATTGAACCGGATTGCTCTCGGACAAAACCCCCGTTCGAGCAACCCGCCGGCTAATTCGTGGTACCCGGGGACACTCCGGAGCGAAATTGCCACTCGAAAGGGGCTCTAAACTAGCGCTCGGGGCCGCGAAAATCAATGCGCCTCCATCCGAACAGACGGGCATCCAGCGACCATACGCCTGGGCCGATCATAGCGAGCGCGACGCCTACACTCGCGAGCAGGATATTTCTCCAGGGATCGTCAGACTTGGTAATGGAACTCCACAGCGCGAATGCGGCGATCAGGCATCCGGACACGGGTGTCCACAAACCCGCTAATAAAAGGAGTCCGCCGATCACCGCTGCGAAATCCAGAATTGCAGGTTGGATTGATTGCGCCGCTGGCACGCCTGAAAGTCCCAACGCAAGGGCCACGCTTCCGGCGACGATGCGCAGGATCAGAAGGCCGGCACCAGGCCAACCTTCGGCGAATGTTGAAAAAAGGCGTCGCAAGAGACCCCCTTCTGAGGGTCTCAGATTGTGGCTTTGGAATATAGCCACGATTGGGTTTCCTCGCTACTCTTTCGGGCAGCATTTGAACCCGCGGCGGGATCTTAGGATTGGATAATCCCGCGCTTTACGCCGATCATCGCCGCGTGAGTCCGGTCATTCGCGCCTAATTTGGAAAGAATGCTCTTGACCCGGCCTTTCACCGTGTCTTCAGTGATCGAAAGTTGGTCGGCCACCTGCTTGTTCGCATTCCCGGCTGCGATCAGCCGCAGCACATCGATTTCGCCCGGCGTCAAAGCATCACTCGTCGCGTGCTCAGCCAACTCGAAGGATGCCTCGGCGGAGAGCGTCTTTTTCCCGGCATGCACGGCGCGGATCGTTTCCAAAAGCTCTTTGTCCAGTAGCGTTTTGAGCAGGTAGCCTCGGGCGCCGACTCTCATCGCGCGCAAAACCTGCACGTCGCCGGCGTAGGTGGTCAGCATGATGATTCGTGCGTCCGGAAATTCCGAGCGGATCGCGATCATCGCGTCCAGACCATTCATCTCCGGCATCTGCAAGTCCATCAAAGTGACATCGGGCCGGTGCGCCTGGTACTGTTCGACGGCTTCGCGCCCATTGGACGCTTCGGCAACCAGTTTCATATCGGGGTGATTCGCGAGGATCATGGCGATACCCTTCCGCAAAAGCGCATGATCATCGACGGCGAGGATCCGAATGGGATTGGGAAGAGAGTTCATGAGAGTATTCGACGTAGCTTGGCAAGGAGATTCGCGGCTCTAAGCGCGAACGGCCTGGAATCGGATCCTTTCGCGTAGGCGATCGAAGCCTGGACGGTCAACTCGACTTCGGTTCCGGAACCGAGCTCACTCCAGAAGACGAGTTTTCCGTCCACTAATTTGGCCCGTTCGTGCATACCGTTGATTCCATAGTGTCCGTCGCGACCGTTCTGAAAAATCTTCGGGTCGATTCCTTTTCCGTTGTCGCGAACCCGCAACCGCAGTTCGCGCGCGTTATACGCGATCTCAACTTCGATGCGCTGGGCGCGCGCGTGGACGAATGCGTTGCGCACAGCCTCGATCGCGACGCGGCCGATTTCGCTGCCGACGATCGGAGCCAGACTTCGGGTTGCGCCCTCGACATTGACATGGAAATCGGGAGAAGCCGGCTCGTTATAATGCGCGGCGAGTTCTCGGCCGAGCTTGCCGATGCTTCTTTCCAGGTCCCCACCCTCATAGCGGGAGGCCCGCAAACCCTCGACAGCATTGCGGCCCTCGGTGATCGCTTGCCTAGCATGCTCGATCGCGGTTTCAAGCGCGTCCCGTGCTTCGACCGGACGACTCGGCAGCAGGTAGGTGACGGAATGAAAATTCAGTAGAAGCGACTGAAGGCTCTGGAGGAGCGTGTCGTGCAAGTCGCGGGCGATACGTGTGCGCTCGCTGACCCGCTCCTCCGTTCGAAGTCTGAAGTGATGCGCGAGCTGGCGCAGCCGAAACTGATAGAGCATCGCCAGCGTGATGAGGAACGCGAGCAGGCATGTCGCCTGAAACCAGGGCGTCTGATAGTAGGCCGCGGCTACTCTGAAATCCAGCGAAGCGCCCGTCTGGTCCCAAACGCCGCTATTGCGGCTGGCGCTTACCAGGAACCGGTAATTTCCCGGCTGGAGGTCATTATAGAACGCTTGCCTTCGAGTCCCCGCGTCCGTCCAACCATGATCCCGACCCTCCAGCATGTAGCGGAAGCGCAGTTTTCCGGGCGCGGCAATATTGAGCGCAGTGTATTCGATTTCCAGATCGCGAACGAGCGGCGGCAAGACCGGGCGATCCTTCTTATCAGACGTAAAACTGTGGATGAGGCCGTCTGCTCTAAGTTGTTCGATGTACACAGGCGGAGGCGACGCGTCCAACGGAAGGCGGGCTGGATCGATGGAACTGAGGCCCTCCAACGGGAAAAACCATAATTTGCCGTCCGACGATTTGGTGACGTGAGGACTAAATCCGCCGGCGTTCGCGCGAGCCCGCAGCCCATCCGAGTTGTCAAAAACCGTCGGATGCATTCGCACCGGGGCGTTCTTGTCCCTTTCGATGGCAGCGGCACATGCATCCAATTCGGAACGAGAGATCCGCACCAGGCCGCAGGCCGTGTAGATCCAGACAGACTGGAAATCGTCTTCGATGGTCCAGTGAATCCTGTCGCATGGCAACCCCTGTTTCGTTGTAAACGTGACCAGGCGGCCGTTTTTTAGCCGGCCCAGACCACCCTCCGTGGTAACCCAAAGCGTGCCGTCAGATTCAACTCGAAAATCATTGATGCGCGCCTCGGCCAGTCCGTCCGCGGATTTGTACGATCTGACGACGCGGCCGTCCTGTAAATAGAGCAGGCCGCCTCCAAAGAATCCAACCCACATTCCGCCTTTCACTGGATCTGCAGCGAGCGCATCCGCAAACCCGCGTTCACCGAGCTGACTCCAGGTGGTCTGCTGCACGGTGCCGTCCTCTTGCCAGCGAAAAAGGCCGCGGTCCTGGTGGGCGAACCATATGTTCCCAGCCCGGTCGCTGACGATCGAGTGCACTCGTCCTCCGGGGATGCCACGCACCGGCACAAAGCGGCCGTTTTCGAAGTATCGGACCGCGCTAAGCGTCGACACCCAGATTCTCCCCTTGACGTCCTCGTAAAGCGATCCTGAACCTTGCTGCAGGAATCCGTTCACTGCCGACGTGCTCGCCGCTCCGCCCGGCGCTACCGGCGCAAGAGTGTTGCCGTGCTCTCGATACACCGTGACCACCCTGTTCTTCAGCCGGCTCAACCCATCGAGGGTGCGCATCCAGATGCTCCCGTCCCTGGCAGCAAGCACGGAGACGACGCGCGCGCTCCATAATCCGTCGCGCTCGGTATACGTCTGGACGGGTGTTTCGCTGAACCGGTCGAGTCCGTTGAAACCGCCCACCCAGATGTTCCCGTCGCGATCCTCGAAAATTGCGGTGATGTCTTCGCCCGAGAGCCCTTCGGACCGCGCAAAAATCTCGGTTCTGCCCTGGTGAATGTGCACCAGGCCGCGACCCGTGGTTCCGACCCAGAGACCGCCATCGCGATCACGAAGCATTCTACGTATATGAAACTCCCGCGTTGCCGCCGGCAGCCGGGAGAGCACTTCCACATGATCACCGACGATGCGGTTGATTGCGCCTCCCTTGGCGATCAGTAGCGCGCCATCATCGTCCTCGGTCAGAGCGTCGAACCCACTTTCCCCCGGCAGGGAATAAAATTTGGGCGGCCCAGGACTCCATCGCCACACGCCATCAGCGGTTCCCAGCCATATGTTCTCCTTGTGATCCCGGTATGCGTTTCCTACCATGCTGCCAAAATTCGCATATCTTTCGTTAAACGGGACGCAGCCTTTTCCGATCGCGCACAGCGTGGCTTTGGTCGCGGACGCCCCGCCGGCCCATACATTGCCGGCGCCATCCTCCACTAGGCCGAAAATTGTTTCCCCCTCGAACTCGGGGTAGTGGCGAACGTCGGGAGTTCCTCTTCCTGCCTTCATGCTGGCGAGGCCTCTGGCCGTGCCGAACCATAGAGTTCCGTCACGCCCGGCCATCAGACTCCGAATCTGCGTGGCCGGAAGCAACTGGCCGATCGGCCACTCGACGGCCTTCACGCCGTCGAAGCGCACCAGCCCAAACTCCGTACCGAGCCACAGAAATCCGTCTGGCGTCTGAGCGATGGAGTGAACCGCTCCTTTAAAAAATCCCTCGTCAAGCCTCCAGGAAGTATGCGCGTACTGGCTGATATCCAGCGAAGGATTCAGCGCAAACGTACACGGCGCGACCAGCGCGGCAGCGAGAACGGCGGCAGCGCTTCGTCCGAGAGGTCTGCGGCTGGGCTCCATGTCTATATCGAAAGAATCCTGGTCACGTCCTAGAAGATAAACTTCACCGCCAGTTGGATCTGTCTGGAAGTGGTCGAAGTCGTGGTCAATAAGCCGGCCGTTGTGACCGGCGAAAACGTTTGCGTGAAAATTTGGGCAGCGGTTCTGTTCGGAACGGCGAAGTTCGTATGGTTGAACCCGTTGAACAATTCCGCCCGGAATTGGATATTGACTTGCTCGTTGCGAACGTAATTGTTCTTGAAGATCGCCAGATCGAGATTGGTAAGGCCGGGTCCGATGGCGATATTCCGTCCGCTGTCGCCCAATCTTGTGGCTGGCTGCGGCGCGGCGAAACACTGTGTTTTGATGTAGTGGATCGGGTTGCCGGAATTCACGGGATGATTGCATCCCGGCAGATTCAGGCGGTCAGGAAAGTCGAAGGCCGCGGCATTATTCATTCCTAGTGGATCGCCGCCAATGACGGGCGTGAACGGCAACCCGCTGGCGGCACGGAAAATTCCGCTTAGTTGCCATTGATCGGTCGCCCATCTGGTAAAACCTTGCGCGGAGGTTCGGCGCGGGAGCCGCCAGGTGGCATTGATTACGAGATTTTGAAGGACGTTGAAATCCGAAAGTCCGCGCCCAAGGGACGGGTCAAAGATAAATGAGCCGACGATTGAGTTGTTGAAGTTCGCAACAGCGTTGGAAGAGGAGCTGTCGTCAATGCTTTTCGAGAACGTGTAGGCTCCCGCGATGCGGATGCCCTTGTGTTCCCACGTGATCCCTGCATTGCCGGCCTCATAAACGTTTGAGGAAAGCCAAGCGAGCGCGTTGATCGCGCCGACGTTCGGATTCAGACGAGCGCCACTGCCGCGAGCTACAGGCCAGATCAGGCCTTCTGCCGTTTGTTCGGGAAGCACCATATTGGCGTCGGTCGTTCGCAGCGGCTGGTGAAGCCCGTGCTGGCCCGAATAGCTGATTGTTGCGATCATGCCGCCCGCCAACTGGCGCTGAATTGTCAGATTCCACTGCTCGACATAGGAACGCTTCGGATCAGGCTGCACCCAGGCGTAGCCGAGACTATTTGGAATAAGCAAGGGCAATGCTCCGGTTGGAAACGATCCTTGCGGCAGAGTCGTCAGTGATCCCGTCTGATAAAAGGGAGCTTCATTGATCGCGAGCAGCTCGAACTGATAGGTCAGAGGCAGCGTGTCGTAGATTCCGAACCCGCCGCGAACGGCAGTCTTTCCATTTCGAAATGGATCCCATGCGAAGCCGATGCGCGGCGAGAAATCCCGCAGGGTCGGATTCCGAAAATAAGGAGAGCCAAGTGTTGGAGTCGCGGCGGTAAGCGAGTCGAGATTGCTCAACCTTCCGTATTTTTCAGTAGGCACCGTTGCCATCTCATAGCGAAGGCCGAGATTCAGAGTCAGATTCGGCAACACTCGATAATCATCGCGGATGTAGAAGGCTGGAATCGATTGGCGCAGGTAGATCACCGGACTCTTCCCAGGGATCGTTGAGTGGAAGCTTTGAGGCTGGTCCGTAAGGAAGGCTTGCAATGAACCGAAAGCGAAAACACCGTCTGGGTTGGCGTTGCCGATTTCATTGAAATCGATGCGCTCCAGCGCAAGCCCGAACTCGAGCGAATGAGCACCGTGTGTGTAAAAGAGATCGTCGTAGAGCTGCCAACTGGTGAAGTGAAAGTCATTCTCTCCAAGAGAGCCGACGCCGCCACCGACCGGAGTTAAGCCGGTGATAGTAATTCCGCCGACCGGCGTGTTGGGAAGAAATCCGAGCGACGTGTCGGTCGCAAGGGGATTGACCACGCCGGCCTGAATCGGCGCTTCCGAAATGTCGCGGTTCATCCCCGCACGAAAAATGTTTAAGAGATTCGGCTGAAAGACATGTGTCTCTTCGATCGACGCGAAGCGGGATTGCGAGCTTTGGCCCGTGATCACGAAATCAGTCGCATCCGGCGAGGTTGTGCGCGAATTCGAGACGAGAAAGCTGCCGTGTATCGAGTCGCGATCCGAGAAGGTATGGTCCACGCGTCCGGTTTCGAAATTCAGCGTTGTATTGGCCGCCGAAACAAAAGAATAAATTCCTGTATCGCCGGATACGGGTCCATTCGGAAGCGGAAAGATCTGGAGATAGGGCGCCACCTTCGAGGCGATCATAACTTTGCCGCTGACAAGCTGCCCAGTGCGAGCCCCGGCCGATGGGACGGTCGTGATGGTTGTGGAACTGAGGTCTTGACGCAAGCCCTCATAGTTGAAGAAGAAAAAAGTCCGGCTCCCGCGTAGCGGGCCCCCAGCCGTGGCGCCGAACTGATTACGCTTGAATGGCGGTACTTGGGAACCATCGAAGAAATTTCGAGCGTCCAAAGCGCTATTCCGCAAGAACTCGTATGCGGAGCCGTGAAAGTTATTGGAGCCGGCTCGCGTCAATGCGTTGATCACTCCACCCGACGTCTTCCCATAGTCAGCGGACGGGATTGCAGTGACGACAGAAAATTCCTGTATCGCCTCGGTTCCTAGGACAGATCCGACCACGTTGCCCGGTCCGTTTCCGGTGAAATCATTGATGCTGACGCCGTCCAAGCGGTAGTTGTTCTGTTGAGGACGGCTGCCGCCCACCGCCATCTCGGCTCCCCAGCCGCGGTCCTCACGGCCGTTGCTTCCCGATGCGATCGCCGTTTGTGCCTCGATCGTATGGACGCCCGGCTCAAGAGCGGCCAGCAACGTCCAGTCGCGGCCGTTCAAGGGCAGGTCACGAATGATCCGCTCACCGACAACATTGGTCAAGGTGGAAGACGTTAACGAGACTTCCTGTGACTGCGCCGCGACCTCCAAAGAGCTTGCAACGGTGCCGACTGTGAGTTCGAAGTCCACCAGGAGCTGTTCACCTACGGCCACAAGAAGATTTTTCTTTGTGAAATCGCCGAAACCGACGTGGGAGACCACAGCGTTGTAGAGCCCGGGCGCCAGGTTCGGAAAACTATAGAAACCCCTCTCATTCGTTTTCAGTGAGCGCGCCTCTTCCGTTGACTGGTTCTCGATAGTCACCAAGGCATCTTGAACTGCGCCGCCGAGAGGATCGAACGCCCGGCCGCTGATACCGCCTCCGCTTATTTGAGCGTACGCAGATAACTCTGTCACGATAATAACCATCACCGAAACGCCTGCTCTCATAGTCCAGCCGGTACCCTTATTGTGTCCTGCGAAACGATCGCGGACATCCCACTTTTGAGCTATTCCAGCCTCACCCTCTTAAGAATTGGTGGGGGCAGCCCGCTGTGAAACCCGAACGATGGCGCAAAATCGAAGAGTCGTACTACCTTGCGCGCGAACGCGGGTTGGCAGCCCTCAGCGGATCCGACTTGGATGTCCGCTGCGAAGTGGAGAGGCTTCTCGCGCACGACAAGGGCAACGATTTCCCCGATCCCCTACCGAGCAAGTTCGTCTGGCAGCGGTTTTGGTAAAAAGGTAAGGGAAATGATCGAAGCCGGCCTCACGGAGACCGAAGGGCGGGTTTCAGGTCCCTTGGGTGCCGATGGAAAGCTCGGAATACCGCGGGCAAGACTCGAATCGAAGGTCAGAAGTCTGCTAATTGACAAGCATGAGTTTAAGCGAGCCAGAGCTTAAAGCCTGTTCTTGGGAGTCGTGTTCCTAGCACATTGACCCGATCAGTTTGATGTATTTCCGTTCGCTCCCTTTGCCCCGCGCCTTTGCACCGCATGGGTCTTTTATACCGCTAGCATTAATTCGCTCCGGGCGGCAGCGGGCTGTATCCACTCTTCAATTTCAGGAAGAGCAGCCAACATGGCCGCTTCGCCGGCCTTGATCAATTGAGGGCCGCAACCAAAAGCATCCCAATCGACTCCGTGGACATTGGGAGCGATTATCAAATCCGTTTCGCTGCGCCAATTGTCTTCGGAACGGCTTTGCAGAATCTGGAAGCAGCGGTTCAGTACCTGAAACAAATTCGTGGGCGCGCTGGGTCCGCCGGTGGGCAGGTGAACCGAAATCACGTGAGTTGCGCCGAGCTGGCGGGCCAAGGCAGCCGGGATCTCCATGCTCATCGCGCCATCCACCAGAAGTCGCCCGCCGTGGCGTACCGGCTGAAACAAACCGGGATAGGAGCAACTAGCGCGGATGGCGTCGAATACCGTCCCGCTTCCGGCAAAGGGCACGGACTTACCGGTAGAAAGGTCCGTTGCGAGGACACCCAACGGGATGCGCATCTCCTCAAACCGGTAAGTCTTCAGGAGCCGTTTCAGGAACCCGTTCATACGCTCGCTACCCACTAAGCCAAGTCGGCCTGGTCTCCAGCGCCCGACGTCGCGGAAGCGCATCGAACAGCCGGCCCGCGCGATCTCGCCCGGCGGAGCCCCGCTGGCGTAGGCGGCTGCGACAATAGATCCGGCGCTGACACCGGTAACGCAATGAATGGGGATATGGTGCTGGTCGAGGACCTTGAGGACACCAGCGTGAGCGATGCCGCGGGCGAAGCCGCCGCCCAGCGCCAGCCCGATGCGAACCGGCCGTACGTGCGATGAATGGCGGCTTTTCCCTTCGGCCGGAAGCGTAAGCTGCCGCAACCCCCGTACAAAACCGACCCGACGGGCGCCTTCAAATATCCAGCCGTGGTCCATGCCATCCCCCCGGGAATCTTAAGTAACTCCCGCTAAGAGGAGTATCGCGGCGACGTTTTTGTTTGTCGAAGAGGGGCTTGATACCGATGTGGCAGAGGCTGATTCCGAAGGTATCTCCGAATTGATCGCGGAGGGTCAGGCGTTCGAGGCGGGAATTAATCGAAGGCGTGGAGAATGCGTCCGGCCCGGTGTACCGCAAACAAAAACGTCGTCACTACCGCTCTTCTCACATGAGTGACTCTTTAGGAGGTTGCTGAAAAAGTTTCTCGCAGGTCGGAGACCTGCGCCACGTGTAGAGCTAAGTCATTGACCTGGAGTTGTGGAGCAGGTCCCCGACCTGCCAATGTGAGCTCTTGAAAGACTTTTTCAGCAACCTCTTAGAGGAGATGGAAATGAACCGTGTGAAAGCGAAGATGATCTTAGTCTTGGGCCTGGCCGCCCTCGGCGCTGTAGTTCCGCGCGCGACAGCCGACGAATGGGACCAGAAGACGGTGTTTACGTTCAGTGGCCCAGTCGAGATACCGGGCCAAGTTCTACCGGCCGGAACTTATGTTTTCAAGCTGGCCGATTCGCCGTCCAATCGGAATATCGTCCAGATCTTCAGCAAGGACGAAGACATCTGTTTGCCACCTTTTTGGCGATTCCCGATCACCGCCTTCAGTCGGCCGGGAAAACAATCATGACGTTCGAAGAGCGGCCCACCGGTTCTCCGGAGGCCGTCAAAGCATGGATTTATCCCGGCGAGAATTACGGCCATGAGTTTGTTTATCCAAAACCCAAGGCGTTGGAACTTGCCAAGGTTAATAATACGCCGGTCCCATCCATGCCGGCCGAGCTTGCGCCAAACACCATGCAACCTGCCGCGACGATGCAAGAACCAAATGTCTTGGAAATGAGCAACAGTGAGTTGAAGGCGCAGACGCCTGCCGAGGAGGAGGTAGAGATCACCGAAGTCTTCATGATGGTGGTAACAGATCCCACCGATCAACTGCCTGAGGAACTGCCGAAAACCGCAAGCTCCCTACCATTGGTGGGTCTGGTGGGGGTTTTGTCGTTGGCGACAGCTTTCGCTTTGAGATCAGCCAAGAGAAAATACAATCATGGACAAAATTAAGCCGCTCTTTACTGCAACCGCGACCGCTACCGGCGGACGCAATGGACATACGGAAACGAACGACGGCATAGTGAAGGCCGATCTCTCCGTACCCAAAGAAATGGGTGGGCCAGGTAAACCCAATACGGCTACGCCCGAACATTTGTTTGCTGCTGGGTACGCGGCTTGTTTTGGCGGCGCGCTTGACTTTGTCGCCAAACAGCACAAAAAGGATGCCAAACAGGCGACTGTCACGTGTGCCGTTTCAATTGGGCCACGCGATGGCGGCGGCTTTGGCCTAGCCGTAAAGATGCGCGTGGAGGACAAGAGTCTGCCGCAGGCCGACCTCGCCGCGCTCGTCCAGGAAGCACACGAAAAAATCTGCCCTTATTCCCATGCCACACGCGGCAATGTCGAGGTCGCGCTCGAAGCCGTGGGCGCTTGAAGTGAAGCACGATGCAGGGAGCTAAGCCGGAAAGTCAATTCAACATTCCTGATGCCCTCAGCTTCGAAGACGGGCCGGGCGGCTTGATTCGCGCGGTGATCTCCACGCCGGCTGCGGAAGCAGACCTATACCTGCAAGGCGCTCACGTAACCCAATGGACGCCACGTGGCCAGCGGCCTGTCCTTTTTGTCAGCCCCAAGAGTCTGTTCGAACCCGGCAAGGCGATTCGCGGTGGCGTACCCGTCATTTTCCCGTGGTTTGGCGCTCGCGGCGATGGCAGGCCTGGCCCAGCCCATGGGTTCGCCCGTAACAGCGAGTGGGTGATCGAAGGAACAAAACTCCGCAACGCCGGAAGAGTGGAGATAACGCTTGCGCTTGCACCGAACGACGTTACTCGCGGTTTCGGGTATTCCGCCTTCCACTTGCGCTTTCGCGTCACAGTCGGCTCCGATTTGGAAATGGAGCTTGAGACTCGTAATGATGCCAAGGAACCGCTTACGTGTGAAGAGGCGCTGCACACTTATTTAGCTGTCGCCGATATTCGCCAAGTCTCCGTCTCCGGGCTCGAAGGAACTGCCTACATCGACAAGACCGATGGATTTAAGCGCAAGAAGCTGGGTAACGAGCCCTTGCGGATTACCAAGGAAACTGATCAGGTGCATTTGAGCACCAAGAGTACCTGCGTCGTACACGATCCGGTGTGGAACCGCCGCATCATCGTCGAGAAGAACGGCTCCGACAGCACCGTCGTCTGGAATCCGTGGATCGACAAGACCAAGGGCATGTCCGACATGGCTCCGGACGATTGGAAGGGGATGATCTGCGTTGAAACGGCCAACGCCGCTGATAATGCCATCCATCTTCCGCCCGGGGCGTCCCACAAGCTGACGGCCTTGATCCGGGTAGAGTAGCTGGACGACCGACACGCTGGACGTAGGTGAGAGGCAGTCGCCGTTCACATTATCAGCGGCGTTCTTGTTCTACTTTTCCCCAAACCGAAAAACAACGCCGGCCGAATATCGGACGTCGTTCTGATGGCTGCCGAAGCCTCTGGTAGCGCCGCCCAGTCTGGCACTGTCGAACTGAGTCATCACGTATTCCACTTGAATGGGTTTGATCGCGATACGTTTGGTGAGGCTATAGTCCAATCCCCCACCAGCCGCGGTAGCGAAGGCATTCTGCGTTGTGGAGGTTGGACCACTCCACGCGTATCCGCCGCCGAAAAGAAACTGCACATAGGGATTTAGGCGCGAATGCCGCCAGTTGAACCGTGGTCCGAACATGTACGTCAGCAACTTCTCGTCGATTCCCGTCCTCGTGTTCGCGTAGCCACCGAAGTCGGCAACCAGCCCCAAAGTCTTGTTTAGGTTGTACTCGAAGTATCCGGATCCTCCGTTCCCAGTCCGCTGATAATCATAATTCGCCGAGTTGACGTGTAGCCACGAGTAGTTCACGCCCACTTCATACTTGGGCGTATATACCTCCTGCGCACTGGCACCTCCGTCGAAGGCAAAGATGGCAAGAATAGATGTGCACGCAAAAAGCGCTGTTTTGTGAAACATGATTTTCTCCCTAACTAAAGGAGTCGTATACTAGCAGTTTTGTTTGGGTTGCACTACTCCAACAAAGACCGCGGCGTAGAGCTCATACCCTTTGAAGACCACCGTTCTGGTTCCACGGAGAAAAGTGATGCACAAATCGAAACTGATACTTACGACCGGGCTCCTGGCTGCGATCGTGAGTCTGGCTGGGTGTGCCGGCAAGATCCGGTACCCCAGTTACTACGTTTTGAATGTTCCTGGTGTTGTACCGGCCACTCAGTCGGCGCCGATCCTCGGCTCGGTCGCAGTCCGCGAGTTTGACGCTCCCAGATTCTTGAGGGAAGGCCCAATTGCTTATCGGCCATCAGCGGAGCAACTGGATTTCTATGACTATCACCGCTGGGCCGAGGATCCGCGCCGCGTGGTGACGGCCGCGATGGTGCAGCAGATTCGCGCCCGAGGAATGTTCCAGTCCGTCGATCTGTTCGACGGCCGGGCATCTTCGGAATGTCTGCTTACGGGAACGGTTGAGCACCTGGAAGAAGTCGACCGGGGCACGAAGGTATCGATCGAAGTTACGTTATCGGCGCGACTAGTCAATTTGCGCACGGGTGAAGTGCTTTGGCAGGACACGTCGTCCCAGACAGCGAAACTAGACCAGCGCTCGGTTGCGGGCATCGTGGCGGAAATGTCCCAAGATGTGGGGAGCGCAGTCGGGCACCTGGTTTCTTCTATGGAGGATCGCCTCACGGTCGCTTCATCGTCGCAAAGCCGGTCGAACACCGAACGATAGCTAGCGCGCCGCGCAAGAGACCGACGACGTCTATTTACACGCCGACCTCACGCCATTAAGCACGAAGGTCGCTGGGTTGGTAGCTGCGGTAGCGGTTTCCGACTATCAGCCCAGGAAGTTGTCCGCAAGCACACGCCGGCGTGAGCGCCGCGAAATCGGTCTACATTCCCGATATCACTGCGTACGCGTGCCACAGGTATCAGAATGACGTTCCATTTCTGGTACGGAACTTCGATACGTTGGGTATGAGTCCCTATTGGGATGCCTTCGACTCGGCAAACGCCGAGCGGCCGTACGCGAGGGCGCAGCTCAGCTTGAGCATGACCGAAGAGAATCTACCCCGGCCAAAGAGGAAGTAGCCGTCGAGATCGAGCGAAGCCATAACAATGTGGAGCGGACCAAGAATCTGGTCCGGGTAGCAAACGAAGTAGTAAAACTACGGCAGGAGAGCGGCCGATTTTCCGAACAACCGGTGCTTCTTCGGCTTCGGTGCCGGCTCAACCGCGGCCGCTTTGTCGATGGCTGCCAGCGCCAGCGGCGCCATGATGCGATAGCCCTGGCCATTGGGATGCAGACCGTCGTCGGCGATGTCGGCCTTCAGATAGCCGTCCGCATCCACCATTTGCGAGTAGTAATCGAGGTAGGTGAAATCGCGGCGCGCGCAGAATGCCTTCATCCAATCATTGAGCGCGCGAATGGTGGCGGGCGGGCGCGTCCTCGTCATTTCATAGCTCGGATTCACGTCCTTGTGATAATCACTGACCGGAAGCACGGAAGCTAGAATCACCTTGATTTGGTGGAATTCGGCCAAGTCGGCGATCGCGGTCAGATTGTCCTCGATGGTGGAAACCGGAACCCCACGCGCGATATCGTTGGTACCGCCCAGCACCAGCATGATGGCGGGCTGCAGCTTAATCACGTCCGGCTCCATGCGCCCCAGCATCTGACCGGTGATCTGGCCGCTGATCCCCCGATTGATGAAGTCGCGATCCGGGAAATATTCGTTCAGCCGCCAGCCGTCGGTAATCGAATCACCCAGCAGGACCACGCGCAGCTTGTCCGCTTGCGCCGGCGGGGTCCGCGAATCCATCTCCCCATAGCGCGCCAAATTGTCGCGATCGGGACTACGCAGCTGGCGGTCTTTCAACTCGATCAAGGCGCGAAAGTGGCTCTCGGTCCGAACCAGGGCATCGCGCAGATCGTTGAACTGTTTCTGCTCCTCGATTGAAAACGGAAAGGGCTTTGGCACCGCGTCGGATAAGGCCAGATAAGCGCGCAGGTTGGTTAGAAACGCATAATTTGAAACGGCATCGGCCGGCGTCGTCCGCACATTCGTAAAGGCCTGTCGCGCATTCTCAATAAGGGGCGCACCGGCCCGGGCGAGTTCGGGAACCGACACGGTGGTCGACTCCATGAGCTGAATCACTCGCTGATACGTATCCAACAGTTCCCTGCCCGCCAGGAGCGCTTGCCCGGATTCGGGCTGCTGCGCCGACAACGTGATCGCAAAACAGGCCAACCAAAACTTCTTCACGAGTGTTCCTCCTTCTCCAGTGCCAGGGTAATGGTGCCTATGGGAAAGCTCATCCGAATCCGAATCTGCACCGGCAACCTGCGAGCGTCGTCGCTGATCCAGATGAGCAGTTGGGCTTTGCGCGCGTACAGCACTCCGCCGAATACGAAGGCCTCATAGCGAACGGTGTTGAAAGCTCCGGCGTTGGTTTTGATCTGCTCGTTCTGTTGCGCTTCGATGCGAGCCGACGCGGACTTCTTGCCGTCGCTGACCGCCATCGTCGTGGACTGGCCTGGCTCCAACCTCAGTGTTCTGAGCTTATAAAGCGCTCCGATGATGTCGTGCGTGCACGCCGGTATTTCCGTCTCCGCCGTCTTCATGACCGTGTTCTTGATCAGATCCCGCTCGACGTAGCTGGCCTTCCCTTTCGGGTAATCGTAGATGACCTTGGTCTCGTGGTGGCGCGAACGTTCCTTGGCGTCCAGAGCGGTGCTGATGGCGCAGAAATCGCCCTGCATCTCCAGATTGTAGCTGTCATCAAGCTTGTATAGTTTGGAAACAAGACCGGTCGATTCCAGGTGCAGCTGAGAGCGATTTGGGTCCTGGGTCAGGCGCGCCTCTCCGGCGTCGATCAAACGCCACTCTACGCTGTAGACGAGCGTTTCCTGCGAGGGAAACGTCCCGGACGCTTCGTTGACCGGCTTGGATTGCGGTAGCGAGGAGGGGACGGTGGACAGGGCCAAACAGGCGCAGGCCATATGGGAAATAAACCTTCCCAGCATGAACTACGAGTGTGACAGAAAACCGGGGCTCGGGGTGGACAGTGCACTCAAGCCCCTATTTCCTGGGCGAAATCGGTATTTGAGTGCACTGTCCCTAATTTATTCCCGTATACTCGGAGCCATATGGAGCTGCACCTGGTGGACGGCACCTATGAACTGTTCCGGCACTTTTTCGCGGTGCCTTCAGCCGTGGATCTGAATGGCCGGGAAATCGGCGCGGTGCGCGGGGTACTGAGATCCGTGCTGTCGATGGTCGAGCATGGCGCAACGCACATGGGAGTAGCGACCGATCATGTGGTTGAATCTTTTCGAAACGATCTGTATCCCAGTTACAAAACGAGCGAGGGTGTGGCCGCCGCGCTGCTCTCCCAGTTCCCGATTCTCGAGGAAGCGCTGGAAGCTATGGGCGTTGTGGTGTGGCCCATGGTCTACTATGAAGCCGATGATGCGCTCGCTTCCGCCGCGGCCAAGGGCGCGCTGGATGATCGTGTGACACAAGTGATCATATGCACCCCGGACAAGGATCTCGCGCAGTGCGTCGCCGGAACGCGAGTGGTTCAGCTCGATCGCAGGCGCAACATCTTGCGTGACGAGGCCGGCGTGGTGGCCAAGTTCGGCGTGAAGCCGCAGTCGATTCCCGACTACCTGGCCGTGGTCGGCGATAGCGCCGACGGATTTCCGGGCATCCCTGGATGGGGTGAAAAGGCCGCGGCCCGGACGCTGTCTGTCTATCCCAGACTTGAGGACATTCCCAAGGATTGGCGGGAGTGGCACCCCTCCATCGCCAATGCCCTCCGGCTGTCCACTTCTTTGTTCAACTCCTGGAACGATGCGCTATTGTTCCGCACGCTCGCGACTCTGAGGTTAGACGCGCCCGTCTTTGATGCTGTGGACGATCTTCTCTGGAAGGGGCCGCGCCCGAGCTTCGAAGCTCAATGCCGGGCCATGGAATCGCCCGACCTGTTCCGCCGCGCGATGTCGGCGGTCGCGTCGAATGCTGTTGGGCAAACTGCGGCCGGCGGCGGAAATCCTCATGACTGAGGCTGATCTTTACGCTTTCATGGCGAAACACAAACTTGGTGTTCTCGGGACCATCGGCCAGCGCGGCACTCCCCAGTCGGCTCTGGTAGGAATCGCTGTCACGCCCCAACTTGAAATCATCTTCGACACGGTCAAGTCTTCGCGCAAGTATCCGAATCTCACCGCCCGCGCAGCCTGTTCTTTCGTGATCGGAGGCTGGGGGCCAGGCGAGCAAACCATCCAATACGAAGGAGAGGCTGACGAGCTCAAGCCACCCAACATCGAGCGATATCAGGCAACGTACTTCAACGTTTGGCCGGACGGACCCGCGCGTATGAGTTGGCCGGGGATCGTCTACTTTGTTGTTCGACCTACCTGGATTCGTTACAGCGACTTTGACCAAAACCCGCCGCTGATACGCGAGTTCACCTTCCCTAGCAATCCCTACACTTCGCCACAATCAGCGTGATGTCGTCGTACTGCTCGTGCGGGCTGAACGTCCGAACCTCATCGACAATCGATGCGATAACGGCCGGGGGAGCCAACTCGCGGTGCCGGCGCAGCGCTTCGATCAGGCGCAGCTCTCCGAACTCCTCTCCGGCATCGTTGAACGATTCCGTGATGCCGTCGGTATAGAGGGCCAGTGAATCTCCGGCGCAAAGCTGGCATTCGGCGATCGAGCAATCCCATTCTTTGAAAATTCCAACCAGCGTGGCAGTGGAAGCGAGCCTTTCCACGGCGCCGTCGTGCCGGAGGACCAAGGCTGGGAGGTGGCCACAGTTCACGTAGCGCAAGCGACGCGCTTGGTCGTCGTATTCGGCAAAAAAAAGTGTGGCGAACGAACTCTCGCTGGTATTCTCGTAGAAGAGCCGATTCACCGAGCACAACAAACGCTCCAGATCGTCCAGCGCGATCGCGCATTGGCTGCGCAGGTTGGCCTGCAGATTCGCCATTAAGAGCGCAGCGGCGATTCCCTTCCCTGAAATATCTCCGATCACCAGCCCAAAACGGCCCCGGCCGAGATCGAGAATATCGTGGTAATCGCCGCCTACCTGCCGCGCCTGGATGCACGAGCCCGCATAATCCAGCGTTGCCATGGGCGGCAGCATCTGGGGAAACAGCCGGGCTTGCACTTGCTTTGCAATTTCTAATTCCTGTGTGGCGCGGCGTTCTGCTTCCATCCTCTCGGTGACCCGCCGGCGTTCCGCTTCGATTTCGCGCGTTATAAAGTCGAAGCCCACCAGCGAGAAAGAATTTCCATCGAGATCTTTGAAGCGCGTGAATACTCCGCCCCAAACCGTCGACTCGTCTTCAGACTCCCGCCTCACGCGCCGCAGCCGCGGTGTAAACCCAAACAGAACTCCACGACGGCGCCATTCGTAATACTGGGCAATCACATCCTCGGTAACCAGAATAATCCCGGTCGGCCGTCCGATCAGCTTATACTCTTTCGAGTCGGGCTCCGGCGCCACGAGCGTGAGAACCGCGGTCCCATCGGGAGGCGCGACCGCTACCCAGCGTTCACCGGACTGAAGCCGTGCATCGAAAGCCACATGGAACCCTAGCTGGTCAACGTAGAATCGCAGGCTTCGATCCTGATCCCGCACGAAAACGTTAACAGCATGCAGCCCCAGAAACATGGTTTCACTGCTTGTTTACATCGATCATGTTGTCATCCGAAATCCGGTCAATCAGCTTATTGTAGGGATCGATGCCCGCCAGAGTGGGCTGTTGATCGACGGTGATCACAAAGGTCTTGTGTTCCTCGTTGAACTTTTCCTTCCTGAGATAGAGCGGCTTTTCCTCATCCTTCTTGCCGCTGAATACGCCGATCTCGATGTAATCGTTCAGCGGCATGCGGGTCTCCGCTCCGTTGCCATCGGCTTGCGATTTACGGGCCTGCACTTCCAGCGTCACCTTGTATTTTCCATCGCTAGTCTTCTGCGACGTGGCGGAGATGGCTTTGTTGTCGTAAAGCACGATGCGATTGAAGCTGTCGTCGACCAGGTACTGCAGCTCGGGCGGCGTTTGCGCGCGGATCGCGTCCACCAGCAGTCGCGTATCGGGATAGGGCTCGTCGATGGCCTCGGCATCGCGCGTATTGTCGTGTGTATCCACCTGATTGTTGGCGTTGGCATAGCGGTACTGCATCAGGAAGTTATGCAGCGCAAGATTGAGCTTGTCTTCGCCAATGTAATCGGCTAGCGTGTAAAGCACCTGCCCGCCCTTCTGGTACCAGACGTAGGGCTCGCGCTGCACCACGGCGAGTGGCGGTTCATGACGGATCTCTCCGGCGCGCCCGCGCAGATACCGATCCAGCTCATGGCGGAGGTAGCGATGCATGAGATCGCGGCCATACTTGTGCGCCATCACCTGCAGCGCTGAATATTCAGCCAAGCTCTCCGACATCATGTTGGAACCTTCCACGTCGGCGCCGATGAGCTGATGCGCCCACCATTGGTGTCCCAGCTCGTGAGCGGTGACAAAGTAAGTGATGTCGATGTCGGTCGGCTTGAGGACGCGGCCGATGAAGCCGATGGCTTCCGAATACGGGATGGTGTTGCTGAAAGACTGGGCGAAAGTGCGGTAGCGCGGAAACTCCAGGATGCGGAATTGGCTGTACTGATAGCCGCTATAGACGCGCTGATAGTAGTCGAGGCCTGCGCGCGTGCTAGCCAGCATGTCGTCGAGGTCGTAAGTGTGGGCGGGATCGTAGTAGACCTCCAGCGCCACGTCACCGTTGGTCCCGTGATAGGTCTCCTTCCGGACCCGATAGCGGGCCGAGATGTAAGCGAAGAAATCGAGGATGTGCGTCGACCCCATGCTGTATTCGAAATACCGGCGGCCGTTCGACTGCCAATCGCGCTGCAGGTATCCCGGCGCGAGCGCGATCTGATCCGCCGACGTGCTGACCACAGTGTGATAAGTAATCCAATCCGACTCGCGCGGAAATATATTGTTCAGCGAATGGACGCGATCGCCGCGATGGGCCATTTCTTCGAGAGCTGGAAGGTGCTCTTCGCGCCGGCGCCGAGGATCGTCCAGTTCGACGCCGTTATTGTAGCCGACATAGGGCACGTAATCGGCATCAAAGAACGTGCCGTTATAAGCAAACTCGGGAAGCTCGTTACCATCGCGAAAGCCTCGCGTCTGATGCCCTATATCGCAGGTGAGAATCAGAGTTTCGCCTGGACGGAGAGGCTGATCGAGAGCGTAGATGGAATACATGTTTCGCGCTGCGGAGCTAACCAGATGGAAAGGGCGATCGAAATGCACGTTGCTGACGGACTGTTTCTGATCCGTGAGATGAATCTGCGCGATCGGCTGCATGGTCTTGTTCTGAAGCGTCATGCGGACGTTCCCATCGAAGGAGCGGCGCTCAGGATAAATGTTGACACTGGCGTCCACGGCCGTGACCTTGGGCTGGAGCAGGTTTTCGTACTGCTTGAACTGGCGTTCGTAGTCGGCCTGGATAACGCGGCGCGTCTTCGAGTTGAGGTACTCGTTGAGGACGTGCGTGTTGTAGAAGTACCAGGAGCCCGCGCCTACGGCGACCAGCGCGAAAAACACAGCAAACGGCGCCAGCCGGGGAGCGCGTTGCCAGGCGAGTCGTGCGCGAGCGCCCAGGGACTCCTCGGCTCCCCGCCGCGACAAAGCCACGGAAATCACACCCAGAACAGCCGCGATCGCCAACCAATAAGTGATCGACCAGAAGAGCGCGGGAACGAAGTGGCCGTAGCCGTTCATGTCGGAATAGGTATAGGGAGGGATCTGGCCGACCAGATAAAGCGTGTTCTCCCAACCGAAACTAAAGAGGATCGGCATGAGCACAAAAATTCCGATCACGATGCCGTGGCCCACAAACTTGTTCGACACCACGGTCTGGATGAAGAGCGCCAGAAGCGCGAACATCAAGATCTGCGGGAAGGTCAGTATATAAAGCTCTTTGAAGTATTGGAGCAGCTCGTAATGGTAGTAACCGGCGATAGTCTGCATGAGGATGCCGACCAGCATCGCCACCGTAAGCAGGATCAGCTCGATGACTACGATGGCCGTCAAACGCGAGAGCCAGTCCGTCGATTCGCGCATCGGAAGTGCGTCGTGGATGCCGTTGAAGTGCGTGTCTCGCTCGCGCCAGAGCAGTTCCGCAGCATAAAGAGTCGCGACGATGTAGAGAAATAGGAGCGCGCTTCCCTCTACCGACTGCAGCATTAGGTAGGTGACTGGCCAGACGTTCTGCTCGGCTAAGTGGCCGGCGAAATGTCCGTTGTTGATCCCGAAGGCGATCATGAGCGCGACGATCGCCCAGAATGGAATATCCCGGAAAATATTTCGGAGGCGAAGCCGCGATAGCGAGATATATTGAGCAAATGTGGTTCCGGAATTAAAGATCTGGTGAACGACCGGGAGCCGGCCGGCGATGCGCGAACGGACAGGTTGCTCCTCCACCAGGTCTTGCTGCCTTGCTTTGGCCGCGCGGCGGCCCTGAGCGCGAGCAGTGAGAGCCTCAACCGACATGGGAAACAATGCCCACACACCGGCCAGGGCCAGTAGGCCGACCGCGATCCACAGCAGGCGGTTGTAAAGGAAGACACCCTCCGAAAGAACCGGCGACCAGGTGACGAACAATGTGTTCTTTTCGATCACCGTCCAGTAGCGCGTGACGTCATCGAACAGGATCAGGCCGATGGGATCGAGAATGCCGGACCAGAAGTGCTCGAGCGAGCGTGTGGCGGAGAAGACCGTGATGCCGATAACGTAGAGCATGAAGAGCGCGACACCCTGGAGGTAAACGATGAATATTTTTCGGGTGAGCGCCGCGATAGCGAAGAAAGCCGAGCCGATGAAAAAGATCTGGACCACGATGATCGAAAGGAACGGCTGCAGATAGTTCCAGAGATGATTCGGACCGATGCGAGTGTGGTCCGCCCAAGGCGCAAAGGTGCCGAAGTAAGCTCCAACCAGCACGCCGGAAAAGGCGAAGACGGTGGTAACGAAGGACCCCGCCCAGCGTCCCCCCAGGTAGGCGAACTTGGAGATCGGCTTGGTGAAAATGATCTGGTAAGTGTCGCGCTGGAAGTCGCGCAGGATACTGGTGCCGAAGATGGCGGCCATGACGATGATGCCGAACAGCGCGGATCCGACGTCGTTAAATGCGTTGGCGTAGGGCGAATTGAGCAGGATCTTGCCGTTTCTGTTGCCGATGGGGCCGAAATTTTCAGACGCTACGTTGAGGAAGGAAAACGTCAACCAAAGCGCGAAGTAAACGTAAGTGGAGAGGCTCTTGAGGCGGAACTTGAGCTCGAATGTGTAGAATTCCCAAAACAGTGCCATGCCGGATCCTCCTTAATTCACGGCCTTAATTCACGACGTGGCGGTTGGTCTGCTGAGAGAGGTTGAGGAAATAAACATCCTCCAGGCTGGAATCGACGGGCCGGAAGCCGTCGCCTGGGGATGTATCCGCAAACACCCTGATTTCGTGCTGTCCGCCGACCAGATGACTGGATATCACCGGGAGCTGCGTTTCTATGGCGCGCAGCTCGTCGTCGGTGGCCACCACCTTCGACCAGATTTTGCCGTCGAGCGCGGCCAGGGTGTCGTTGGGAGCGCCTTCCAGCAGTAGCTCTCCCGAGCCGATGATGGCCATGCGCGGGCAGAGCTGGCGGACGTCATCGACGATGTGCGTGGAGAGAATAACCGTACGGTCGCTGGCCACCGAAGAGAGAAGGTTGAGAAAGCGATTGCGTTCGGTGGGGTCGAGGCCGGCCGTCGGCTCATCGACGATAATGAGGCGCGGATTCCCGAGCAGGGCCTGCGCGATTCCGAAGCGCTGCTTCATGCCGCCGGAGAAAGTGGACAGCGATTTCTTGCGGATGTCCCACAGATTGGTCTGCTGAAGTAGCGCCTCCACTGTCTCTTTGCGCTCCCCCGAAGAGGTCATGCCCTTCATCACGGCCAGATGTTGAAGCATGTCCAAGGCCGATATCTTCGGATACACGCCGAACTCCTGCGGCAGGTAGCCAAGGATACGCCGGACCTGGTCTTTCTGGCGCAGGACATCGATCCCATCGAGGTCAATGGAGCCGGAGTCCGGATCCTGAAGCGTGGCTACCGTGCGCATCAGTGTACTCTTGCCCGCGCCATTGGGCCCAACCAGCCCAAACATGTTGTTGCCGATGGAAAGGGAAAGGTTTTTGAGCGCCTTTACACCGTCCGGATACGTCTTGGAAAGACCTGCGATCGTGAGTGCCATACTTCAGTTTTGTTGGACAAGGCCAATCTACCACGCGGCGCACAGTTTTCGTCGCTCACGCTTTTCGGCGGTCAATCCGGTTCGAACGAAATCTCCACTGCATCGCTGAACGGGCTACGCGCGGTCCGCACCCGCACCGGATGCGCTCCCGGCGGAATGTCGTCAGGCAGCCTCGAGTCGGCTTGCCAGCGGCCGCCGCCAACGTCCATCAAGAAAACAACGGGGAGATCGCGACCAGCCACTTGAATCGCAATGTCCCCCTGCTTGAGACCAGTCTCCTCACTCCGAAACCGCGCGCAGAGATATTCCTTCTTATAGCCCCGAAAACTGGACGTTCCGTTGAGATTGTTCCGGATGGCGTAAATCTCCGGCGCTGATTCGGTAAGCTCGGCAGCCGGCTGGAAGCCCGCCACGACTTCCTGCGGCGGCGCCTGACCCGATGTAATCGGAAAAACGTTGCTGAAGCTACTTTCAGTGGTCCGAATTCGAATCTCATGTAGGCCCGGGCTCAAGAACGGCGGAACCTTCAGATTGGCCTGCCATTCATTGGTCCAGTACAACCTGTTCAGCAGCAACACCGGCACGCCATACCCGTCGATCTCAACGCGCATCTGATCGCGAGTCAGGTCCGGCTCCGGGGAAGCGAAGTACAGGCAGATGTATTCATCTTTGGCCGGATTGAAATGGGCCACGCTGGTCCTGTTGTTCACTGCCGCGTGGATGCGGGCCGCTGCCGCGGTCGGATTGACGGGCGGAGGCTCGAATTTCCGGTAACAGCTGGCACCGGCGCGACGATCGGTCTGATGCTCGAAGACGACCTGCGCGAAACCGGCGGCACGGCACAGAGCCATCAGACAGTTGGTATTCGGGCCGAACCAATTATCGATCTGGCCGCCCAGCTCGTTGGTCTCGTAAAACTCCAGCGTGCAAGTAGCGGCGGGATCGGACCCGGCGTCCGTCACGAATGATTCCACGAACGCGGCTTCAGTAGTGAGCGAGCAAATCCGCTCCAGACCCAGAAGCGGATGACGAAGATGATAAAGA
>DATHOT010000123.1:0-21460 GCA_035484655.1 Bryobacteraceae bacterium | reverse complement strand
CATGCCCCGCAGAACATCGATAAAAAGGATACGCTCTGAAAGACTAACCGGGGAAACCCGCTGCAATTCTGGTCGCATGCGCCACCTTCGTGCAGGGAAATGATAACATGAGCGACTCGAAGGAGGGATCCGTCTCTGGCGGGATGAACGGGCTGAATTCGAAGAGACCGGGCGTCACGGCCGGCCGTACCTGGTCCATTTCACAGAAAAGTTCGCGGCCCGCGCGAAGAGGGCGTCGAGGCAATCAGCCGCAAACGTGTCGGAGAGGCTATTTCCTGATCAGGAAAACGGCCACTTCGGCCATCAAGTTCGGAAGAAATCCGACCTTCCTCGCACCTTGCAGAAACATTCTTCGCTCCACCGTCCACTTCTCACCGGCGGCCAGCGATTCGAAATCGTTCACAGTCAGGAAATGGATATTCGGAGAGTCGTACCAATCGTGCGGGAACAGCTTGGTCTTGGGCGCGCGTCCGGTGAACAGGTGCGCGAGGCGGACGGACCAGTGAGCGAAGTTCGGGAAGGCAACGATGGCGCGCCGCCCCACACGCAGCATGTCGCGCAGGACCTTGAGGGGCTCGCGCGTCTCCTGAAGGGTTTGGCTAAGGATCACGTAATCGAAAGCCTGGTCGGGCAGGTCCGCCAATGCATCTTCCAGATCGCTGTGAAACACGGAAACGCCGCGCGCGATGGCCTGTTGCGCCCGCGCGCCCGCAATCTCGACGCCACGCGCATCCACGTTTTTGTTCTGGGCCAGCCAGTCCAGCAACTCGCCTTCGCCGCAGCCAAGGTCGAGCACGCGCGTGTTGGGCTCGATCAGTTCGCTGATGATCGCGTAATCGCTGCGGCCGAGCAGCTTCGGCACGAACGCCTGGGCCACTTAGCGTTCCACTCCGCGCAGCGTGCTGGCCAGGAACCCTCGCACTAACTCGGATTGCTCAGCGATGTTGACCAGGAACGCGTCGTGTCCATAATTGGACGGCAGCTCGCAATAGGCGACGTCGCAATTGCGGCCGCGCAAAGCGCGCACCACTTCTAGCGATTGGTAGCTCGGATACAGCCAATCGGAAGTGAAACTGATCACCAGGAATCGCGACTTCACATTTTCAAACGCCGCGCTGAGAGAAGGCCGGCCGTTGGTGAGATCGAAATAGTCCATGGCTCTGGTGATGTAGAGGTAGGAGTTCGCATCGAAGCGGTCGACGAATTGGCTGCCGCGGTAGCGCAAATAACTCTCCACTTCGAACTGATTCTGATCGCGCAGCCGGCGCCCGAACTTTTCGCGCATCGATTGATCGCTCATGTAGGTGATGTGGCCAACCATGCGCGCCACGGCCAAGCCGCGAGCCGGAGGCCGCTTGCCGTAGTAGTTGCCCTCGTTCCAATCCGGATCGGCCATGATCGCCTGGCGGCCCACTTCGTTGAAGGCGATCTGCTGCGGGCTGTGCCGCGCAGTGCCGGCTATGGGAATGGCGGCCGCTACAGACTCCGGGTACGCAACGGCCCATTGCAGCGCCTGCATCGCGCCCATCGATCCACCTGAAACAGCCAGCAGCCGCTGGATGCCCAGGTAATCGATCAGCATTTTCTGCAATCGAACCATGTCGGCAATGGTGACCGGGGGAAACGACATCGCGTACGGACAGCCGTTCTCGGGGTTGATGGAACCTGGGCCGGAGGTGCCGCGGCAACCGCTCAGGACGTTCGATGAAATCACGAAGTACTTGTGAGTGTCGAAACCCTTGCCCGGGCCAATCATGTTGTCCCACCAGCCGGGACTTCCAGTTTCTTTATCATCGCCCGCGGCATGCGCGTCGCCGGAGAACGCATGCAGAATCAGGATGGCATTGCTCTTGTTATCGTTCAGCGTGCCGTAGGTTTCGTAGGCGACATCCACGGGCGCCAGCGTGGCGCCGCTGTCGAGGGAAATCGAATCAAACTGGACAAGCTTGGTCTCGGTGATCATTTCCTACTGAAACTGAGGGTTATTCAAATGATAGCAATGCGATGTTGGGAATGTACGTTACTCTATTGGCTTCCGCATGGCTTTGCTTATTTTGGTCCGGCACGGGCAGGCGTCTTTTCTCGAATCGAATTACGACAAACTGTCGGAGCGCGGCGAGCAGCAGGCTCGGATTCTGGGCGAGTACTGGCTGGAAACGGGCGCCACGTTCGACCAGGTTTACTACGGACCGGCATGCCGCCACCTTCGCACCGGCGAGATTGTGGCTGAGGTTTACCGGCGGGCCGGCGCTCCGTGGCCCGAGCCCGTGACTCTCGCCGAACTCGACGAATATCCGGGCATCGAAGTGATGCGGACGTTCCTGCCGGGGTTGATGGAGAGGCATGAGGACATCCGCGCGCTCGAAGCCGAGTTCCGGCAGGCGGGCGATCGGAGCGCTGCGTTCCGAGTCTACGACAAGCTGTTCCAGCGTATTACTCGCATGTGGGTGGATGAGGAGCTGGATTCGCCTGAAGTGGAAAGCTGGCGGAACTTTTGCGATCGGGTGGATCGGGGTATCGCGACGATGCGAGAAGCTGCACTGAAAAATGGACGCGTGGTGGTGTTCACGTCCGGTGGGGTGATCGCGGCTACGGTGCGGAAGGCACTGGATCTGACGCCACAGCGGACGCTGGAGTTGAGCTGGACGTCGCGGAACGCGAGCTACACGGAATTTCTTTTTTCAATGGAGAGGTTTTCGCTGAGCAGCTTCAATAATCATCCGCATTTGGAGGATGGGGAGATGTTGACTTATCGGTAGAATTCGGGGAGACGCCTAGTATTCACAGCTAGGAGGTTGCTGAAAAAGTCTCTCGCAGGTCGGAGACCTGCGCCACGTTTAGAACTAAGTCATTGACCTGGAGTTGTGGAGCAGGTCCCCGACCTGCCCCTCATCGCGATGCCTCCCTCAGTGTTTTCAGACGTTCCCTTATCAGATCAATCTCGCGCTTGGGCGTCTTGATTCCGCGCGTTGATTTCTTCTGGAACGCGTTCACGACCCAGATTTCATCGGCGAGCTGCACGGCGTAGACCACCGAAGCCACCCTCGGCCGCGATCGTCAGCGCCGTGAGGCAAATCGCCCTGGCCCCTTCGGGGAATCCTCGAATTCCTTCAATACCGCCCTGATCCATGAGACAGGCCGTGTCCTCGGCGTCATCATCCTAGTCTATGTTGTCATATCTGACATCACCTTCATGTTACTCGCAGTCGCGCGGGTCGGCAAGTACAGGTTCAGCACCAGGCCAATGCGACATGAAGGAAGTTACAGGCGCTTGGCGACGACCAGGGTGATGTCGTCGGCCGGCGGGGCGCCTTTGGTGAACTCGAAGACGCGCTGATTGATGGCTTCGATGATCGCGTGGGCCGATTCATCTTTTAGATCCGCCAGCGCCTGGGCCAGCCGATCTTCGCCGAACTCTTCGTCGACATCGGGCCGGGTGGCTTCGGTCACGCCGTCGCTGAACAGAACTACGACATCACCCGGTTCCAGCAGGCAGGTTTGTTGCTCGTATTTGGCGATGGGCAGAATGCCGAGGATCAAACCGGTGCCTTCCAGTTTTTGCAGGCTCCCATCGTGGCGCACCAGCAAGGGTGGATTGTGGCCCGCATTGACGTACACAAGCTCATTGGTCTTCGGATCAAGAACGGCGATGAAAAAGCTGATGAAACGGTTCGCGGGACAGTTCGTCGTTATGATCCGGTTGAGCCGGGTCACCAGCGCCGCAAGATTGGTGGGGTCGTCGAAGAGCACCTGCACACGGGCTTGCAGGCTGGACATGAGCAACGCCGCCGGCATTCCCTTGCCAGCCACATCGCCCACCAGCATGGCGACGCGGCCGTCGGGATAGCTGATGAAGTCGTAATAATCGCCGCCGACGGTGCGGCATGCGGCGTTGTATCCAGCCAGATCGACGCCCGGAACCACGGGAGCGCAGGTAGGAAGCAGCCCTTGCTGGATCACCGCTGCCTGCTGCAAATCGCGAGCGAGCACGCGCTCGGCCTGCTCGACCTCAGCCAGACGGGTGTGCTCGATGCGGATGGCGGCCACGTTGGCCATCACGGTGAGAAGATTCAGGTCATCCTTGGTGAATTCGTGCACGAAGTGCGGCGAGTCCAGATAGATCAGCCCGATGACGCGATCGTCGGTTTGCAGCGGCACTGCCAGCATACTGCGAATCTGCTGCTGCACGATGCTCTGGCGTCCGGCGAAAGCTTCGTCCAGACGGGCGTCGCGAACCAGCAGCGACGTCTTCTCTTTAATCACGCGGTCGCGGACCATGCTGCTGATGCGGAATCCTTCTCCGCGGGCGGCTTGCACTACCAGTTGGTCGCCTTCCACGGTCATGAGAACGCCGCGCGACGCGCCTACCGCGTCGATGGACAGGTTCATGATCAGGTTGAAGAGATCGGCGAGCGGCATATTGCCGGCCAGCTCGCGCCCGGCGCGGATCAACGCGCGCATCTGCGGGCCGCCTTCGATTTTTCTCTCCTCGCTCAACAAACCTTGCAAGCTGGTCGCCGCCGTCGTGGAGACTACCGCCGACTGGGCCGTGCCTTCGATGAAGATGACGGTGTTGGCCGGCGCGGTTGAAACTTTCTCGGCGAATTCGAGCGCCAGGTGTCCAGCCGTGATGCGATCGTCCGGGCCGAGCGTGTGCGCCGACGTAATCCTCTCGCCGTTGACGAAGGTGCCGTTCTTGCTGTTCAGGTCCCGCAGCAACCAGGTGTCGCCGCTTCTTTCGATGACCAGGTGCTGCCGGGAAAGCCCGGCGTCTTCGGAATAACACAGCTCGTTGGCGCTGGACCGGCCGAGCGTGTAACGGTCGTTGTCCAGCATGAGCGCGCGCGTTTTCCCGTCGGGCGTGTGGATCAATAACTCGCGGGGATGGAAGGACTGAACGGCGCCGGCCACTAGTTCAGCTTAGCGAAAAAAGAACTTTGGCTGTGCCGCTTCACCATCGAGATCGATAAGATCGAGTTACGGTTCCGGATGCGCATCTATCTTTATTATGTCGGCAAACCGCGCGACACGAGCGCGAATCAGATGGCGGAAGAATACATCCGGCGATCCAGCCGGTACGGGCGATGCGAGATGCGCGAGATACGGCCCGGGCGATTCGATCCCTGGGATAAACATCCCTCGGCGGCCAAGATTCTGCTCGACCCGGCCGGAAAGAGCATGGAGTCGGGTGGGTTCGCGAAACTGATCGGCGGCGCGGAGCGGGACGCGCGAGATCTGGTTTTTCTGGTGGGCGGGGCGGATGGCTTGCCCGAAGATTGGCGGACGCGCGGCGGGATGTTACTGTCGCTTACGCCGCTGACTTTGCCGCACGAGCTGGCGCGGGTGGTGCTCGCGGAACAGATCTATCGGGCCTTCACGACGCTGCGCGGCCATCCTTATCCCAGATGAAGGTTTTCAGGCGAACTCAGGGTAGACTTGCTAAGAAGGAGCAGAGCATGCGGAATCGCAGAGAATTCATCAAGGCGGTGGCGGGCGTGTCGGCCGGAACGCTTCTTGCGGGCCGCGAGCTTCTGAGGGGAGCCCCAGCGCCGCAGGCTGGCGCTCCGGTGACCCGGCGGGAAGTGCGCGTCGGCGGGAAACGCGTGAAAGTAGTCGACGTGCACGCGCACGCCGCCATCAGCCAGGTTGCGGACGTCGTGAAGGGTACGCCGCTGGAGCGTTTCGCGCGAGGCGGAGGGCGGGCGCTCGGACCGGACCGCATTCAGGAACTGGACAAGCGCGGCATCGACGTGCAGGCGCTGGATATCAATACCTTCTGGTGGTACGCAGCAGATCGCGACCTGGCGACGAAGATCGTACAGGTGCACGACGAGGGTCTATCGAAATGGTGTGAGGCGCACTCAGACCGCTTTGTGGCGTTCACCTCGCCGGCACTGCAATTCCCGGATTTGGCGGCGCAGCAGGCCGAGCATGCGGTCAGGAACTTGGGAATGCGCGGCGTCGCGATCGGCGGCCACGTGGCAGGCGAGCCGCTGTCGACGCCCAAGTACGATCCGTTCTGGGCCAAAGCGCAGGAGCTGGGAGTGATCGTATTCATGCATCCCAACAATGCGGAGAACGTGGCCAAGACGGATGCGTTCGCGGGCGCCGGCGATCTTGGCAACGTCATCGGAAATCCACTGGAGACGGGCCTCTTCCTGTCGCACCTGATCTTCGATGGGACGTTGGACCGTTTCCCCGGCCTCAAAATCTGCGCCGCGCACGGGGGCGGCTATCTGCCATCCTACTTTGGACGCACAGACGTGGCTTGCGACGTGCGCCAGAATGCCAAGTGCGTGAACAAGAAACATCCGCGCGAGTATCTGCACGACCAGATCCTGGCCGATTCGATGGTCTTCTCGCCGGAGGGAGTCCGGCACCTGGTGGCGGAAATGGGGCCGACCCAAGTGGTGTACGGGACGGACATCCCGCTAGTTTGGCCGGACACTATCGACGCGATCCTCAAGGCCGAGATTCCCGACGCGCAAAAGGAAGCGGTGCTGGGCGGGAACCTGGTGAAGTTGCTGAAGCTGTGAGGCCGGACTGGACGGCTGTAAAATTGACTCATGTGGCTGCGAATGGCGCTGCTTTGCGGCATCGCGCTGCGGGTGGCTCAGGCAGCGGCGCCGCTCATTGATTACATTACTTATCTAGGCGGCACCTACACCGACACCGCAGCCGGGATTGCGGTGGATTCCACCGGCGCCGCTTACGTTGCGGGTACGACCTCATCGCCGGATTTCCCGGTCACCTCGACCAGCCTGGGCACACCTACTACGAGCAACGGCTGCGCCTTCGTGACTAAATTTAATCCGTCCGGCACGGCTATCGATTTCTCCGTTTGTCTGGCCGCGTCGCGGGCCACCGCCTTCGCGCTGGACGCCAGCGGCAACATGTATCTGGCGGCCGAGAAGTCCGATCCGCTGGGTTTCGTTTCTAGCGTCGTGAAGCTCGATCCCACCGCCCAAAACATTCTCTTCACCACGACGATCGGTGGTTCGGTGGAATCGCTGACAGTGGACGCAGCGGGCAATATTTATGTTGCGGGCGCCGCCGGTCCGGGGCTCGCAACAACGCCTGGCGCGTATCAAATACAGTACGCGGGAGGAACATGCCCCGGCGGAAATCCGACCGAGAGCGGGCCTTGTAACAACGCGTTCATCACCAAGCTCACATCGTCAGGAAGCACCGCGTGGACCACCTACCTGGGCGGCTCGGGTCCGGACGACGCACATGCCATCGCCATCGACGGCACGGGGAATGTATGGGTAGCGGGTGAAACCGTTTCGCCGAATTTCCCAACCACCGCGGGCGCGATCTCGCGTACCTTCCATGGCGAAATCGATCTGGGGCCGCTGCGCTTCGGCGACGCCTTCGTCGCGAAGCTCGATTCCAGCGGCAGCCATCTGCTCTATTCCACGTATCTGGGCGGCAGCGGAGTGGACGGAGCGTTTGGTCTGGCCGTTGATGCAACCGGTGCGGTGTATGTCGCGGGCGGCACACAATCGAGCGACTTTCCGACCACGCCGGGTGCGCTCTCGACCACCTACACCGGCTCCAATCCGAACCAGATTCCTAGTCTAAGCGGCAATGGGTTTGTTACGAAACTCGATGCCTCGGGGCATCTTGATTACTCGACATTTACCGGTCTGGTGAACGGGATCCCGACGCCGATTGCCGTGGATGCCACCGGGCAGGCATATGTGAGCGCGGTCTCACAGGCTTCTTCCTCCCAGACTCAGCCCACCTGCGCAGCGCCGCCGAAACCCGCCGTCATCGTCATCAACTCGACTGGTTCCACGCTGGTGTCGACGTCGCCCATTCCGGGCGCCTATCTCGCGCTGGATGGCAAGGGCGGGCTCTATTCCGCGGGGACCGCATACACACTTTTGTTTTTCTCGACGCCGCATGCCTTTCAAACTCAATACGCCGGGGGCGATTCGGATGCGTTTGCCGCGAAGGTCGACTTTTCACAGCCCGCCGGATCTGCATTGGTTTCGGTGGTAAACGCGGCGAGTATGGCTCCGGGCTACGCTTCGGCTTTTGCGTCGGGAAGAGGCGCGATTGCGCCCGGGGAGATTGTTACTTTATTCGGCTACAATTTTGGATCACCGAAGCCAGCAGTGAACTTCGGCCAATTCCCCGCGACGGTCCTCTATGCATCCAACTGCCAGATCAATGCCGTGGTTCCGTTCGGAGTTAGCCCGGGCTTGACGATCCCTGTTACCGTGCAATCCGGCACGCAGACGCTGGGGCCGGTTAAGCTGCCGGTGGTAGTCGCGGCGCCGGGGATCTTCACTGTGAACGGAAGCGGGCGCGGACAAGCAGCTATCCTGAACCAGGATTCTACCGTGAACTCGTCCTCGAATCCGGCGGCGCGGGGTTCCATCGTCTCGGTGTTTATGACGGGCACAGGGGCACTCAATCCAGCGATCCCGGACGGCTCAATCGGTCCGCTGAGTCCTCCGTTCCCAATGCCGGTGGCGGGCATCGGCGTTACTATCGGCTCGGTGGTTGCCAAAGTCACATTCGCCGGTCAAGCGGCGGGTCTGATTGCGGGAGCTACGCAGGTGAATGTCGAGGTACCGCAGAATGCGCCTGTGGGGACCGCCATCCCCATCATTATTTATGCTGCAGGTTACGCCAGCCAAGTGGGCCAATTAATCACGATGGCGGTGCAATAAAGAGGTTAGCCGATATGGCACGAGCATTGGCGTGCATCTTCTCAATCGCTCTTCTGTCTGGGCCGGCATTCGGCCAGGCTAGCGACACACCGCCCGCATTTGAAGCTGCCGATGTTCATGTGAGCGCCCCGGGCACGAATCCATTTATGCGAGGCCCTGTTCTGCGCGGCAACCGGTACGAGCTGAAGAACGCGACGATGGTGGATCTTATTAGGACCGCCTACAGCGTTGACGGGGACACCGTAGTTGGAGGGCCGAGCTGGCTGGAATCGGACCGGTACGATGTGATCGCGAAGGCCCCGCTTTCGTCGCCGCCGGAAAAACTTAGGACGATGCTTCAGTCGCTGCTGGCAGACCGCTTCCAGCTTGTAATCCACAACGACAGCAGGCCGCTGCCCATTTATGCGCTGACGCTGGGGAAGCGCAAGCTGCAATTGAAGGAGACGGACGGCACGGGCGAGATCGGATGCAAGGGCCAGCCACAGACTTTCACACCTGGTGTGGTGCCCATTCAAACAATTTCGTGCCACAACCTGACCATGGCGGCATTTGCGACCACGGTGCGCCAAATGGCCAACGGCTATCTGGACCACCTGGTGGTGGACATGACCGGGCTCAAAGGATCGTGGGATTTCGATATCAAGTGGACCGCTCGGGGTCTGCTTGCTGCAGCCGGGGCCGCGGGTGTCAGCATCTTCGACGCGGTCGATAAACTGGGGCTCAAGCTGGAACTTCAAACCGTCCCGACGCCTGTCATCGGAGTTGACCAGGTGAACCGGAAGCCCACGGACAATTTGCCTGGAGTGACAAAGAGCCTGCCTGGCTCCGTCGCACCTACGGAGTTTGAGGTGGCAGTGATCAAGCCGAGCAAGCTGGGTTCAAATGCGCGGATGATGAGAATTCAGCCCGGCGGCCGGGTTGATTTCGAAGGGATCACCCTGAAAGTGCTGATCACATTTGCGTGGGATGTCAGCAATGGCGACTCGCTTGTGGGCGAGCCGAAATGGCTGGATTCGGACCGTTTCGATCTAGTAGCGGAGGCGTCCAGCAGCGGACCGCAGTTGGCTTCCCCGGTAGATATCGATTCACTGCGCCTGATGATGCGGGCGCTCTTAGCCGATCGCTTCAAGCTGGCGACCCACACTGAAACTCAGCCCGCGAATGTGTATGCGTTGGTAGCGCCGAAAGGCAAAACAAAGCTCAAGAAAGCGGACGAGTCTGAGCGTGCGACGTGCAAACCTAGTCCCGGAGCGATCGCAGGTAATCCAGCGCTCACGATCGCGTACGTGTGCCAGAACACGACCATGGAGCAACTGGCCGCAAAGATGCGGATGATAGCGCCAGGCTATATCGATCATCCGGTGATCGATTCGACGGGACTTCAAGGCGGCTGGAATTTCGTCCTGAGTTGGACCGGGCGCGGTGCGTTCCAAAACGTCGGGGGTCGGGGGGGAGACACGGCCCAACCATCGATCGCGATAACTACAGCGACGGACCCGACCGGCGGCCTCACATTTTTCGAAGCCGTTGAAAGGGATCTGGGGCTTAAGCTGGAATTGCAAAAGCATCCGATGCCGGTACTGGTGATCGATCACGTCGAGCAGAAGCCGACGGACAACTGATTCATTCTTCGCGCAGGGCGGACATCGAATCGAGCTTCGACGCCCTTCGCGCGGGCAAATATCCCGCCATCAAGGCCACTCCTGCTATTGCAACGGCTGCTAAACCGAGCGTCCACGGATCATCCGGTTGCAGACCATAAAGGAAGCTAGCGATCAGCCGCGTGGTTGCCAGCGCCGCGCCGAATCCAACCGCGAGGCCGATACCGATCAAAATCGCGACCTCGCCACGCACCATCCGCAGCACGCGGGACTGCTGGGCGCCCAGCGCCATGCGAATTCCGATTTCATTCCGCCGGCGAGCCGTCGGTTCGGATGGCGGCGTATGCCCGTGAGTTTTCAAATCCCGCCGAGCGCGACGAACGGCGTAAGATTAACGAAGTTACAGGCGGGCGGCGCGGTGGTGCGCGAAACGGCAGTGGCGGTTTGTGTGATAGCCGGTGGACAGTAGCCCTGGCGTATAATCTATGAATTTAGGGGGCTCATGAATAGCGATAGGAGCGTGGGGAGGCGGGCATTCGTCGGCGTGGCAGGGGTCGGCTTGTTGGTCTGGTGTGTGTCGATCGCAGCGCAGGAGCCAGCCGCGCCAAAATTCAGATTCGATCCGGATTGGCCGAAGCCTCTGCCGAACAAGTGGAAGATGGGAGGCGTCACCGGGTTGGCCGTCGATAAAGACGACAACGTTTGGGTATACGATCGCCCCAACGATTTGACAGATATCGAGCTTGAGGCGGAGTTGAATCCTCCCATTGCCGATTGCTGCGTCCGGCCTCCCTCGATGATTCACATCGATAAGAACGGCAACGTCATCGGTTCCTTCGACGCTCCGCAAGGGCACGGGATGGCTGTGGACAGTAAAGGATTCACCTACCTGGGACAGGACACCGTTCGCAAATACGATCCGAAGACCGGCAAAATGATCGCCGAAGTGCCTCGCACGCCCGACCGGCCACCGGGCGGCGGAGGTGATGCTGCTCCTCTAGGAAACCGCACTCCGGGTCACGGCAGCAGAGGGCCAGTCGTGGGATTTCTCCCCGGCGGCCGCGGTCAACCTGATCCTTCTACTAGAGCCGCCCGCGAGGCGGAAATGGCGGCCTTCCGCGCCAAGTATCCACCGACCACGCCGATGATCGTGGGAGGAATCGAAGAGATACGCCTCGATGAACCGGCCCACGAACTTTACGCCGCCGACAATTACCTGGGCGGGCGCGTGATGGTATTTGATATGGACACGTTCAAGTTCAAGCACGGCTGGGGCGCCTATGGACACACGCTGTCGGAAATGAGCGCCAGTGACGCAGACCGCGCCTATACTCCCGGCGGTCCGATGCCCAAGGAGTTCCGGGGCCACCTCACGCTGAATATTTCGCACGATGGATCGGTTTACGCCGCAGACAGGATGGCGAACCGCATCCAAGTCACGACGACGCAAGGCAAGTTCATCAAGGAATTCATCCTGGCTCCAATGACGGGCGTGGGCGGTGCTACCGGAGGCGTGATGTTTTCGCCGGACAAGCAGCAGCGGCTCTTGTATATTTCCGATCTCACGAATAACCACATCTGGTTCCTCAATCGCGAAGACGGGAAGGTGTTGGGCCAGATGGGCAGCATGGGTGAAAACGGCGGCCAGTTCTTCGGGCTGCACATGATCGCGGTCGACTCCAAGGGCATCATCTACACCGGTGAAGTGTTCGCCGGAGAGCGGGTGCAGAGATTTATCCCGGTCAAGTGAGCCGCTCCAGGATCGGGCGCCAGGCTGATAGAGAGCCAGGACAATGGTGGACCCTTGAAGGAAGAGCTAAAGAATCGTGTGCCTTGGTTGTTCCAGTACCTCGGCTTTCGTGTGGCCTATAGCGAAATTCTTGCTCGTTAGCGTCCAGCAGTCACCCTAGCCGGCCGACTTCGCCATTTTAGGGCGAGCCCGCTGGGCATGTTGGTGATGGGACCGCTTGGCTGGATCGTCGCCGTTGGGCTGGGTGCATCAGTGGGTTTGACTAGATGACTCCTGCTTATCCGGTTGTCTCAGCAAGCCCCAACGGTAGTGTGGGGCCGTGCCAAGGCCGCCGTTCCCCAAGAGCCTCCGCGAGTTCCAAGCGCAGTTCGCCACGGAGGAAGCCTGTCAGCAGTACTTGGCTAGGGGCCGGTTGCCGGCATCAGGCGTTTGTTACGGGCGTGAACGCTCCTGATATTCACCGAACACAGCGCGCAGGCGATCGGAGATTTCGCCCACCGTGGCGTGGGCTTCCGCGCAACCGAGTATGTGCGGCATCAGATTCTCGCTTCCGCGCGCGGCTTGCTCCAAACCTTGCAGCCTTTCCTCGACGACCTCGGCGCTGCGCGACGCCCGCATCTGGCGCACTCGCTCAATCTGCTGCTGCTCGAGTCCGGGGTCGAGACGAAAGTTGCTAAGTGGCTCGGCCGCGTCCTGCTTGAACCGGTTTACGCCCACCACCACGGCGTCGCCGCGCTCCACCGCTTGCTGATACTGGTAGGCCGCGTTCTGGATTTCGTTCTGAATGTAGCTCTTCTCGATGGCCACCAGCGTTCCACCCATGGCATCGATGCGGTCGATGTACTCGCGTGCGCCCTGCTCGATTTTATCGGTGAGCTCTTCGATATGGTGGCTACCCCCAAAAGGATCAGCGGTGTTCGTTACGCCGCTCTCGTTCGCGATGATCTGTTGAGTTCGAAGGGCCAGCCGCGCCGATTCCTCGGTGGGCAAACCGAGCGCTTCATCCTTGGAGTTGGTGTGCAGCGATTGCGCACCTCCGAGCACCGCTGCCAGCGCCTGCATCGATACGCGGACCACGTTAACATCGGGCTGCTGGGCAGTGAGCGTTGAACCTCCGGTTTGCACATGAAAACGCATCATCATGGACCGGGGATTCCGGGCGCCGAACCGGTCGCGCATGATGGTGGCATAAAGCCGGCGCGCGGCGCGAAACTTGGCGATTTCCTCGAGAAAATTGTTGTGCGAATTGAAGAAGAACGATAGCCGCGGCGCGAAGGAGTCGATTTGAAGTCCCGCCGCCAGCGCCGCGTCGATGTAAGCGATGGCGTTGGCGAGTGTGAAGGCCACTTCCTGAACCGCTGTGGAACCGGCCTCGCGAATGTGATAGCCGCTGATCGAGATGGTGTTCCATTCCGGCACTTCGCAAGCGGCCCATGCAAAAAGATCCGTGATGATACGCATGGCTGGGCGCGGTGGATAAATGTAGGTGCCGCGAGCGATGTATTCCTTGAGGATGTCGTTCTGGATCGTGCCGGAGATCTTGCGCAAGTCGGCGCCCTGGCTCTTGGCCACCAGCACGTACAGGCTCAACAGAATCGACGCCGTGGAGTTGATGGTCATCGACGTGGTGATGTCCGCCAGGCGAATGCCATCGAACAGGCGCTGCATATCCGCCAGCGAGCAGATCGCGACTCCCACCCGTCCCACCTCGCCGGCTGCGAGTGGGTGATCGGAGTCCATGCCCATCTGAGTGGGCAGGTCGAAAGCTACCGAAAGACCGGTGATGCCCTGTGACAGCAGATAGCGATAGCGGCGGTTACTCTCCTCAGCAGTGCCGAACCCGGCGTATTGCCGCATGGTCCAGAGCCGGCCCCGGTACATGTCCGGATAGATGCCACGAGTGTAGGGATACTCGCCCGGCCGCTCGTGGTTGTCACTCATGATTTGGAGATCTTCCGCGCGCGCAAGAAGGAATGTATACCGAAGCCAGCCATGAGTACTGCGAAGGGAATCTCCAGTGCAAGGCGGGGGCCACCATCATCTTTGCCCCAGTCGCGGATGATCGACCGAACAGGGAGCGCGGCTAGAACCAGAAAGAAGAATCCAATTACCTGATTCCACAGGATATGGATGGGCCGAATGACCCCGGGCAGCACATGGCCTATCAAACTTTTAGCCTTCGCAAACATGCTGGTACTATCAGTGTAGCGAAGGCGGCGTACTAGGGCGCTAACGAGAAGGAAGGATTGAGCCGATACTATAAAAGAGAGAGCAGAATCTGAAGCCTGGGACACTAACAATTTGGATGAAACTGTGCTCGCCTTCGAAACATCCACAAGGTAGTGATATGCTTGTAGTGGCCCGCCAAGAAAGGGGCAACGCGTGGAAGAAAAACTGAAGGAGCTGATGCAGGAATTGGGCAACGCAATCAACGAGTCGTTGTCTGATTCGGATCGCATTGCGGCTGCAATCGGTGAGATCAAGCGTGCCGGATACGACGTCTTCCTGGTGCTCGAAGCCACCATCGGATTCAATAAGCGCGATGAAAATGGCGAATACGAAAATGAAGAAGGCGAGCTGGAAACTGATTCAGAAACGCCTCCCAAGCGCAAGTTTGAGTCTACTGGCAAGATCAAACTGACCTCGCAGGATCAAAAGTTCTTAAAAGCTCTGAAAATCGCGATCGACGAAGAAAAAAGTTAGGCCAAAAGTGGGCCAAAAAGCCAGCTAGCGCACCAGTTCCTGGTAGACCTTCCAGGTTTCCTCAACCGCTTTCTCCCAAGTAAAGCCCGCGCTGCGTGCCGTTCCCTGTAGCGCCAAGCGTCGTCTCAGTGCTTCGTCTTCAATAAGATGGCTCAGCGCTTCGGCAATGGACGCCGTATCGGCCGGATCGACCAGCCAGGCAGCATCACCGGACACTTCCGGAAGCGCCGAAACGTTCGAGGTCAGTACCGGCAAGCCGTGCGCCATCGCATCCAGAACCGGCATGCCAAAGCCTTCGTCGAGAGATGGAAAAGCAAAGATGGAAGCTCGCCAGTACAAGTCTTCCAAAGCCGCGTCGGAGACATAGCCGAGCACGCGGATATCGTTCTTGCGCGGACTGGTTTCGATTCGTTGAAGCGCTTCTTCGGCGCCGAAACCGGTGGATCCGGCCAGGACCAGCGTCCATCCGGCGGAGCCCGCTTGTTCGAAGGCCTGCACCAGACGAGCGACGTTTTTGCGGCGCTGAATCGCTCCTACGAACAGGATCATCGGCTCGCGCGTCGGCCTCGTGCCATCCGGGGAAACACGCCTGGCTCCATGCGGGATCACGCGAATTCTCGCCGGGTCTAGATGAAGCAGCGCTTCCACCTGACCGGCGGTGAAACGCGAAACCGTGATGATCAGATCGGAACGCTCGGCGGCGGTGCGGGCCTGCGCCGAAAATCTTTGACGGAACTCCGATGTCGAGTATTCGCCGGTCATAACGAACAGGTCGTGGAAGGTCGAGACCGTGCGCCTGTAACGAGTGGAATGAATGCGCTGGTTCAGGCCGTGAAACAGATCGGCCGACGCGGGCCAATCCTTCCACAGCAACCTACGGTGGCAGCCGGAGGGAAGGCGGGTGGAAAAAGAGCGAAGGTAGCGATGCGGCCGATAGCTGAACAGGTAACCCGCTTCCGGATGCGCGGTTGCCAAGCCATGTAATATCTGGCGCGAGTAAACGCCCACTCCCGACAGATTCGGGTCCAGGCTATAGGTCGCATCCAGCGCGATTTTCAATCTGCCAGCATAACCGTTTTTAGTTGGCGATGCGTCCGCGCGGCGAAATCGTCGCCATCCTCGCCCAGCAGTTCCGCGGGACTGCTATCGAAATGAAGTTCTGCGACCGAATAACGGACCGTCGCCGTGGCGCGGCCACCGCTCGCGGCAGCGTCTTCGATGCCGGCTGCCACGCGATTGAGCAGAGCCTCCACGGTGGTCCCAGTCAATCCGACCGCGATCACTCCAAAGCGGCAGGTGTTCACCCGCCCGAGAAGAGAAGGCGCCTCAAAGACACGCCGTAAAGCTTCGGCGGCTCGAATGAGGAGAAGTTCGCGAGCCTCACGGTCATCCTGCGACTTTTTCGGGACGCCGACGATATCGACAGAGGCCATGAGCAACGTTTTCCGGGTATGGCGCGAGAGCTGGACATAATGATCGGCGATCGTTAGAAACCCCTGTCGCGTAAGGGTCCCCGTCAACTCATCCACGAAGGGCGACGATCGAAGATTGGTGGTGTGGCGCTGGCGCTCGACGGCGTATCGCAGGGAGTGGGCCAGCGAACTGCACTCCAGCTCAGATTTCAGCACCACGTCCTGCGCACCCTCGCGAATCAGGCGATTGGCTAGATTTTCATCTTCCTCGTCTGCCAGGACGACGATTGGCGTGCCGTGCGAATAGGCGTTTGCCTCCAAAAACGAATCGAGCAGAGCCGGGCTGTCGGGCAGGCTCAGATTGAGCAGGACCACGTCAAACCAGTCGCTGCGCAGGCAGTCCAAGGCATCCGCCAGTTGTTCCACGTGAACAACACTGGAAGTGCGCCAGTTACACCATTGCCGGTTCTCTTCGATCTCGAGGAGCGCCTCGCAAAGAAGGTGTTCGTCCTCGAGGTCGTCTTCCACCAGCAGAAGCTTCAGGGTTTTGGGGTCGGTCACACCGCTTAGTGGTGTGGGAGTGCGGTTTGTCTCAAACTGCCAGTTGGTATTCTTTTAGCTTCCTGTACAGCGTGGTCCGGCCGATCCCCAGAAGATTCGCCGCGATGGCGCGATCGCCCTTGGTGTATTCCAGGGCTTCCATAATAGCTTGCCGTTCCATTTGGGTGAGCGGAACGATGGGCGGACGGCCCAGCTCGGCCGAGCGGTGTTCATGCGACGCTGCCTCCCCGGGAGGCTTAGCGAGAGCATGAGATCCGACGGCGACTGACATAAACTGCGTCTTCTTAGCAAGTAGGTGATTCTGCAACATCGAGGGCAGCTCGCCCACATGCACCAACGGTCCGGAGTTTATGGCGACCATGTGCTGGATGCAGTTTTCCAGCTCGCGCACGTTACCTGGCCAATCGTAGGAGAGCATGGCCTCCAGCGTTTCCTGTGTAAGGGTGTGGCCTTTGCCGTAGCGGCTTAGAAAATGCGAGATCAGCCCGGGGATATCCTCTTTACGGTCGCGTAGCGGCGCGATCCGAAGGTTCACCACATTCAGCCGATAGAAGAGGTCCCGCCGGAAGGTCCCTTTTTCCACTTCCTTGGCCAGATCGCGGTTAGTGGCGGCCAGGACGCGAAAGTCCGAGCGGTGATGCATCAAGGATCCGACCGGCCGAAATTCCTTTTCCTGTAATACACGCAGTAGCTTGGCCTGCAAGTCTAGCGGAAGCTCGCCGATCTCATCAAAAAACGCCGTGCCTCCGTTGGCCGCTTCGATCAGCCCGGTCTTTTGGCCGACCGCTCCGGTGAACGCGCCCTTGACGTGACCGAAAAGCTCGCTCTCCATCAGGGGGCCGACCAACGACGAGCAGTCGATCGTTACAAATGGCCCTACCGGGTTGATGCCATGGATGGATCGCGCAACTACCTCTTTGCCGGTACCGGTCTCACCCAAAAGCAGAACGGGCCAGCGGCAGCGTCCAAGTTTCTCGACCATCCGCAGGACGTTCCGGATGCGCGGTGACTGGCCGATCAAAACATGGTGCGTTGCTTCAGCGTGACCAACCATTTTCGTATGTCTTGCTATTCTCCCTTAGAGGATGGTAGTGCCTCGACCCAACATAAACTCTACAGAGACTTTAGGATTTCAGCAACACCCTAACGCATTAAATTCGGGTAAAAATTGTGGTAAGAACACTACCTACTTTGGGGGTAGTGCCGTAGTACCCTCTGGAAAATCTTAGGGATACCGAGAGATCGTACTACTACCGCTGTTCTTACTGCGTTGCGGAAGTCCCGGCCGCCATGGAACCCGGTGACTCATCGAGCCGAACAACAAACGCCGGGCCGACCTCCGCGCGCACACGCTCGGCCAGCATACCCGCGGCGTCTTCCGTGCTTTCCCTTCCCACCAGTACTCTCCACAATGATGGACTACCGGCGCGCATGACCAGGCGCGCGGATCCGTACTCGCGCTCCATCCTTACTCTAAGGCGTTCAGCGCGGTCCTTATCCCGGAATGCGCCGGCTTGAACCGCATACCAATTGTCGGCTGCGATAGTCTGTGGCGCCGACATAATATCCAGACGAACCTCCGCGACACCTGGACCAATCAGGTCGATCGCCTGGGCGGCCGCGTGCGAAAGATCGATGACCCTGCCATTCACGAAGGGGCCGCGGTCGATGATACGAACGTCCACCGATTTATTGTTGGCGAGGTTGGTGACATGCACCCAGGTTCCGAACGGAAGCGTGCGATGCGCGGCGGTGAGTTTTTCCATATCGTAAATCTCGCCGTTGGAGGCGGCGCGGCCGTGATAAGGATGCCCGTACCAGCTTGCCAAGCCGGTTTCTTCGGAACGAATCTGGGGCGGCGGAGCGGTCGCTGCGGTCGCGCGATGCTTTCTCGAGCATCCGGACATCACCAGAATCGCCAGAGGCAAGGCCAGAGCTGAGGTAGCGGCTCGGGGGATCACTAGCTCCGATCGTAGCGCGGCTTCGCTCCGCGGGCAAGAACAGAATCAGGTCGTTTTGGCGTTTTTTTGCGTCGAACAATTCACTGTTGAAATGGTTTTGGAGCGCCGAAGGGGACCGCCGGGCTCGGGTCGCGGGAGTCGATGTGCATTTTTTTCTTGACTTTCGGTCCAAAGAACCTTATATATGAATCACACTGCGATCTTAGATCGCAAATCTGATGTTAGGGAGAATCAATCGATGAAGAACGCAACAAAGAAAGCAAAGACTGCGAAGAAGAAAGCGCCCGCCAAGAAGAAAAAGTAGCGTTGGCGCCCCGAGAGGGCAGCAGTCTAATTAGGGTTCATGCAACGGCCCCGAGAGATCGGGGCCATTTTTATTGGCCTTCCCGCTATCCGCCGTCGTGCGTTAACATTCGGACATGCGCCGACGAACCTTCCTCCAGGCAGCGGCCGGACTCGCTACCGCTAAGGCAGCTTCCGCCGCCGACGATCAGCCGGCGGTTCCGATCCGTCTGGGTTTCGACACCTACTCGGTCCGCGCTTTTCAATGGAAGGCGCTCCAACTCATCGACTACGCGGCCAGCCTGAAACTCGATACCATCCAGATCTCGAGCCTGGATGATTACGAGAGCCTCGATCCGGCGCATCTGGCGCAAGTGAAGGACCACGCGGCCAAGGTAGGGATCGCCCTCGATGGCGGCATGGGATGCATCTGCCCGTTATCCACCAGTTGGAACGCCAAGAACGGCGACCCGAAGGAAAATATCCTGAGAGGGCTCCGAGTTGCCAAGGCCATTGGCGCTACCTCGATGCGCTGTTTCCTCGGTCAGGAAGCGGACCGGCTCGGAAAATACGGGATCGAAGCCTGTATGGAAAGCACTATCGCAGTGTTGCGCTCGGTTCGACCGGAGGCGCAGGACCTGGGCGTAAAGATCGCCATCGAAAATCATTCCGGCGACACGCAGGCGCGCGAAGTCCGGACCATGATCGAGGAGGCCGGCAAGGACTACTTGGGCTCGTGTCTCGATACCGGCAATCCGATGTGGGTGGTGGAAGATCCCATGGTGTCGCTGGAAACTCTGGCGCCTTACGTTGTTACCACTCACATCCGCGACTCCGCTGTCTATGAGGTCCCGCGCGGCGCCGCGGCTCAGTGGGTCGCCTTAGGCGACGGCAGCATCGACTTCCATAAGTTCGTGGCGCGTTACCGGGAGCTTTGCCCCCACGCGAGCATGCAGCTCGAGGTCATTACCGGCCGGCCACCCCGGACGCTGCCCTATCTCGACGCCGGTTTCTGGAAAGAGTTTCCGAAGGCCGACGCATCCGAGTTCGCTCGATTTGTGGCCTTGGCCAAGAGCGGCCACTCATTTACCGGCTTCATGGTGGTGGAGGACGGCGTGACGGACCCGCTGCCCGAGTTCAAGGCGGCGTTGCGCGAGCAGCAGCGGGTGGATCTGGAGCGCAGCTTGGAATACGCCAAGAAGTCGCTCGACGTGGGCGTACGGTGGCGGAGTTAGGTCTTTAGAAATCTCAGCGGTGGTTCCAATCGCGCAGCCCCGGCACTCCCGCGATAGTCTCCGCCTGCGTAACCGCGCGCACGATCGCTTGTGCCATCGCCTCGGCTGCCAGGGCGCCGATCAATCCATGGTTGGCTTTCGCGTCGAGCGTCCCCGTGGCCAGCGCGAAGATCGTATCGCCGTCGCCTAGCGTGTGCGCAGGATTGATCGCTCGGGCATAGCCGTCGTGCGCCATTTGCGCGACTTTGGTGATCTGCACCTTCTCCATCGCGACGTTCGTCGCCACCAGTCCGATCGTTGTATTGGCCCCAGGCTGCACGAGCACCCGATTGCCCTTCATCACTTCGGCCATCGTATCCCGGAAGCCTTTACCATCCTCGGATCGCGCTCCGGCGATAATCTTGCCGGTCTTGGGATTCCAGATGTCGCCTACCGCATTCACCGCGACAATCGCGCCCACCACTACTCCTGTGTTCCCAACCTTGATGCTGGCCGAACCGATCCCGCCCTTCATGGAGAACTTTGGGCCGGCCATTTTGCCGATGGTCGCGCCTGCTCCGGCGCCCACATTTCCCTGCGGCACAGGCTTGTTGGTCGCTGCGAGGCAAGCCTGGAAGCCCGCTTCAGCGTCGGGACGAATCTTGAAATCGCCTCCGAAGCCGAGGTCCATCAAAATGGCGGCGGGCACAATCGGCACCACGCCCCCGGCAATGCTGAATCCTTTCCCCTTGGATTCGAGGTACCGCATCACGCCGCTGGCCGTGTCTAGACCGTAGGCGCTGCCGCCTGATAGCACCACCGCCTGGATCTGCTGGACGGTGTTGATGGGATTCAGAAGATCTGTCTCGCGAGTGCCCGGCGCCGATCCCCGTACGTCCACGCCCGCCACCGCGCCCGCCTCGCAGAGAATCACAGTGCACCCGGTGGGGCGAGTCTTCAGCGTGAAATGGCCGACCTTGATTCCCGGGACGTCCGTAATGCTGCCGGGCGGCAGCCATTCGTTCGGATCGGAGTCTGCCGCTGCCCCCAGAGTGCGGCTCGTACTCGAGGCCAGCATCGCCACCAACCCCTGGGTGAGTTCTCTGCGTTTCATGAACCCCTCCTCTTACGATTATCTCGTTCCCAGCAAGCTTGTGGCCGTAAGGGCCATCACCTTGGCCGATTGGATCAGGTCCTCAATCACGACGTATTCATCGGGTTGGTGAGCCAGTTCCAGGATACCGGGTCCGTAAGCGATGCAGTCCTGAATGTGTCCGATGCGCGTTACGTGC
>DATHOT010000122.1:0-24467 GCA_035484655.1 Bryobacteraceae bacterium | reverse complement strand
AGGTGGCCTGATGGTCCTGGCGGATACTTCAGTCTGGATCAAGTTCATTGCAAACGGGGCGCCCTATGCCACCGAATTAGACAGGCTACTCAGCGTTGATGAGGTAGCAGGGCATGAGTTGGTCTATGGGGAACTTCTCATCGGTGATCGAGGAGGCCGCCGCAAACTGCTGACGGTCTACGAACGCATATATCAGGCCAGCTTCGTTCCTCACCTTGACGTCGTAGCGTTCGTTCGTGATCGTGACTTACATGGTCGTGGAGTTGGTTGGATCGACATTCACCTGTTGGCGTCCGCCATTGTGGGGCGGTTGCGATTGTGGACGGCTGACCCTCGTTTCGCTGCTCTGGCTAACGATTTCGGTATCCACCACAGCGTACCGGGGTAAAAGGGAGTTCGCTGCTATTTCTTCGGCGCCTCGGCGTCCGATTTACGAGCGCCGCCGAGAATGTCCGGCATCGCGTAGTTGCCTTCGTGGCAGGCGTATTCAAAAACGGGACCAGCTGCCGACCGGAACGGGTATTCCATAGTCCACTGCTTGGTAAACGTCGACGGGTCGTCGATGGTGGCCCGATAGAGAATCGTATTCGCGTTGACGCGCTTGAAGCGCTCGATTACGTGCAGATTTTCGGACGCTCCCCGGAAACGGGTCTTGGCCGTGAAATTAGTGGTGTCGACCACCAGCGTGTCGCCTTCCCAATGACCAATCGAGTCCCCCAGCCACTGGCGAACGTTCGCCGCGACATGCGTGGCGTTCATGCGGATGATGCGAATGTCGTGGACCATCTCGACCAGAATCATCACAGTGTCGGGAGTCTGGATGATCTGGTAGTTGCTGTTGTATAGCACCGGAAGCATGGGCGGACCGGAGGTTGAGCCGAAGCCGAGGATGCAGCGCTCGGCCAGTGGCCGATCCTCCACGCTGTCGTAGCGGTCGGAAAATCCGCGTGCGCGCGCCTGGCGAGCCTGCTCGGTGATCGGCGGGACCTTCCCATCCGGCGGATCGATGATCAGCGAGGTTCTCTTGACGCCATCCACACGCGCCAGCTCCGAGCCCCGGTCGATGAACAGGTTGTTATACCCGCCGGTTTCAGCCGACCCGGCGCGCGCCAGCAGCGGTGCGTCCGGTTTATCGATATCGTTCGTTTCGAGGTCCTTTTTCTCGTAGGCGCGGGCCTCTTCGTCCGAAAGCGTGGCTTTCCCGGCGAACTCGGCCGGTCGCTCCATTGGCGTCAATGTGGCGTTGGTCCAGGTACCTTGGAAGTCGGGATGGCCTTTCGGCGTACGTGGCTGGCCAGGAAGTGGATTTACCAAAATCGCTGCCAGTAAAGCCAAGGATGCGAGAACTCGATAACTCATTTCAACATCGTAACCCGCCTGGATCACACACACCAGCGCCCGGAAAATATGCGAGACTGAACGACTATGGACCGATCCAGACGTTTGTTCTTCGCAGCGCCCCTGATCCTGGCTCTCCTGGGGCTGTCGCTCCAGGCCGCCCCAGCGTATTTCCCGCCGTCCGGCAAATGGCAGAAAAAGACGCCCGCCGAACTGGGAATGGACCCCGCCAGACTTCAGCAGGCCATCGATTTCGCCAAGGCTAACGGGGCTACCTGGGACTTCGACAAGGATCAAGTTCGCACCTTTGGCGCGGTTCTCGGCCCGCTGCCAAAGCAGCGCGCGGCGACCAACGGCGTCATCCTGCGTCACGGCTACATCGTCGCGGAGTTCGGCGATACGAAGACCAACGATCCGGTGTACAGCGTCGCCAAGAGCTTCATTTCGACTGTTTGCAGCATCGCGGTAGCGCGAGGGCTCATCAAGGATGTCAACGATCCGGTGGCGAAGTACATCCACGACGGCGGGTACGACTCACCGCATAACGCCAAGATCACCTGGAAAAACCATCTGCAGCAGACCAGCGAATGGGAAGGCGTGCTGTGGGGCAAGAACGCGGATTTTGTAGGAGTGGAGCAGTTCGGCAATGGCAAGCGCGAGCCGCGCGCGATTCAGGAGCCGGGTTCCTACTACGAGTACAACGACGTCCGCATCAACCGCTTTTCGCTATCGTTGCTGCGCTTGTTCGGCGAGGGGCTGCCGGAGGTTCTCAAGAAGAACATCATGGACCCGATCGGCGCGTCATCGGAGTGGGGCTGGCACGGCTACGGCGATAAATCTACGGTCGAGATCAATGGGCGGCCGATTGAGTCGGTCAGCGGCGGCACGCGCTGGGGCGGCGGGCTGTGGATCAACTCCGAGGACCTGGCGCGCTTCGGACTGCTGATCCTCAATCATGGAAAGTGGGGCAGCCAGCAGATTGTCTCCGCGAAATGGCTGGACGAAGCCGTCACTCCGAGCGAGCATGGTCCCGATTACGGCTACCTTTGGTGGCTGAACACGAAACAGAAGCAGTGGCCCAGCGGACCGCCGTCGAGCTTCGCCGCGATCGGCAACGGCGGGAACATCGTCTGGATCGACCCCGCGCACGACATCGTGTTCGTGTGGCACTGGCACAAGGGCGGCGGGGCTATGGACGGCATGGTGCAGCGGATCACGGCGGCGGTGGTCGGCGACTAAGATCATGCAAATTGGGTTCGCCCGTTTCTGGTTGGCGGTTCTTGGTTTCGCCTGGCCCGGTTTAGCGCAAGACCGCACGGTTCAGCTTCTGCAGAAACTTGCAGACGCTCCCGGCCCTTCCGGTTTTGAAGAGCCGATCCGCCGGATCATGCTCGAACTCATCAAGCCCCACGCCGACTCGATCCAGTTCGACGGTCTCGGCTCAATCATCGCCAAGCAGGGGTCGCAAGGGCCGCGCATCATGGTCGACGCCCATATGGACGAGCTGGGTGGGATGATCCGCCGCATTAGTCCCAAGGGTCTGCTGACGATGCAGATGCTGGGCGGGTGGCTGGATCAGGCTTTGGTCGATCAGCGCTGGATCATTGTCGGCTCGAAGGGTCCGGTTCGCGCGGTGACCGGCATTCGCGATATCCACGTGGTGCCGCCGGAAGAACGGACGCGCGTCTATCCTCGCGACAGCCTGTTCCTGGATGTAGGCGCGAAAGACGAAGCCGAAGTTCTGGCGATGGGAGTTTCGCCGGGCGATCCGGTGGTGCCGGATTCGCCATTTACGGTGTTGAACGGCAGCGACAATTACTTAGGTAAAGGGTGGGACGACCGAGTGGGCTGCGGCGTGGCGGTGGAGGCGATGCGGCGTCTGGCGTCGGTGCCGCATCCCAATCAAATTTTCTGGGCGATTACGACACAAGAAGAGATAGGGCTGCGCGGCGCCCACACCGCAGTCGAGGTGATCAAGCCGGAAGTCGGGATCGCGCTGGAGGGCGGCATCACGGGCGATGTCTTCCCGGGCCACGCTGAAGAGACGCAGGTGAAACTGGGAGCGGGGCCTGGGATTTTTCTGTACGACTCGTCAGCTTTACCAAATCGCAGCTTCGTTCAGTTCGTCAGACAGACCGCGGCTGCAAAGAACCTGCCGCTTCAGTCCGATCTGGTGCAAGGTTACGGCGACGATTCGGCCGAGATTCAGAAAAGCCTGGGCGGCGTTCCGACCGTCAACCTGGTGGTGCCGGTGCGCTATACGCACTCGCACAATGGCATCATGAACCGGCGCGATTTCGATCAGATGGTGGAGCTGTTAGTGGCGATGCTGCAAAAACTGGACGCAACGGCAGTGGCGAAGATCCGGGACTTCGCGCATTAGCGCAAGGTTACTCGGCAGCGTTCATACCGCGAACCGCTTGCTCCAGCGCCCGCGTGGCCCGGTGGGGATTGAAAATACCACAGGAACAAAAGCGCGTGAGATAGCTGGCGGCCTGTTCAGGGGTTCGCCGGCCTTCCTTCACCCAGTCGATCATTTTCTTGGCGAGCGAATGGCTGACCATGCCATGGCCGCACATGGTGGACAACATCATCACGTTGGAATCCGGAAGCTTCTCGATCTTGCCTTCGAAGCCGAGCGAATAACCGACGCTGTGGCGCGGAATGCCGGCGGCGTAACAGCACTGCTCGGCGCCATCGACGGAGGTAGAGATGTTGACGCTTACGCCCAGGTCGGCTTCCTTAACAGCCTTGACGAAATCCTCGGCCGCCACGCGATTGTCGAAGACGGCGGCCACTGTGCAGGGTGTGTCGAGACCGTTGATGACGGCTTGAAAATCGGGCCTGACATCGCGATTCCAGTGCGAGGCCGGATTCATATGGCGGCTGGGCCGTAGCGCTCCCCCATGGATCGCATCACCGAGGTTGACGGGCTTAAACGGGACCGCCATTTCCAGGAACTTTCGCAGCTTGGGGAGAACGCCTTCGTCGTTCTTGCCTTTACTGGCGATGGCGAAAACGATGTAGTCGTCCTGAAAACTCTCGGCCGGTCCGAATCGATGCAATGTGTTGGTCATGGCGCTCCTTTACTTCCCCACTCCAACGGTCTCCTGGGCCGGCTGCGGCGTGGATTGGTTGGTGATTCTGCCCAAGCCGATATTAGTCTTGGCCCGCTCCAGGTTGTAACCGAGCTTTTCCAAGATAGGGGCGATCACGTTATCGTCGCCATTTTCATCGCAACGCGTGCCGACGCCCAGGGCCACTACGGTATCGATCTGCTTTTCGACATCCCACACCAGGCGGATGATCTCTTCGGTGCGCTCGGCTTTGGTTTTGATCTCCACGATGGCCGAAAGAACTTTCTCGTCGAGAATATCTTCGCGGATTGTACCGGTCGACACGTCGCTCATCAACGAGGTAACCGGATTTTTCTTTTCGAAGGAAACGCCGGCTTTCGCAAGCGCCCAGCACATTTTCTGGATGTCCCTGAAGCGAGCGCCGAGCCCCGGCCGTCCGAACTCGATGGTGAACCCGACCTCGCCTACCAGCACGCGCCCGCTGATGTCGTTGGTCTTGACTTCTTCGGTGCCCCGGCCATGCACGCCCGTGGATTCGTGGGGCACGCGCGGATCGGAGAAGGCGCGCCGCACTACCCGCGGCCAAGCCAATTCATCCGGCTCGAACGCGGCCGTGGGGCAGACGTCAGGCTCGGGATCGAAGCGCAGCCGCATTTTTTGGAAAACCTTGCGGACGGTGCGCACGAAAGTCGGATTCAAATGCTCCTGGCTCAAGCCGTTGTAGCAGGAATAGCACTCCACGCACTCATCGCGATTGATGGTGGCTCGGTGAATCTGGGGGTCGATATAAATCGCTCCCATCGGGCAGACATAAGTGCAGTTGCCACACGCCACGCATTTATTTGGGTTGATCTTCATATACTGACCTCACGCCGGAAAAATACGCTTACTCGCGTCGATCTTGCCATAGATCGCGGCACCCACCAGACACAGCGCTGAGCCGGTCATAAAGGGTACATTCCAACCATACCGCATTGCCAGGTAGGCTACCAAGGTGGGGGTGATCGCGCCTCCGATGTTGCCGACCATGTTCATCAGCGCGGCCGCGGAACCCGCGAAATCGCCCGCGATATCGAGCGGAATGGCCCAGGAGACGCCGACGGTCAATTCCAGGCCGCCGAAGGCCAGGCAACTGAGCGCCACGCACAGCTTGGGATTGGCGGTGAGTGTGGCGGGGATGACCGCCGCCGCAGCAATCAAAAAGCCGCCAATGCCTACCAAACGCCGCGCGCGCCGAATGTTGCCGGTATGCCGCAGCAGCATATCGGTAAGCCAGCCGCCGCCCAAATCGCCCAGCACGCCGGCAAATAGCGGCAGGCTGGAGTACACGCCCATTTGAGCCAGCGTGAGTCCACGGGATTCCTTCAAGTAAGTCGGGAACCAATCGAGGTAGACGACCAATCCGTATTGGTAGCACGCATACATCAGACACAGCGCCCAGAGCGTCGGGCTCGAAAGGATCTTGCGCCACGGCACAGGCGCGCCCACTTTCGAGCGCGGTCCGCCGGTGGCCGAATGAATCAACTCACGCTCTTGGGCATTGACGCCGTGGTGCTCTTCGGGAGTGTCGCGATAGTAGGAGAACCACAGCGCGGCCCACAGCAAACCCAATCCGCCGAAAGCAAAGAAAGGCGAGCGCCAACCGTAGGCCGCGATCAGGAACACGGCGAGCGGCCTGGTGAACGCTGCGCCAAGACGGGAGCCGGCATGCGTGACGCCCTGGGCGTGGCCTCGCTCGCTCGGCAGCATCCAGCGGGAAAGCGACCGGGTCGCGATGGGAAACGCCCCGGCTTCGCCCATGCCAAAGAACAACTGCGTTACGATCATCGCGGTCGCGCTCCAGGCCAGGCCGGTGAGGACCGTGAACGCGCTCCACCAGCTCACGATCAGCGTGAGGGCGCGGCGCGGACCGATCCGGTCGCCCAGCCAGCCACCAGGAATCTGAAATAGCGCATAGGCCCAGCGGAAGCTCGACAGAATCACGCCCGCGGTCATCAGTGAAAATCCCAGCTCCTGCCGCATCACGGGCAGAGCAGTGGAAATGATCACGCGGTCCATATAGGTGATCATGTAGACCGCGACAGTGATGCCGAGTATGACGTGCCGGACGCGTGTGGGCTGGACGGAAGTGGCTGGTGCGGGTTTCATCAGAAACGAAGAGTGATCATATCATCGAAAATCATAGCCTCAGGGATCATACCAGGGGGCCTTGCACCCGCGCCATGATTGGCCAGATCGCTTCCACATTATCGCCTCGGCAGGCGTGAATGCGATCGTAGAGATTCACGGTCGGGTCGCAATGCGGCGGTATGAATTCGATCCGGTCTCCGAGCCTGGGTTTCGCCGCGCTGCCGTTCAGGTCGACATAGCCGAACTCGTCGCCCCCCCAACGATAGCCGGCGCCGGGAAGGTTGGCGGCCTCCGGGCCATAGCCGCGATCGGTGGCAAAAGCTTTCAAGCCCGCGTCTACGGTGACGAACCCTTCGTGATTGGCGCTGATGACGGTGGCGAGGACGGTCAGCGAGTGACGGAAGTCCGCTCCGACGCGCCGGTAGTCGAGATCCATGAAGACGTAGGAGCCGGCTTGCAATTCAGTGACTTCGGGCAGCGCGAGGTCGATGTCCCAGGTGCCGGTGCTTCCTCCGGAAAGGATTTCGATCGACAGGCCTGCGTGCTTCATCGCCGACTGCGTCGCTATCGCCCCGGAAAATGCGTGCTCTGAGACTTTCTTCCGCTCCGCGAAATCCCCGGCATGAGAGGCACGCCCGGAATAGCCCTGCAATCCTTTGAGGCGCAGATGGGCCGCCCGGTCCACTGCTTGCGCGATATCGAGAGCCTGTTCGGTAGAACGCGCGCCAGTCCGATGATCTCCGACGTCGAGATCGATCAGAACATCGACTGTGCGGCGGGCTTTGGCAGCCGCCTCTTCGTACCACGCGGCTTGTTGAACATGATCCACGGCCACCATCGCGCCGGTCTGGACGATCCGCGCAATCTTGAGCGGGTCGGCAACAGGCGACGTCAGCAACAGGTTTGGAATTCCGGCTTTCGACAGCAGCTCGGCTTCGGCGAGCGTCGCCACGGAAATACCCGTCGCCCCGGCGGCAATCTGACGTTTCGCGATATCCACGCACTTGTGCGCTTTGGCGTGCGGACGAAGCTTCTTGCCGCACTGCTTCACGCGGTCAGCCATTCGCGTCAGGTTGGCCTCCATTGCATCGAGATCCATAAGGAGCGCGGGCGTCGGGAGTTGTTTTTTCGTGAGCACCGATCCATTATTGCAAGTTGTTCCGGGTTCTCCACTTTGATATTCTCGGGTGGTGCTCGCCTCCGCGCGACGGCACAGTCCAAAGATGGAGTCCACGCATTGAGCCTCGTGCAGTTGGGAACGCCGGTTCCTCAGGCGAACGCAAAACTGGTGGACATTGAGGTTCTGCAGGGCGAACTCAAGCGCCAGATCGAGGGCGAGGTCCGCTTCGACGAGATCTCCCGGGCGCTTTACTCTTCGGACGCGAGCGTCTACCAGATTCAGCCGCTGGGCGTGGTCATTCCCAAGAATCGCGAAGACCTCATCCGTATTGTCGAAATCTGCGGCCGATTTCGCTGCCCCATCACGATGCGCGGAGGGGGGACGTCGCAAGCCGGCCAGGCGATCGGCGAGGGCATCGTGGTCGATACTTCGAAGTATTACAATCGCCTCCTTGAAGTAAACGCCGAAGAACGCTGGGTTCGCGTAGAACCTGGGATCGTGTTGGACGAGCTGAATGCGCAGCTTGCTCCGCTGGGCCTGCGCTTTGCTCCCGACATCTCCACCGCCAGTCGCGCGGCCATCGGGGGGATGATGGCCAATAATTCGTGTGGCGCGCGCAGCGTGCTTTTCGGAAAGACAATCGATCATGTCCTGGAACAGACGGTGCTTCTATCCGACGGGAGCATCGTTCACTTTCGCGACATGGATCGCAATGACGTTCCCCCTGGCAATACGATGGAGGCAGCGTGTTATAGCACGGTGCTGCGCCTGGCCCGCGAACACGCGGCGGAAATCGACCGGCGGTACCCGAAAATCTTGCGGCGCGTCGGCGGTTACAACCTGGACGAGTTTCGCGATTCTTCGAAGCCCGTCAATCTCGCCAAGATCATGGTTGGCTCGGAGGGTACGCTTGGCGTCGTGCTGGAAGCCAAACTTCGGCTGGTAGCGCTGCCCAAAGCCAAGGCCGTGATGGTGATTTCGTTCGCCGATTTGCTGGAAGCGCTATCCGCCGCGCCGGTGATTCTGCGGCACTCGCCGTCGGCGGTCGAGGTGATGGACAAATCCATCCTCGATAACACGCGCCAGAATGCCGCGCTCGACAATATCCGGACCACTTTCATCGCCGGCGATCCCGAGGCGACGTTGTGCGTGGAATTTTATGGCGATCGAAAGGAAGACCTGCCGCCGCGATTGAGCGCGCTCGAACAGGATTTGCGTTCGCAAAAGCTCGGCTATCAATACCGCACAGAGACGGAGTTGGCCGGCCAGGCGCGCATCTGGAGCCTTCGCGAGGCCGCGCTGGGACTGTCGATGGCGATGAAGGAACAGGCCAAGTCGATCCCGTTCGTCGAAGACACCGCCGTGGCGCCGGATAAACTGAGCGGGTTCATCGGCCGCTTTCTCACGATCCTGCGCAGCCATAACACCACCGCGGGGATCTACGCGCATGCTTCGGTGGGTTGCCTGCACGTGCGTCCCGTCATCAATATGAAGACGGAGCAGGGAATTCGCACGTTCGAGACCATCTCGCGGGAAGTGGCGGATCTGGTGCTCGAATTCGGCGGCGCGCTTTCCGGCGAGCATGGGGATGGTCTGGTGCGCAGCCCCTTCATGCGCCAGATGTTCGGCGATGAGCTTTACGAAGCTTTTCGCGAGGTCAAGCGGACGTTCGATCCGCTCGGCATTTTCAATCCGGGGAAGATTGTCGACGCCCCGCCATTGACCCAAAACCTGCGCTACGGCACCGCATACAAAGCAGCTAATCCCACCACTTGGTTCGATTATTCCGAATATGGCGGCTTCGCCGGCGCGGTCGAAATGTGCAGCGGCGTGGGTGCCTGCCGGAAGAAGCTCTCCGGCACGATGTGTCCGTCTTACATGGCGACTCGCGAAGAATCGGCCTCCACGCGCGGCCGCGCCAACGTGCTGCGAATGGCCATCTCCGGACGTCTGGATGAATCGGGACTCGGCGACGACGGCGTTTATGAGGTGTTGGATCTTTGCCTGGAATGCCGGGCGTGCAAGTCGGAATGCCCGGTGGGCGTCGACATGGCGAGATTCAAGAGCGAGTTTCTGGCGGACTTCTGGTCGCGGCATGGAACGCCGTGGCGGGCGAAGGCGCTCGGCAATGTGCATCGGCTATCGGTTTGGGGAAGCCGGTTCGCTCCGATCTCGAATTGGATCGCCGGCAGCCTGCCGAGCCGCTGGCTGAATAACAAACTGTTGGGCTTGGATTATCGGAGAGCGCTTCCGCCCTGGCAGCGGCAGACGTTTGAGAAATGGTTGGCTCGAAATCCGCGGAAGCAGCGCACCGTCGCTGGGACCGCCGTAACGCTGTTCAACGATACGTTCACCAATCACTACGAGCCGGAGATTGGGGTTGCCGCGCTCGAAATCCTGGAGCGTGGCGGGTGCCGCGTGGATGTAGTGCGGCCCGGATGCTGCGGCCGTCCGCTCATCTCGCAAGGATTGCTGGAGGAAGCTCGCGCGCACGCGGCCATGGTGGTGGAATCGCTTTTTCCCATCGCCAGCCGAGGCGAACACATACTTTTCTGCGAACCCAGTTGCCTGTCTGCGATGAAAGACGACGCCCCATCGCTGCTCAGAGGCGACCTGCAGCAGAAAGCGCGAGTGGTAGCCAAAGCCAGCCGTCTGTTCGAGGAATTCGGGGCCCAACTCGATTTGCCATTGCGCGCCGGACCGCCGAAAATCTTGCTGCATGGCCACTGTCATCAAAAATCGATGGACCTGCTGCCGGCGACGACGGCCCTGTTGTCGCGCATTCCGTCCTGTACCGTGGTCGACATCGACGCGGGCTGCTGCGGGATGGCGGGATCGTTCGGCTATATGAAAGGGCACTACGACGTTTCGTCAGCCATTGCGAATCGCCGCCTGCTACCCGCGGTAAAAGCCATGAAAGCCGGTGAAGTGCTGGTGGCGCCGGGGACCTCCTGCCGCCGGCAGGTCCTCGAATTCAGCGGGGCTGCAGCCGTCCATCCAGCTACTCTGATCCGCAGTCTGCTACCCGATTAAGCTTGCGCTCCAGGCGGGCGTTGGCGCCAGAGCCAGGGCGGCGCGCGGAGAGTACTTATCGATAGCTGAATTCCACGACGTTCTCATTAGCGAAGTCGATCACGCCCACATCAATTCCTGGCGCCGAGAACGGCTTGGTAATGATCAGACTGACCTCGAGGACCGCTTGAGGCATCGCACCAAGGCTCGCCTGAGAAGGCAAAGCGAGCAGTACGGCGGGAGGGATCGCAAACTGCTGCGCCGAGAGCGGGACGTTACACGCATACTCCGCTCCGAACGGAAGATTGGGCGCAAAGGCGAATCCGTAGACTTGAACGAACTCGTCCGGATCCGTATTGGAGGGCTGGTTCCACGCGACTGTTAATCCATTCGCACGGGTTACGCTGCCGGCGTTACCCGGCGTAGTGAAGTTGAATCCTCCGCCACCTCCCGGCCATGTGATTTGAGCCGTGAACGCTCCAACGTCGGCCCCGCCCGTCCCCGTAAACATGTAGGTGCCTTTCAACGAACCCATGCCCGTCAAGCCATCGATTCCATAGGAGCCGTTCTGGAATGCAAGCGTTTGGTTGCCTAAACCGGAGCCCGATGGAGTCGTCAATTCAATAGATGGGCCTGCGTCGAGCGCAGCCGCCTTGATGGGATTCGGAACGATGGGTGTAGGAAGGCCCGTAGTGGGGAAGGTAGCATTCGTAAAATTGAGCACCGTGCAATCGTTGAAGGACACCGCTGTGAGGGGCTGTTTGAGGGCAAATTGGCTATTCGTGAACTGGGCGAACGTTGCATCCGCGCCGGTATCCCCTCCGCTGATAAAGTCGAGGATTCCGCGGGTAATCGTTGGTTTCGACATGAGGCTCTGGATCTGCCCCGCGGTCAACCCCGCTACAGGCTCCGCGCAGGTGCGCCCGCTCGCGGCCACCGGAATCGTGCCGAAATTGCTAACCATATTCCCCGATCGCACCACCACCGAAACATGGCAGCCGGAAACGCCATTGGGCACCTGCACGTTGATTTGATCCAAGCCCGGATATTGCGATCGCCCGTGATACTGCACGGTCGCGAATCGTCCTCCGATATCAACCTCGATCGGAATATTAGTAAGGTCCGCCGGCTGCTGCGCCATCGTCTCATCGCCCGTCACTGGTCCCAGGCCGGTACCCCACAGCGTGAGGAAATCTCCGGGATTGGCAGCGTTTGTGAGCCCGATGTATTGCGAGTTGACATCAAACGCGACAACGGGACCGTTCCCCACGGCGTTCAACGACAGCATCCCGAAGGCGCTCTGCACCACCGTAATCGGCGCCGGAGCGCTCGTCTTGCCATTTACGGTCACCGTGATCTGCCCCGTTCCGGCCGGCGTCGCCGATGGAATGATCGCGTTTATCTGGCCCGGGGAAACGTAGTAAAGAATCGCTTGCGTGGTGACGCTGTTGATGGTGATACTGACGGAAGTCCCGCTCAAGCTGGTCGGCAAGGGAAAGCTTTGCGCGGCGTTGGTGGTCGTGGCGAGGCCGGCCCCGAACAGGTCGACGATCGACCCCTGCGCAATCCCGTAAGTCGGCATACCCGGAAAGATATTGCTGTAGTTATTAAAGATGGCAGTGGAGTTGTTCTGTGTCCGGGCGATCTGCGGCTGCGCCATCCCCCCCGCCACGAACATCACGAGCAGAGCTACGGAACCAGAGATAGACTTCATTTTAGTGACGAGTTCTAAGATTGAATCGATTTGATCTAAATGCAGAAGTTGAGTAAATGCGTTCAAGAGGCCAATTGATGACCCCGAGCATTTCGCCTTCGCATTACCATTAACAACCAGAGCAGCCCTACGCCGATCAGCATCAGACCGCCTGCCGCGGGCTCGGGAGTGGCGACGCTAAGAGGTGTGAGAAAAGCGACGCCCTGCGGCGGTCCGCCCACATTGCTGGCACCGCAGCCAGAGCCGATGAGCGACGTATTGCAGAGAAAAATGGATGCGCCGAGCGATTCGTCGATAATCTCGGGGCCTGCCGTAAGGACGGCCCACGCGTATGAGTCAGTGGAGGGGTTCAGAACTACCGTGCTGGTGGGATTCATCGGGAAGTTAAAGCCATCGAACGACAGTTCGAGCCCCGTCGTCGTAAAGTCCATGGTGGTGGAGTTATAGGTGATATTTGGCGAGCTAAGAATGGTCATCTCGTCGGACCCGGTAGTGTTGGGACCGAGAGAGAGCACGAAAATGGTGTTCGCGCGGGCAGCAGGCACGGCGAGGCCCGCAAACAGTACCAGGGATACTATAGCCCACAAGGATGGCGGCATTTTCCGAACCCCCATTCTCCGCGTCTCAGCCGAAACCCGGCGGTCTCTAGTTATTATCAGCACGGTTTGCCAGTCTGCCGCGGTGAAACTAAACGGCTTAACGAAACCGGTAAAACGCTTCAATCTCGAATTCATAGACCCCACCTTGAACACTTCGCTGGAATGTTCTCTCGGCTGCTATCCGGATGACATGGCCTTTTAATCAAAACGTTGATCTTCATGATTCCTCCTAATAGAGAATGCGACGGTTGCGGAAGGAATCGATCATAAAGATAATTAACATTTGCTCTCATGGGTGCGACCGGACAGTTGACACATCTTCTCGAGGATTGGAGCCGGGGTGACCAGGCGGCGTTCGATCAGCTGTTTCCTTTGGTCTACGATGAATTGCGGAAGATGGCGCGGCATCATATGGGCCACGAGCGGCCAGGCCACACTTTGCAGACCACAGCGCTGGTGCACGAAGCTTACTTGCGCTTAGTTCATAGCGATCCGGAAGGTATTGATACACGCGCGCATTTTTTCGCAGTGGCGGCGCAAGTCATGCGCCGGGTTCTAATCGATTATGCGCGAGGCGTCCAGCGGGTGAAACGCGGACACGGCGCTCAGAAGGTGGCTTTGGAGGACGCCGCTCTACTGGCGGACGATCGTTTGGAGGGGCTGGTCGCAGTGGACGAGGCGCTAACGCGATTGGCTACACTAGATCCTCGCAAGAGCCGGGTTTTCGAGATGCGCTTCTTCGGCGGAATGTCGATGGAACAGGCCGCTGGCGTGCTGAAAGTATCCCCGATCACTATCATGCGAGATTGGCGCATGGCCAAGGCCTGGCTGGCGCGCGAAATTGGCGTACGCTGATATGGAATCGAAGCATTGGCGCAAAGTTGACGATCTATTTCAGGCGGCGCTCGACTGCGAAACGGACCGCCGCCGCGCTTTCCTCGATGTGGCCTGCGCCGGGGACGCTGTTCTTCGAGCGGACGTGGAGTCGCTGCTGGCCTCGTACGAGCAGGCCGGAAAATTCACTGCTGCACCCGCCCTGGCCGACGGTTTGCGAGTGCTGGAGCAGGCCGGATCCGAATTCGCCTCGGACTCAATGCTGGGGCGTCACATAGGCCCCTACCGGATCGTTCGCGCCATCGGCAGTGGAGGCATGGGAACTGTATACCTGGCCATTCGAGCCGACGAAGCGTTTCAAAAGCAAGTGGCCATCAAGGTCGTCAAGCGCGGACCGGACACCGGCCTAATCATCCGCCGTTTCTACAGCGAGCGGCAAATGCTCGCGAGTCTGGATCATCCCAACATCACGCGGCTTCTGGATGGCGGCACAACCGAGGATGGTTTGCCTTATTTCATCATGGAGCACGTGGAGGGTCAGCCAATCGACCAATATTGCGACGCTGCGCAACTGGACCTAAAAGACAGATTGCGTCTCTTCCGCACTGTTTGTTCCGCGGTCGAGTGCGCCCACCGCAGCCTGATCATTCACCGCGATATCAAGCCGGGGAACGTCCTGGTGACGGCGGCCGGTGTGCCAAAGCTGCTGGATTTCGGCATCGCCAAGCTGCTCAATCCCCCAGCCGAAGCCGCGGCTCGCGACGTGACCGCTCCGGCCGTGCGCCTGATGACGCCGGAATATGCCAGCCCAGAGCAAGTACGTGGCGAGAACGTCACAACGGTCAGCGATGTATACTCCCTGGGCGTTTTGCTGTACCAACTGCTGACCGGAACGAGGCCCTATCGTCTGGCGGGCAACGCTCCGGCAGAGATCGAGCGATCGATCTGCGACCAAGCGCCGGAAAGACCCAGCGTGACGGCGGGCCGCGTTCTGGGACGGCGCCTTCGCGGGGATCTCGACAACATCGTGCTTATGGCGCTGCGCAAGGAACCGCAACGGCGGTATGGATCTGTTGAACAGTTCTCTGAGGACATCCGGCGTCACCTGGATGGCCAGCCGGTAGCTGCTCGCCCCGATACTACCGGATATCGAGCGGCAAAGTTCATTCAGCGTAATAAAGCCTGGGTGGCAACCGCGGTCGTTTTCTTTTTCACACTCACCGGCGGGATTGCCATTACCTTGTGGCAGACTCATGTGGTGCGAGGCGAGCGCGACCGCGCGCGTCTGGAGCAGGCTAAGGCAGCCCGGATCAACGCGTTTCTTCAGGAAATGGTGGGGTACTCCGGCGTGGCAGGGGGCTCTCCCAATCAAAAGTCTCACGATGCCACGGTCGCCGACATGCTCGACGACGCCGCCCAGCGCGTTGAAACAGAACTGGCCGATCAGCCGGAAGTCAAAGCCGAAATGTTGGGGACCATCGGCAGCACTTACATGACTCAGGCAAAATACGACCTCGCGCGGCGTTATTTGCACGAAGCTCACACCTTGGACCTTCAGCTCTACGGACAGGACGCGTGGCAGACTGCGGGGGTGATGCACTCCCTGGGCGATATCTCCTATTTGGCGGGCGACTATGCCGCGGCTGATTCCTGGTTTCTGAGAGCGCTGCCAATTTTCAGGAGACATGCGAACGATGCAGATTTCGAGATCCGCACGTTGCTGGCAACGCTGAGCGACGCAGCGTTTGTCAAGAGAGCCTTGGGACGGCTGGATGAGGCAGAAGCCTTGTGGCGCGAGGTGCTCACGTACGCTCCGCGGCTCCCCGACAAATATCGCTCGCAGGGTATGGCTCCCAAGACCTTCCTGGCGCAGCTCTACGTCGATCGAGGCGACATCGGAAAGGCGGATGCCCTGGCATCGGAAGCCTCGCAGGAATTGCGAGAGTTCGGCGGCGACCGTTTTTCGCTGGCGCAATCGCTGATCGATCTGGGCAACATCCGCCGCCTGGAACGGCGCTACGGAGAGGCTGATTTGCTGATCCAGGAGGGAACAGATCTTTACGCACAAGCGCAAGGCGGCGATCACCCCAACGTAGCGTTCGGTTTGACGACCCTGGCCATGTCTCGCTACGACCAAGGCAGATATGCTCTCGCCGAGCAGGATGCGCGAAGAGCATTAAAAATCGTCGAGAAGCTTCCCAAAGGCCATTACTACGCGGGCGCCCGTCTGGCCCTGGGCCTGATCGTCAACAAGACCGGACGCTCTCACGAAGCCGAGCCGTTGCTGCGAGAAGCGCTTGCTATCCGGCGAGAGAAATCTCCGAGGCAAAGTAATTATGTTGCGATCGCATTAGGCGGTCTCGGTGAGTGCCTGTTTACACAGAAGCGATATGCCGACGCGGAGCCGTTCCTGCTTGAGAGTTATCAGATTCTGACTAGTCTGCACGTTCCCCAGAGCCCGGTGTTAAAAGAGGCGCGCGAGCGTTTGCTCTCGCTCTATGCCGCCCAGGGTAAGCCATCCCGGTTGGTTCGTTGACACGCGGGCGACGGTGCGGGGCTAGGCGGCCGAATCGGCGCTGCGGCTCACTTCCTCGAGTCCGAAAGCGGATCGCAGCCGGCTGGTGGCGTCGGCAAAGGCGCGGCGGCCGCTGTCCAAAGCGGCCCCGAAGCTGAAGAAGCCGTGCGGCATGCCGTCGTAGCGCTGAACGTCGACGGGCACGCGGGCGTCTTCGAGACGTAACCCGTAGGCTTCGCCCTCGTCACGTATCGGATCGCACTCAGCCGTGATGATGAACGCCGGAGGTAACCCGCGCAGATTCGCCGCCAGTAGCGGCGATGCGAGTGGATCAGTGCGATCCGCTTCGCTGTTCAAGTAATGATTTACGAACCAGTGCATAGCCGCCTTGGTCAGAAGAGGTCCGTCGGCATTCTCATCGATGGACGGCATGCCCATCCGCATGTCGGTGGCGGGATAGATGAGCAACTGATGGATGATGTGCGGGCCACCACGGTCCCGTGCGATCTGCGACACGACCGCGGCGAGATTGCCTCCGGCGCTGTCTCCGCCCACGGCAATTCGCGATGCATCTACGCCTAACTCGCCGGCGTGATCGGCGATCCACTTGGTAGCCGCGTAGCTGTCGTAAACAGCGGCCGGAAACTTGTGCTCCGGCGCAAGCCGGTAATCCACCGAGAGCACCACGCAGGACGCGCTGTTCGCAACCGCCCGGCAAACGTGATCGTGGCTCTCCAGGTCGCCCAGCACCCAGCCGCCGCCGTGGAAATAGATCAAAGCCGGCGAGGGTGACTGCGCTTTTGGGGAATAAACGCGAATCGGAATTTCGCCCGCGGGCCCGGGGATCTTCAAATCCCGAACTTGGTCGACTGGTTCAGGAGTCATTTGACGCCGGGCTTCGGCAAGCGCCTCGAACCCTGCGCGCGCCTCTTGCGGCGTCAAAGTTTCGAGCGGCGCCATTTGGGTGAGGCCCAGAAAATCGAAGAGAGCTTTGGCTTGCGGATCGAGTGGCATAGCCTTCGTATATTACAATAATCGCCATGTTCCGCCCCACCCTGCTTTTGCTCCTTCCGCTCGTTGGCTTCGGCGCTTCCAACATGCCGCCCGACGCCGACCAGCGTTTGTCGCACGACATCTATAAAGAAATTATCGAAATTAAATCCGGCTTTACCACCGGTGCCACTACGCCGGTTGCCGATGCCATTGCGAAACGGCTACGCGCCGCCGGCTTTCCAGATTCCGACATCTTCCTCGGTGGTGCGATACCAACCAAATCTAATCTCGTAGTTCGTTACCACGGCACCGGAAAGCTCAAACCAATTCTGCTGCTGGCCCACACCGATGTTGTCGAAGCAAAGCGTGAGGACTGGAGCCTGGATCCATTCGTCTTTACCGAAAAAGATGGATACTACTACGGTCGCGGCACCGCCGACGATAAGGCGCAAGTCGCAGCGTGGACGGCGAACCTGATCCGCTACAAGCGCGAGGGCTATAAGCCGGATCGCGATATCATCGTCGCGCTCACCGCCGACGAAGAGGGCGGCGGCCCTTATAACGGTGTCGACTGGCTGATCAAGAACCATCGCGATCTCATCAATGCGGAGTTCGCCCTGAACGAAGGCGGCCGAGGCCAGATGGCGAAAGGACATCGTCTTTCAAACGACGTGCAGGCTGCCGAGAAGTGGTATCTGGATCTGCGCCTGGAAGTTCGAAACAAAGGCGGCCACAGCTCGCAACCCGTGCCGGACAACGCCATTTATCATCTGGCGGGCGCTCTGGTGCGGCTCAGCCAGTTCGGGTTCCCGATGAAGACCAACGAAGTGACCAAGGCCTATTTCGCCGGTATGGCGAAGCTGGATACGACCAGCACGAAAGCGGATCTTGCAAAGGTGGCGGAAGGCGACACGGAAGCGATGAAGCGCATCGCGCAAATGTCGCCGGCCTGGAACTCCATGCTGCGAACTACTTGCGTCGCGACGCTTTTGGAAGGGGGCCATGCGCACAATGCGCTGCCGCAACTTGCCGCGGCCAATGTGAACTGTCGCGTCCAGCCGGACGATTCGCTGCAGTATGTCCTCGATACGCTGAAGAAAGTATTTGCCGACGACCAGGTGATGGTCTCCATTACCAATCAAGAGGAAAATTCGCCGGCTTCGCAGCTCCGGCCCGACATCATGCGCGCCATGGCCCGTCTTACGGACACCATGTGGCCGGGCGTGGTAGTGCTGCCGACCATGAGCACCGGCGCGACGGATGGCCGGGCGCTTCGAGCCGCCGGGATCCCCACTTATGGCGTGCAGGGCTTCTTCAACGAACGGGATGACAATCGCGCTCACGGGCGAGATGAACGAATGCCGGTGCAGTCATTTTATGAGGGCCAGACGTTTCTCTATGACCTGGTGAAGATCCTGTCGACGGCTCCTTGATCGGTAAAGCTGGCGGCTTCTGTATTACAGTACAGTGTAGGACCGCTGTTCATGGCGCATCGAGCGTACGCTGTTGGAAACCTTTGTCTCTTGCAGTTGCTTGCTGTGTCTAGCCTTCTGGGAGCAGGCGGGCGGATCGAATTTAATCGCGACGTTCGGCCGATCTTTTCGGATAAATGCTATACCTGCCACGGTCCCGACGCTGCGGCCAAACATGTCCCATTTCGTCTCGACAGCGAGGCCGCGGCCACGGCGGAACTGAGTGGGGGGAAGCACGCGATTGTCGCGGGCAATCCCGATTCGAGCGAAATCATCCGGCGCATCACTGCAGCCAAGCCCGCGCTACGAATGCCACCCGTCAGCTCCGGCTTGAAATTGAGCGATGCCGAGATCGACACGCTGCGGCAGTGGATCGCACAGGGCGCGGAATGGCAGAAGCACTGGTCCTTGATTCCGCCGGTGCGTCCGGCGCTGCCAGACGTCAAGAATACAGCCTGGCCGCGCAACCCGATCGACCGATTCATCCTGCAGCGGCTGGAGCGTGAAGGACTGCAGCCGGCGCCCGAGGCGAACCGCGAAACACTGATTCGCCGCGTCTCGCTCGATTTAACGGGCCTTCCTCCCACTCCGGCTGAGATCGATGCTTTCCTGAACGACCTTGCCACCGATGCCTACGAAAAAGTCGTGGACCGGCTACTGGCCTCGCCGCGCTATGGCGAGCGCATGGCTTTTCGCTGGCTGGATGGGGCGCGCTACGCCGACAGCAACGGCTACCAGTTCGATGGCGAGCGCATGATGTGGCGCTGGCGCGATTGGGTGATCGACGCCTTCAACCGCAACCAGCCCTTCGATCAGTTCGCGCGCGATCAGATCGCGGGCGATATGCTGCCCAACGCCACGCTCGAACAGAAGATTGCCACCGGCTTCAATCGCAACCATCGCGCCAACACCGAGGACGGAATCATTCCGGAGGAATACGCCGTTGAATACGTCGTAGATCGCGTGGAAACAACGTCGGCGGTGTTCATGGGGGTAACTCTCGGTTGCGCGCGCTGCCACAATCACAAATACGATCCGTTCACTCAAAAGGAGTTCTACCAGATCTTCGCCTATTTCAATAACGTTCCCGAAATGGGCCGCGCGATGAAGTACGGCAACTCGCCGCCGATGGTTGCCGCGCCCACGCATGAGCAGCAAGCTACTCTCGAGAATCTGGATTCCAGGCTTCGGACGATTGAGGATTTTCTGCGCCGACGCGACGCCGATTTAGCCGGCTCTCAGCAGAAATGGCAGCGCCAGGTGGCCTCCGGCGATCCGGTGCATTGGGCTCCATCGCGAGGACTCAAAGGCCTATTCTCATTTGAATCGGATCAAGAAGCGAAGCCGCAGGATGGCGCCGTGACGTTCGCTCCGGGCCGCATCGGTCGGGCAGCTGCGTTTGATGGCAAAGTCTTTCTCGATGCCGGCTCAGTCGCGGATTTCGATATCGACAATCAATTCACGCTCGCGGCCTGGATCAAGTCCGATGGCGTGCCGGATGGCAGTGTGATGTCGCGCATGGCCGACGATTTCAAGGGCAAGGGCTTTGGGGTCCATCTCGATCAGGGCAAAGTCTACGTCAACATCACCAGTAACTGGGACGACGATGCGATTCGCCTGCAGACCGAACAAGTGCTGGAACCGAAGAAATGGCATCAACTCACGGTTAGTTACTCAGGCTCCCGCATGGCTGAGGGCATCCATGTGTATGTCGACGGCCAGCGCGCCAAGGTGAACGTTCTGCTCGACACGCTTTATCGGCCTTTCCGCAACGCCGGCGGGGTGTTCAAGCAGCCGTTTCGTATCGCGACAGGATGGGGCCCGGAGCGGCGCTTCCGCGGCCAGATTGACGATGTCCGCGTTTATTCGCGCGCCTTGAACCCGGAAGAAATCTCGGTGCTGGCGATGGGCGAATCGCTGAATGAGATCGCGCGCAAGGCCGAGCAACAGCGTTCCGAAATCGAAAAGCTCCAGTTGCAGTCCTACTATTTCGAAAACATCGCGCCGCAAGATGTTCGCGATGCCCGCCGCCAACTGGCCGCCCTGCTGGATGGTAAGGAGAAGTTTGAAGGCAGTTTGCCCACCGTGATGGTAATGGCCGAATCGCCGACCCCCAAGTCGACGTTTTTGCTGGAGCGCGGCGCATACGACCATCCCGGCGCTCAAGTGTCGCCAGGCCTTCCTGCTGTTCTGCCGGCGCTGCCCGCGGGCGCTCCCAACAATCGCTTAGGCTTGGCGCAATGGTTGATTGACCCCGGCAATCCTCTGCTGGCGCGCGTCACCGTGAATCGTTTCTGGCAGATGTACTTTGGCACAGGCATCGTAAAAACGGTTGAAGATTTTGGTTCGCAAGGCGAGTGGCCGTCGCACCCGGAGCTAATCGACTGGCTGGCGACGGAATTCATCAGAACGGGCTGGGACGTGAAGGCTTTGCAAAAGCTGATCGTCACCAGCGCGGCGTATCGACAGTCTTCCAAAGCGACGCCCGATCTGCTCCAGCGCGATCCGGAAAACCGGCTGCTGGCGCGCGGTCCGCGAGTACGTCTGCCCGCAGAGACGATCCGCGATCAAGCTCTTTTCGACGCAGGACTCCTCGCTGAAAAAATCGGCGGGCCGTCCGTGAAGCCCTATTCGCCGCCCGGATTGTGGAAAGAAATCAGCATGCAGGACATGGACTATGTGCAAAGCCACGGCGACGATCTGCATCGCCGGAGCCTCTACACATTCTGGAAACGAACCATTCCACCGCCCGAGATGATCAACTTCGATGCCGCCAATCGCGAAGCCTGCGTGGTGCGCGAAACGCGGACCGATACGCCGCTGCAAGCCCTGAACCTGATGAATGACGTGACTTTTCTCGAGGCCGCGCGCTTCATAGGGCAGCGCATGCTGAAGGAAGGCGGGACCACACCCGACGCGCGGCTGCGCTTTGGCTTCCGCCTGGTAACCGGGCGTTTTCCTTCAACTGCCGAACAGGCCGTACTCAACGGGAGCTTGCAGTTCCATCGCGCCTATTTCGACGGCAAACCAAAAGAAGCGGCGGCGTATTTGAGCCAGGGAGAGTCTCCCGCCGATCCCAAGCTAGATCCTGTCGAGCTGGCCGCGTACGCATCCGTCGGAAGTCTGCTGTTGAATCTGGATGAAGCGATCACCAAGGAGTAAGATTTGCACCCGATCGACGAAGCCAAACTGCTGATGACGCGACGCCACTTCTTCGGGCTTGCCGGCACCGGCATCGGCACCGCGGCGTTGGCCACATTGGCGGCTCAAGATGCGCAGGCGTCCGAGGGCCTGTCCGGCTTGCCGCATTTTCCGCCCACCGCCAAGCGCGTGATTTATTTGTTCCAGCACGGCGCGCCTTCGCAATTGGATCTGTTCGACTATAAGCCGAAACTGCAAGCGCTGCGCGGGGCGGATCTGCCGGACTCGGTCCGCCAAGGCCAACGGCTTACCGGCATGACCGCTTATCAGACCAAGTTTCCCACCGCGCCCTCGATTTTCAAGTTCGCGCAGTGCGGGCAAAGCGGCACGTGGCTGAGTGAAATACTGCCTCACACCGGCCGGGTCGCCGACCGGCTGTGCCTCATCAAGGGCCTGCAGACCGACGCGATCAACCACGATCCAGCGGTCACGTTTCTCGAAACCGGCGCCCAGATCGCAGGCCGTCCGAGCATGGGTTCGTGGATCTCATATGGGTTGGGCAGTGAAGCCGAGGATCTGCCCGCCTTCGTGGTGATGGTGTCGCAAGGTGTCGGCAACTCGCAAGCTCTCGCTGAGCGCCAATGGGCCAGCGGCTTCTTGCCCAGTCGATTCCAGGGCGTTAAGTTTCGCTCCGGCGCCGATCCAGTGTTATATGTTTCGAATCCTGAGGGCTACGACACCAGCGCGCGACGCCGTTTTCTGGACGATCTGGCCAAACTGAACGAGATCACCTACAAAGATTATCTCGACCCCGAAATCTCCAGCCGCGTGTCCCAATACGAAATGGCGTTCCGGATGCAGAAGTCCGTTCCCGATCTTACGGATCTGTCGACCGAGCCCCAAGCCACGTTCGACCTATATGGGCCGGACTCCCGAAAACCGGGCACCTACGCAGCCAACTGCATTCTCGCGCGACGCCTGGCCGAACGCGGTGTCCGGTTTATCCAGCTCTTTCATCGCGGTTGGGACCAGCACAATAATCTTCCCAAGGACATCGCCGGCCAATGTCTCCAGACCGATCAAGCTTCGGCTGCGCTCATCCAGGACTTGGATCAACGCGGGCTATTGAAAGACACGCTGGTTGTATGGGGCGGGGAATTCGGACGCACGGTCTACTCCCAGGGCACGCTGACCGAGACGAACTACGGACGGGATCATCATCCCCGCTGCTTCAGCATTTGGATGGCGGGCGGCGGGGTGAAGGGCGGCCTCACGCATGGCGAGACGGACGACTTCAGCTACAACGTGGTGCGGGATCCCATCGACGTGCACGATCTCCACGCCACTATTCTCCACTGCCTGGGCGTCGACCACACCAAGCTCACCTACAAATTTCAAGGCCGCCACTTCCGGCTGACGGACGTCAGCGGCAACGTGATCCGGCAAATCCTGGCGTGACGCGGGAGAAACACCTATGAACATAGTTCGTATGGAAGCCTTCACCGTGATGGGCCGCGAAGTTCGCACCTCAAATGCGCGCGAATTGAGCGGCCAGGGTTCCATCGGCCAATTATGGAGCAAGATGAACCCCGAACTCGGCAAGCCTGTCGCCGTCTACAGCCAGTACGCATCCAACAAGGACGGCGAGTATAGCTACATGCTCGGCGTGGAAATCGGTCACGATGAAACGCTGCCACTCCAGTTTTCCAGGCGGGACAGCGAAGAAGGGGACTACGTTTGCCTGAAGAGCGAAGGCCCCGTCACCCCCGAGTTGGTGGTCGGCCTATGGCGCCAGATCTGGGCTCTTGAAGAGGCCGGAGAACTGTCGCGCGCATACCGGACAGATTTCGAAATCTATCGCGGCAATGGAGTGGAACTATACGTGGGCGTCAAAAGCTAAGCCGGTCAGCGCTCAACCAACTTACTTCTTCTGCCGCTGCCATTCCGCCTGCGCGCCTTCTCCTGGAAACGGCCAGGTCTGGTTGTCCAGCAACAATTCCTTCTCTCGTTGTGCCTTCGGCACCTGATTAAGTTTCAGGTTTTCGAAAAAATGCACGCCGGTCTTGCCCGCCGTGGCAAGATCGATATCGCCATCTCCATCCAGATCGGCGACCAGGAATTGCGTGCCCGCGCCTCCGGTTCCATTCAGCGAAATAGGATAGCGCGTGAACTGACCGGTCTTCCGATCAATCTTGTAGTAATAAATCACCAGCGGATCGTCGGAACCCGGATCGTTGCCGTCGTGGCCGCGATACCTTTTCCCGGCCAGCAGCTCCATTTCACCATCGCCATCTATATCTGCTAGGGCCAAAGTATGCACCTGCGAGAACGACTCGTCGATGGTGTGCTTCACCCAGCGCGGGTTCTTCGCATCGCCCTGCTGCTCCAACCAGTACAGCCCGTAGCTATGCCCTCGGCCATAAATGATATCGGTGCGGCCATCCTGATTCACGTCGTAACCGATGATCGGAAATCCGGCCTCGCCCAAGTCCCAGTCATCATGCCACTCCCACTTGTCATGA
>DATHOT010000121.1:0-17737 GCA_035484655.1 Bryobacteraceae bacterium | reverse complement strand
TGCAATACGCCGCCGGGCATCTGGCGCATGGGACTGAGGACTTCGGCCATGCCATGAACTGGGCCGGACTGGGTTTGAAAGGCAACTTCGACAAAGTCACCTTGTCCCAAACAATGGGACATTTGCAGCAACCCGCCGGTCACGGAAATGGTTTGGAGGTTAGCTTTTGTACGCCGGCCGTCTTCGAGGCGGATCGCAGCCAGGACAGAATCTCCTAGCCGGACCCGGGCCGCGCGCCGAGAAGGGTGCGGTTGGGGGAAGTGGGTCATATGCCTATTAGAACTATGGCACTAGGCCCTGACCGGTAACAGGTTACCGAAGCCCCTCGTCCGAATTCCGCAGGGGGGGCAGCAAGTGGCCACGCCGAGCATTGTCCTGTCAAACGGTACCGCGCATGAACGATCTGATGAACCTCCCCTGCACCCCCGGATTCAACTCGAAAACGATTTCATTTCCCCGTTCTCGACGCCCTGGCCGATTTACTATGTCTGCTTGCGGTGCGGGAGGAGCTTATGCTGCGAATCGGGTCGTTACTCTGTTTTGTATGCTTGGCCACAATGGCTTTCTCGGCTTCGCCGGCCGAACCGCCGCTACGCGTCGGAATTGTTGGCCTGGTGCACGGACATGTCCACGGTTTTCTCGCTCAATCTCTGCACCGCCCGGAGATCGAGATCGTGGGCGTCGCCGAACCGGATGCGCGACTGCGTTCCGAAGCGGCGTCACGGTATGGCTTCCCATCTGCGATATTGTTTGCTGATCTCGAAGAGATGATTGCCAAGGCGCGGCCGCAGGCCGTGCTGGTCTATACAAACACTTACGACCATCGGCGGGTGGTGGAGATCTGTGCCCGGCACGGCGTTCACGTGATGATGGAGAAGCCGCTGGCAGTCAGTCTCGACCAGGCGCTGGCCATGGAGAAGGCCGCGCACGCCGGGAAGATTCAGGTGCTCGTGAATTACGAGACCTCCTGGTACCCGAGCAATCACGCTGCGTACGACCTAGTTCACGAACGAGCGCTGGGGGACGTCCGCAAGGTAGTGGTGCATGACGGCCACAGCGGTCCTAAAGAAATTGGTGTCGAGCCGGAATTTCTCGCGTGGTTGACCGATCCCCAACTGAACGGTGGCGGTGCCCTGTTCGACTTCGGATGTTATGGCGCCGACCTGATGACTTGGCTGATGGACGGGCATCGCCCGCAAACGGTCACTGCCGTTACTCAGCAGATCAAGCCCGAAATCTATTCTCGGGTCGATGACGAAGCCACGATCATCCTGACCTATCCGAGGGCGCAGGCCATCATTCAAGCTTCGTGGAATTGGCCCTTCGACCGCAAGGACATGGAAGTGTACGGTCAGACGGGTTACGCGATTACCGTGAAGCGGGATGACGTTCGCGTGCGTCGGGCCGGACCTGACAGTCACGAAGAGCAACTCTCCGCCAAGCCGGTGCCCGCGCCGTACGACAATTCTCTGTCATATCTCAGGGCAGTAATTCTTGACGGAGCCAAGCCGGATGGATTGTCGTCGCTTGAAACGAATGTAACGGTGACCGAGATTCTCGACGCTGCCCGGCGATCGGCGGTTTCGGGAACGAGAATCACGTTGCCGGAGAGGAGATGACGAAATAACTCAGCCGCCCCAGCATACGAAATTTCTACGAGCGGTTCGCTCGACACGCCGGAAAGCCTGCGGCAGCCCTTGCAGCAGATCGGTGGCCACCATCGAATGCTCCCCTACGCTCTCTCGCACGACATCGCCGGCGAGTCCGTGCAGATGAACCGCGGCGATAACGGCAGGCAGCACTTGGTTTTTATTTTGCGCGATCATCGCCGCCACCATGCCGGTGAGAATGTCGCCGGTGCCTCCGGTGGACATTCCGGGGTTTCCCGTTGTGTTGACCCAGGTGTCCCCGTTCGGCTGAACGACCAGGGTTCGGTTGCCCTTGAGTACGACAATGAGTTCGTGCTCGCGGGCAAACTTTCGCGCCACGCCAAGGCGATCTTTCTGCACGTCGGCGGTTGAGCAGGCTGCCAGCCGCGCCATTTCGCCCGGGTGGGGAGTGATCACCAGCACTCTGCCCTGGCCGCTCAGTTCGCTCGTCCGTCCTTCGAACGCGTTCAGACCGTCGGCATCGAGAACGGTAGGGAGTTCGATCTTATTTATCAGTGTTCGCACTAGCTCCGAGGTTTCGGGAAACCGCGAGATACCGGGCCCGATCCCTACGACGGTCTTCCCTTTTAACAGCTCTTCCAGATGCTCGATTGCACCCGCTGCAATCGTGCCCGCGCTGGTCTCCGGAAGGGGTTCGGTCATCACTTCAGGATGAAACGCCGACACGGTGGGCAGCACTGCCTTTGGTGTCGCCACAGTTGCCAGCCCGGCACCGGCTCGAAGCGCGGACATGCCGGCCATCGCGACCGAACCCGCTTTGCCGAGTGATCCGCCGACCACCAGCACGTGTCCGTAGTTTCCTTTGTTCGATTCCGCGGGACGTGGCGCGACCAGCGGCGCGAAGTCGCGGGTGGTAATTACATTCAGTTGCAGTGACGAAACGATCGCCCCTTCGGGCGAGCCGATGTCGGCAACGCAAGTCGGTCCAGTTGTGAGCAAACTGAAAACATGCGCCGGGCGCGGGGCGGTGAAGGTGATGATCGAATCTGCTCTGGCGATAATCCCCTGCTGTGGAACCATCGCGTCAGCATCGGCGCCGGAAGGTATGTCGACGGCCACGACCGGCACTTGACTCGCATTGATCATCGCGATCGCTTCGGCATACAGGCCGCTCACCGGTGGCCTGAAACCGGTGCCCAGAATTGCGTCAACGTACAAGTCGGCGGGCAGAGCGAAGCGCACCCGCTCATCGTGCAAGTCTTCGCTGGAATGGACCACGAGGGGCGGCAGGGGCAGCTTGTCGAACATCTCTGCCGCGTCGCCATGCAGGTCCACTCGATCTGCAAGCAGGATGACCTGCACGGTTTTTGCTTTTTCATGCAGATGGCGCGCCGCGACGAAGCCGTCGCCGCCATTGTTGCCCTTACCGCAGAAAACGACAATCTTCTGGGCAGCTCCATAATGCTCTAGAACATGCGATGCGACGGCGGTGCCTGCATTCTCCATCAACGTCAGAGAAGGAACGCCGAAGCGCTCACTGGTGGCGCGGTCGATGGCACGCATTTCGGCGGCAGTGACAATTTTCATGATTTTGAGGTAGCCGTCAGTTCGAGTTGGCGCAGCTCAGCGGGTTCACCCATAGCCATGAGACAATCATCCGGCTCGATTCGCTCATCCGGCGCGGGATTGAAGTGCATGGCCTCGCGCCGTTTGATGGCCGGCACGATGACTCCTCGTTCCGGGCGGATGCGCGAGCTTTCAATCGTCTTGCCGGTCGTGGCGGCAATCAGCACCCGGGCCCGGTCGATCTGCGCCTGGCGCAGGGTCGCCTCCACGGTCGCGTCTCCGGCGATGACCAAGCAGTTTTCCGTGGCGAAGCGCTGGCGCTTGGTTTCGGCGTTCTCCAGGATCACAAACGGCACCGGTTTACGCGCCAACTCCCGCGCCACGCTGCGTCCCACCGGACCCATGCCGCAGAGGATGTAGTGGCCGTCGAGACGTCCGATTTCCCGCTCCATTTTCGCGCTCCATGCGCCGCCTTCCGAAGAAGCTTTGCAGCTCGAATTCTAGCAAAGCCTGACTCATCGCTCCGACGCCCAAGGCCAGTAGCGACACGCCGCTCAGCATGACAAACAGGTTGAAGATGCGTCCGGCTTCGGAGAGCGGATGGACTTCCTCGAAGCCGATCGTGGTCAGGGTGGTGACCACCATATAGAAGCCGTCGAACCAGGACCAGGCTTCGCTGTAGTGATAGCCCGCCGTAGCGGCGACGATGACGAATAGCAAGAGCGCGCCGATGGTTCGAAGATTGCGGAAAGCCTTCATGGTGGTCGGTTGACATCGGTTGGCTGCGAACTACCGGGCTGTGGCCAATGTTCAACGATTAATGAGCAACGATTAATATTAATGAGCAACGACGAATGACCCACGACTATAAAACAAAACGGCCCTCCACCAGGCTCGGCGGAAGGCCGGAAGGTCAAATGGAAGATCACGGCTCCGGCGTTCTCCCTGCCGAGAGCGCTTGCACGCGGCTATGCTTTACGCTGTAAGTGAAGTAGACGACCAATCCAATTGCCAGCCAGGCAAACAGCCGTATCCAGTTCCACATCCCGAGCTTGGCCATCATGTAACCGTTCGAGATTACGCCGAGGATGGGGATGAGCGGCACCCACGGTGTCCGGAATGGGCGTGGCTGGTTGGGATTGGTGTATCGCAGCACCATCACCGAAATCGACACGATCACGAAGGCCAGCAGCGTTCCGATGTTCACCATCCTGCCGATATCGTCGATCGGGGTCAGGCTGCCGACCACTGCAGCCAGCAAGCCCACAAGGATGGTGTTTTTCCAGGGAGTGCGAAACTTGGGATGCACGGCGGCGAAGAATCTCTTTGGCAGAAGGCCGTCATTGGCCATCGAGTAGAGAACGCGCGTCTGCCCAAGCAACATGACCAGCATCACGCTGGTCAGCCCTGCCAAGGCGCCGAGCGTGATGATGTGGGACGCCGTGGTCAGTCCCCGGTCCAGGAACGCGCGAGCCACCGGTGCTTCAATGTTGATCTGTTGCCAGTTCACCATGCCCGTCAGTACACCGGCGACCGCGATATACAACACAGTGCAAATGGCCAGCGAAGCAATCATCCCGATCGGCAAGTCCCGTTGAGGATTCTTGGCCTCTTGCGCCGTCGTTGAGACTGCATCGAAGCCAATGTAGGCGAAGAAAATGTAGGCTGCGCCGGCCCCGATTCCTGCGAAACCGTGAGGAGCGAACGAACTCCAATCCATACCCCAGTTGCTGCGAACGATGTAGTGCGAGCCTAGCGCGATCACGAAAAGCACAACCGAGACTTTAATGGTTACGATCGCAGCGTTGAATCTCGCGCTTTCTTTGATTCCGACCACGAGAACCGCGGTGATCACCAGGGCGATGATGAAGGCGGGCAGATTGAAACCGACTTCCATCCCGAACAGATGGGGCGCGCCCAGCAATTCGTGGGCTCGTTGCACGAGGTCCGGAGACTGCGCGGCAATAATCGCCGAGACCTTGTCGAGAAACGCCTGCGAGCCGGGCACCAGCGAGGAGGCCGTGGTCTCGGCAATCTGACGCGCCACAATATTCTCGGCGGTCTTAAGGGCAGTCCAGTGATCGTAGGCCAACCAGAGCGGCATCTTGATGTGGAAGATGTTCAGCAGTTCGATGAAGTGGTTCGACCAACCAGATGAAACGGTGCTAGCGCCCATGGCGTATTCGAGCGTCAGATCCCAGCCGATGATCCAGGCCAGCAACTCACCGAGAGTCGCGTAGGCGTAGGTATAGGCGCTGCCGGCCAGCGGAATCATGGCCGCGAACTCGGCATAACAAAGACCTGCGAACGCGCATCCCAAACCGGACAACACGAACGAGAGGGTGAGGCCGGGGCCTGCATACTGCGCGCCCAGCCCGACCATCACAAAGATTCCGGCGCCGATGATTGCGCCCACACCCAGCGCTGTGAGCTGAAAAACACCCAATGTCCGCTTAAGGCTGTGCTCGCCCGTTTCCCGGGCTTCTTCCATCAGCAGGTTCAGCGGCTTGGTGGCCAGCAGATTTGTCCTACTGCTTTTCGCTTTGGGTACGGTCCCAATGGACATCGTGATGCTCCTTTACGATGATGTGCGGGCTGCCCGCTGGCGCGAGTTCCGCGACCACGCGTAGTACACCGGGATTCCCAACAGCACCACGATGAGTCCCGGCCACGTGAATTGCGGCTTGTAACGCAATAGTACGATATCGATAAACAAAGCCATGACAATATAAATGATCGGCAGCAGGGGATAGCCGACCGCGCGGTAAGGCCGGAGCGCATCCGGATGCGTCCGCCGCAAGACGAACAAGCCAACGATCGTCAGGATATAGAACACCAGCACAGCAAAAATGATGTAGTCGAGAAGCTGTCCGTAGCTCCCGGAGACGCAGAGCAGACATGCCCAGACCATCTGCACCATGAGCGAAACTGCCGGCGTCTTATACCTAGGATGCAGTTTAGCGACTTTGCGAAAGAAGAGGCCGTCTTTCGCCATGGCATAGTAGACTCGCGCCCCCGAAAGAATGAGCCCATTGGCGCAGCCGAAGCCTGAAATCATGATCGCGGCGGCCATGAGCAGTCCGCCTGCGGCACCGAACATTTGGGTCATGACGGCGGTGCCCACACGATCCTCGGCAGCATGCTTGATTCCGCGTGCCAGGATTGAGACTCCCCCCTCGGCGCCGTCGAGCGGCAATGCGCTCAGATACACAAAGTTGCAAGCGATGTAAAGCGCGATGACTACCCCGGTACCGAGAGCCAGTGAAAGCGGCAGGTTGCGGCTGGGATTTTTCACTTCCCCGGCGGTGAAGGTGACGTTATTCCAAGCGTCGGCCGAGAACAGGGATCCGACCTGCGCCACGGCGAGGATGGTCAATGTGCCGACCATCACGATTGGTCCGCCCACTCCGACCTGAACCGCGTGCTCGGCGCCCAATCCCGCGTGGTGCCAGAAGTTTGCGCCGAAATTTGCGGCTAACGCCTGCGGGTTGCGTCCGAGCGCAAAGCCGAATACGGCCAATCCCAGCAGTGCAGAAACTTTAGCGGCGGTGAAGATGTTCTGAATCGCTGCGCCGGTCTTGACTCCGAAGATGTTCACCACCGACAGAAAAATCACCAGCAGGATCGCGGCCAGGTTCTGGGTGTTAATCCCGACATCCATGTTCCCGAGGACCATGGGGCCGAGATGAATCGGTGGGACCTTCCAGAGGTGCAGCAACCAGTGGGAGGAGGAAATTGAGGGGGCAAAGACCCCGAGAAACTTGCCGAAGGCCACGCCCACGGCGGCGATCGTTCCGGTCTGGATCACGAGAAACAGAGTCCAGCCGTAGAGAAAGCCCCAGAGCGGCCCCAGCGCCTCGCGAAGATACACATATTGCCCGCCGGCCCGCGGCATCATGGCGGCCAACTCGCCATAGCTGAGGGCGGCCACAATTGTCATGAATCCGGCGACCGCCCATGCGCCGATCAGCAAGGCCGGCGAATCGACCTCGCGTCCGATTTCGGCCGACACAATGAAGATGCCGGAGCCGATCATCGACCCCATGACCAGCATGGTGGCGCTGGTCAGTCCTAACCCCTGAACCAGTTCCTTATCCTGGTGGCTGTGAATTTCCCAGTCGCTTCCGGTCGTGGGCAAGGTTGTCGGCGTGCTCATAGGGTCACCCGACTTTACCTCAAGATGCGGAAAAATTCCTCTGCTGATTTGCGAGGATCCGGTAACAGATCGGATATCACCGCGACGGAATCCGCCCCGGCCTCGATCACGGAAGCGGCATTGGTCCGGGTGATGCCCCCAATCGCCACCAGAGGTTTCGCTGTCAATTGCCGCGCCTGGCGCACTCCTTCCAGGCCCACGACGGGATCGGGCTGGTCTTTGCTTGAGGTGGCAAACACTGGGCCGATGGCGAGATAGTCGGCCGGCGTACGATCCGCTTCCCGGAGTTGTTCCGGATTGTGGGTGGAGACGCCGAGCCAGCGGTCCGGCCCGATGATCCTACGCACGGATTCCGGCAACAAGTCGTCCTGCCCGACATGCACGCCATCGAATCCGGCAGCCCGGCAAAGGTCGGCGCGGTCATTCATGATCAAGCGCACGGAGCTGCCGAGATTCCTCTTCAATTCCCGCGCCTCGTCCAGCATCTCGCGCGCCTGCCTTGACTTGTTGCGATACTGCAAGACAGTGCAGCCGCCGGCTGCCAGAGCTTCGGCAAACGCGAGCAGCTCCGGTGTAGTCGCCAGGTACCTGGAATCGGCGATGCAATAAAGTCGCGGAAGGCTGATCATGGGGTGTCGGGGAGCTGTGTTGCGGGAAAGTCGCGACTCCGCCCGCGGCCCTCCCTACCCACTATTTTTCGCAAGGAAGCGTTCGATGAAACCAGTGTCAAACTTCCCTGCGCGAAAATCTTCATCGGCCAGAATCTTTCTGTGAAGCGGAATCGTCGTGTAAATGCCCTCAACAATGAACATCCCGAGCGCCCGCGCCATGCGCGAGACCGCCTCGCTGCGGTCTTTGCCGCGTACGATCAGCTTCGCAATCAGGGAATCGTAATACGGCGGGATGATGCCTTCAGCATAGGCTGCCGTATCCACCCGCACTCCGGTCCCTCCGGGAGGATGGAAGGCCGTGATCTTGCCAGCCGATGGTGTGAATTTTTCCGGATGCTCGGCGTTAATGCGACATTCAATGGCGTGCCCGCGATGAATAATCGGCCCCTGAAGAACGTCGCGCATGTGGGCGCCGCCCGCAATCATGATCTGGCTCTTCACCAAGTCAACGTCGGTAACCATCTCGGTAACCGGATGCTCCACTTGGATACGGGTGTTCATCTCGATGAAATGCAGTTGCCGATTCTGATCCATGAGGAACTCAATCGTTCCGGCATTGGTGTAGCCGATGGCAGCCAGTGACTTGCACAAGACAGCACCAATCTGGTCGCGCAGTTCGGGAGTGACTTGCGTGGAGGGGGATTCTTCGAGCAACTTCTGGTGTCGGCGCTGGATGGAACATTCGCGCTCTCCCAGACTGACTACGTTGCCGTGTTCATCGGCCAGTACCTGAAACTCAATGTGCCGGGGATGCTCAACGTACTTCTCCATGTAGAGATCGCCATTGCCAAAGGCTCCGGCAGCTTCTGCTTGTGCAGTTCGAAACAGCCCCGGCAGTTCTTCTTGGTTGCGGACGATGCGCATGCCTCGCCCGCCGCCGCCCGCCGAGGCTTTCACGATCACCGGAAAGCCGACCTGCTCGGCCCACTCGATTGCCTCGCCTTCGGAAGCGATGATGCCGTCCGAGCCGGGCAGGATAGGAACTCCGGCCTGCTTCATCGCGGCTCGGGCTTTTTCCTTCTCGCCCATCAAGCGAGTCACCTCGGGACGGGGGCCGATGAACTTGATTCCGCTGGTCTCGCACACCTCCGCGAAGTTGGCATTTTCTGCGAGCAGTCCGTAACCGGGATGCACTGCGTCAACATTGGCGATCTCTGCCGCACTGATGACCGCGGGAATATTCAAGTAGCTGAGCGCGAGTTGCGGCGGTCCGATGCAAATCGCCTCATCGGCAAAGCGAACCGGCAATGAGTTGCGGTCGGCCTCGCTGTAAATCGCGACCGTGCGGATACCCAGTTCTTTGCACGCGCAAATCACACGCAGTGCAATCTCTCCGCGATTGGCAATCAGAATCTTATTGAACATGAAATTCAGCGTTCAGCTATTCGCCGTCAGCTACCACAAAATCTCCGGCATTCGTGATTGGGAACGGGCCAGGTTGGAGGAAAACAAAAGGCGCGGCTCGGCGCGCCCCCAACCAGAAGCCCGTCTTCACTTCTTCGGCCTTATGACGAATAATTCCTGGCCGTATTCAATCGGCTGGCCGTTGACCGCCAGCTTCTTGACGATCTCGCCGGCAAAATCCGACTCAATCTCATTGAGCAGCTTCATGGCCTCGACAATGCAGAGAACCTGCCCGACTTCCACCGCGTCTCCAACCTTCACGAACGGGGGAGCGCCGGGCGACGGCGCTTCGTAGAAAGTCCCGACAATCGGAGATTTCACATTGTGAAGCCCTTCTTCGGGAGCCGGGGGGGCGGGGGGCGCAGGGGCAGCCGTCGCCAGGGCCGCGACTGGCGCGGCACCCAGTTCAGGCCCCGCGGCTGGCGCCGCCGGCACGGCATAGAAGCGCGGCTCACCGTGGGTGTGAACCACCGTATTCTCACCGGCGCGCTTGATCCGGACCTTGACATCGCCGCGCTCCAGCTCAAACTCGGCAATATCCTTCTCGATTAAAAACTCGATGAGTTCTTTCAGCTCTTTAAGATTCATTCGTATGCGGTAGGACCGTTCGCGATTTCCCAGCAGCCAACCACGGAACGCACCAAGAAACCGGGCGTATCCTGCCCGGCTGAAAGTGTTAAGAAGACTAAACTGCCAAGAAACTCTTGCTCGTTGGCGTCAAAACCTCACAACCACTGGCCGTCACTGCTACCATGTCCTCGATCCTCACGCCCCATTTGCCGTGGAAGTATACTCCCGGCTCGATCGTGATCACCATCCCCGGCTGCAGAATCTCCGGCTGACCGGCCGCAACTCTCGGTGCTTCGTGAATTTCGAGCCCTACGCCATGCCCGGTAGAGTGAGTGAAATAGCGACCTAAACCAGCCTTGTGCAGCACTTTACGTGCGGCGCCGTCGATGTCACCGACGGGGACGCCAGGGCGCACGGCATCAATTGCCGCCTGCTGCGCTGCCCGCACTGCCTCGTAAGCATCGCGTGCCTTATCCGGCGCGGGACCGACCCATACAGTGCGAGTCTGGTCGGAACAATAACCTGCGAGTATAACACCGAAGTCGCATACGACGAACCCGCCGGGTGCGATCGGCCGCGCGGAAGCGCGTCCGTGCGGCAGGGCGGATCTCGCTCCCGAAGCAATGATCGTCGGAAAAGACATCTCCTCCGCGCCCGCCCGCCGCGCCGTATACTCCATCTCTGCTGCCACCTCGGTTTCTTTGACTCCGGGACGCAAGACCTCGAGCGCGCGGTCAAATAACTTCGCCCCGAGTACTACGGCGAAACGGATCCGTACGAGTTCGTCCGAGTCTTTGACCATTCGCGCCCTTTCGACAACGGAAGGCGCATCCTTTAAACGGACCCCGGCGGGTCGCACCTCGGTCAGACGTTTCTTGTCCGCAATCGTGAAGTGTTCGGCCTCGAGGCCGATCGTCCACCCCCGCGACCGCTTGCGCCGCGCCCCCAGCCATTCTCCAAAGCCCGACAACAAGGCTTTGCGCGTGATCACAACCTTCGCTGCCTTCACTTCTTCGTGGGCTTGGGTGTCATAGCGAACGTCCGAAAAGAAAACGCTTCCCGCTTCCTCCACCAGCAGCAGGCCCGCACTTCCGGTGAAACCGCAGAGATATCGGAGGTTCGGGAGATGGCTGATCAAAAGCGCATCAAACCGGGTCGTGGTGAGATGCTCCCGCAGTTTCTGCTGACGCGCGCGAAAATCCATTGCAGCTGAGTTTAACAGGAGAGGCGGAAAGTTCTCAGTTCCGAGTTCCCAGTTCCCCAGTTCGCTCCGCAGGTATTGAGAGGTTGCAGTTTCGAAGGAAGGATAAAACCCAGGCAGGTTGACACCAGCCGACGGTCCGGTTTGGCTTTCTGAGAACTGAGAACTGTCGGCGTACCCCAAACGCAAAACCGCCGACCTGACAGGTTCTTCAGGCCGGCGGCTTCAAATCTTCGACTCGCTGCTAGGTCTGAATAATTCGCGGCGTGATGAAGAAAATTAGCTCCTGGTTGGAGGTGGTGACTTGGGTGTGCTTGAACAGGTTGCCCAGGAACGGAAGGTTACCCAGCAACGGCACCTGCGTGATGTTGATCGAGTTCTGCGTCTGAATGACGCCACCGATCACCACCGTGCCGCCGTCGGTCACCAATACCTGCGTGGTGGCCTGCTGCGTGATCAATTCCGGGTTGCCATTAACTTCCTGACTGAAGTTCGGCGTGGTGTTTTCCACGTCTACGTTCAGGAAGATGGTGTTTTCCGAGGTGATTTGCGGAGTCACCGTCAAGCGCAAGAAGGCGTCGACGTAAGTCACGGTCGGAGGACCGCCCAACTGCGCCTGCGTCACGATCGGCACGCGTACGCCCTGACGGACCAGAGCTTGAATGTTGTTCTGAGTAACCACTCGCGGACGAGACAGCACTTTCAACAAGCCGCGCGATTCAGCCAATGAAAGGATGGCATCGATTCGCACCGAATTGCTGGCATTCACAAAGCTCAAACCGCTCGTGGGAGCCGTCGACCCCAGGTTCGAGAACAAGGGAATAGAGGATCCCGTGCCACCACCCGTTCCTGGCACAGTAATGTAACCGGGGGTAAGTCCGCCAACCGTGGTAGGCGAGGGTCCGACTTGCTGGTTTCCGCCGATTGCGCTGTGGCCGTTGCCCCAGCCGAAGCCGAGTTGGGTTCCGATATCACGGGCAAACTGCCGCGTTGCGGCGACCACACGAGCTTCGATTTCTACTTCCTGCGTCTTGCGGTCGAGCTGCGTCAGCAGGCGGTCAATGACCGGAATCACCTTGGGAATGTCGTTGATGATGACGGCGTTGGTGCGATCGTCGGCCACCACATCGCCGCGCTGCGAGAGGAATTTCTTTACCGTGACGATAACTTCTTTCGCCTTGGCGTAGCTCAGGAAACGGGTGACGGAAACCTTTTCCACGGCCAGGGTTTCCGATTCTACCTGGGCACGGCGGGAATCGGCTTCATGCTTCAGAGTTTCGACCGTGGCGATGCGCAGAACGTTGCCTTCCAGTTCGCGGGCCAGTTCGTTGTTCTTGAGCACGATGTCGAGCGCCTGATCCCACGGCACGTCATCGAGTACAACGGTCAGAGTACCGTGCACATTGGGATCGAGCACGACGTTGAGGCCGCTGATTTCGTGAATGAGCCGAAAGAAGTCCTTCAGGTCTACATCTTTCAGGTTCACCGAGATCGGCTCACCCGTATACTTCGGTCCGGTCGCGGTAGGTTGCTGTCCGGACTGAGCCTTTTGCTCCGCTGCCAGATTTACCGCAGGCGTGATGGTTGGGTTCTGCGCCTGGTCTGCGTGAGCGCTCACCGGAATGAGTTCCGCCGCAGTCTTGTCCGAGAATCGAGCCGCAGCTTCCTGGGCACGAACCGTCGGCTCGTCCGTAGCTTGGTCTTTGATCACTTCGCTCGGATCTTGAGTCTTCGCCTGATTCTTGGCCTCATAGGAAGGCTCAATAAAGACAAAGTCATTGGGCGAAGTCGAGGCCTGACCAGTGGACTTGGTCGAGGGCTTCGCAGTCGTAGAGGCCGAGTGCAGAGAACTCGCAGCCACCGTCTTTGTCTCGGCGGCGGCTTTGGCCACTGCATTCGCATGCAGGGTCAAGACCAGCTTGGCGGCCGGACCCGGCGTCAACTCGTAGGCACAGGCCTGGTCGAGATCGACGACGATGCGTGTGGTCGGGTGCGTCTGGCCATCCATGCCAATGCGCACGCCCTTGACGCCCGCGGCGCCAACCGCGATATGGGTTTGTCCAGTGGCCATGACGGTTTCTGGCAAATCCACCACCACGCGAGCGGGAGAGTCCAACGTACTCACCTTCGGGGTGAGTGTGCCGTTGGAGCTCATTTCGACCCGGATATCGTCCGTGCCTCGGACTACGTTAACTCGATCGAGCTGGCTCGGTGTCTGTGCGGCCGCAGCCACCACCAACAGCAGCAACGATAAGAACATGGTCACTTGTTGCTTTCGCATTTCGCCTCTCTCCAACCCGCGAGCCCAGCTCGCGTGTCCTTCTTTAAACTCAATTTCGGCAGGTCCGTTTCCGGTACCGCCGTCCTGCCTAGACTGCCGGCGTGAAGATTCTCTTCACCACTTCCCGCGTGAAGGACTTGCCCAGCTTGTCCTGGATCGTCTCCTGGAACACAACCGAGTCGCCTGTGATCTTCACCACGTAGCCGTTGAACACGGGATCGTTCTCCCGCAGAAAATAAGCTTTGTTCAGGTTGTTGGTCACGACGGCGATAAAGCCCGCGTCGGACTTCACAACGCCCCGCAGATTGATCGCGCCAATCTCGAGGCACTTCTTGCCAGTCGCACAACCCGAGCCGTTTTGCTGCACCACCGGGCTAAAGAACGGATCGCGTCTCCCGCTCATCGCCCACTTCTTTTCTTCCGGCTTAGGCTGCTTGGGAGCTACCGCAGCCGTGCTCTTCGTCGAAGTTGCAGCCGGCGTGGTCACGGCCGGAGCCGCGATCTTTGCCACCGGGGCGGTCTTGACCTGCTGTTTCGGCTCCAGCTTCGAGGCCTGTGCTGCCGGCTTTGCCGCTGGGGCTGTCGCGACCGCTACTTTCGGAACTGCGAAGGGTGATTTAGCCGTCCGCGCCTGACTTGCCCCGGCGTCGCCCTTGGCTGCTGGCGCCGGATTCGAAGCCTTCACGGGCTGAGGCAAATGATTCTGGGCTACAGTTGTCGCTGAGCCCTCCGCATGAAGGATCAGAATTACTTTGCCGGCTGGGCCGGGAGTCAACTCGTAGGACAAGGGTTTGTCCAAATCGATCACGACACTTGTTGTCGGAGGAGTCTTGCCGTCCATGCCGATGCGTACGCCTTTTACTCCGGCGCTGCCCACAGGAATTTTGTTCTGCGAGCTGGCAATGACCGTCTCCGGCAGTTCCACTACAACCCGGGCAGGTGAACTTAATTTGCTTACCCTGGGCGTTACCGATTGTGAGGAACTGATTTCGATCTGAACCCTATCGGCTCCCGGAATCACGTTCACGCGCTGGAGCTGGTTATGCGCGGAAGCATGGGCCGGCGTCTCCGAAGAGACGGGCGCCACCGAGACCGGCTTGGAGACCGGAATCACCGCGGGCTTCACCGCAGGAGCCGGAGCACCTGGTGCCGGCTTGGCTGTCGCCGGAACCACGGCCGCATGCCGAGCCGGGCTGCTATCGCTAGATTGCTGTTGCTGCAGCGTTTTTGCAGTGCTGCGCGCGTTGTCGATGGCGTCCGGGTTCTGTGCCCAGGCCCCGCTCACCATCATTGCCGTTGCTACAATGCCTATTGTCAGCTTCATAGCCATCCCTACCTCGCCCCCGGCGTTCCCGGTTTCGTCCCGGCGCCTGCGGCTGAAGGTTGCAAATCGTGACTGAAATATGTTGTAGCGGTGAAAGTCGCAATTACGCTCTCGTTGGGCGCGTACTGGTAAGTGTGCTTGGCGTGCGCCCCGCTCGGACTCTTCGTCGTCGCTACCAGCAATCCGCCGACGTTGACAATCCTCTCCAGCTTGCTCACGCGATCAAAGAAATTCAGCGTCGAATAATACGGCCCGTCGAGTTCAAGGTCGAAAGGCACTTCCGTGTAGTACTGCTGCGGCTTCGTATCTTTAGCGGTAAAGCGTCGTAGTTCCACGCCCGCCTTCTGCGCCTCGCCGTCCAGCATGGTGATGAAACCGTCCACCTGCTTTTCATCGGGAACGATGCGCTGCTCGATCTCGAGCTGTTGCTTGAGCTCTGCCAGCTGCTGTTCCATCTGTTTCAACTTAGGCCGGTAGGACTCGAGCTCGTTGTTTTCCTGAACCTTCGCCTCGAGAGCATGCTGTGCGGCCGCGTTGTGGTCGTTCTGACTCTTGAACAGCGTGAAATACAGAGCCGCTGTTACGACTGCCCCGCCGAGGACAACCGTTGCCCACTGCTTGATGCCAGACATATCGCTAAAATTCATCGCCATAGGTTCGCCTCTACGACTTTCCCTTCTCGCACGTCAAGATGAACTGGAAGGCCTGCATATCCTTGATCGCCTCGTCTTGATACGTTTCTTTGATCTCTACGTTCTTGAAGTATCCGGTCTTTTGCAGATTCGCGATCAGATTGGCAACCGCGTCCGCGCTCAAGGCCGTACCTTCCAGATTCACATTCGGCCCTTGATCGTCCATCTTGCTGAGCCACACGGCCTCGGTGTTGTTCACCGTCTCTCCGAGCATGGCAAGGAGATTGACCGGACCGCCCGATTGACTCGCGCGCAACTGATCGATCACATCCACCCGGCGCTTATAGTTGTTGGCCTGGTTTTGTCGTTCGAGGAATCGTGCCTTCACGTCGGCCAGTTCGCGGTTCTTCTGCTCAGCGACCTTCATGTTCGACTCGATCGCCTTCGCCTGATGATCCAACCGGTACCAGTAGCCTAGATTGAACAATCCGGCTATCACCAGCACGGCCAGAACTTTCAGCTTGGGCGAGCCCATATCGCCCATGTCCATCGAGGGCATCGCCGGGCCGCCGCCACCGCCACGCTTGTTCTTCCCTTTGGCATTTTCGAGCAGGTTGATTTTGATCATAGGGATTCAAAGCTCCTCAGGGCCAAGCCCACCGCTACCGCCATCTGGCCGGGATTCTGCTCCACCAGTTCCGCTCCGTGCCCATCGGCCGGCGGCGTCACACGCTGGAACGGATTCAACAACTCCACCGGCATGGAGAACTCTTGCCGCAGTGCCTCTACCAAACCGGGCACTTTCGACGATCCGCCCGCCAGATAGATTTTCTCGATGTGCTCGCCGGCCGCGCTGGCCCGGAAGAAATCGAAGGTCTTCTGAATTTCCAGCACGATGATCTCGGTGACCTGTTGCAGAATCGGCTGCTTCGCGTCTTCGCTTACCGTGCCGACCTTGTTGCCCAGCTTGAGCGACTCGGCATCTTCAAAGCTCAAGTCCAGTTCCTTCTGCAGCGAGTCCGTGTACTGATGGCCGCCTACGCTGACATCGCGCGGAAACAGCGGCGTCGTGCCTTTCACGATGTTGATGTTCATCACGCTGGCACCCAGGTTCAACAGAGCCACGACCTGACCCGGCGCCGGCTGGTAGTTGTACTCGTAGCAGTTCTGCAGAGCCAACGCGTCGATGTCCACGATAGCCGGGGTGCGTCCCGACATCGAGAGTACGTTGGTGTAGTTCAAAATCTTGTCCTTCTTGACCGCGACCAGCAGGACATCCATTTGGGGACTTCCCACTTCGTCGGAGAGGATCTGGTAGTCAAGACTCACATCGGCCAGATCAAAAGGAATGTGTTGCGCCGCTTCCTTCTCAATGGTTTCGGCCAACTCCTGGTCGCTCATCGAAGGCAGCGAGATCTTTTTCACGATCACCGAATGCCCGCTGACCGCGGTGGCGACGCCCTTGGTCTTGATCTGGTTGTCCAGAAACAGTTTCGAAATGGCGCTCGAAACCGTCCCCGAATCCACGATCATTGAATCGACCACGATGTCGGAAGATAGCGGCTCCAGACCGAGGTGCGCGACTTCAATCTGCCCACCCTTTTTCCTCAGTTCCACCGCTTTGATGCTTGAAGAACCTACGTCCAGGCCAACAATCGACTTCGATCCCATTCCAAACATGTGCCCACCTTTACTGTGACCCGGCAGCTTTCGAAGCCGCCTTCGGTTTTCGTTTCGCCTGTGGTTCCATCTCGCTCGACTTCTCTTCCATCCACTGGTCCAGCTTCGATTTCTTGAAGCGCCAGCGATTACCCAACTTGAACGCGGGAATCTTTTGCTCGCCTACATACTTGTAAAGCGTGTCCGGACTCACGCCCAGATATTGCGACGCTTGCCGAATGTTCATCACTTCTCGCGAGTCGGCCATAGGTCCTTTTGCCTTTTCGTCCACTTTCACTCCCCCGCTCCGACTCCCGTGGCTGCGGGGCTTTGCTTCGGGTTACTGCCTCCCTCACATTGCTTGTGCGGAGGGTTTCGGTGTTCCGAGCATATCTCAACCCTGTAAAACCTCGGCTGGAAGCGAATCTCCGCGTTTCTTAGGGTTTTAAGGCTGTTTCCTGGAATTGCAGGGGCAAGCGACCTATGCCGCAATCTAGCCATTGCGGTAGCTTACGATGACCATACTACCTGTGGTGGTTAGTGTGAGGGGGTTGCGCGGTCACTCGCGGTAGAGTAACTGAAGTTCTATGACCGTTACCAAAGTCTTGTTGATAACACGCAAGTTATAGCAAATGCAGGAAATTGGATTCCGCTGGTTCAGTT
>DATHOT010000120.1:0-24315 GCA_035484655.1 Bryobacteraceae bacterium | reverse complement strand
CGCTCACGGCAAACGCGATCGGATCCGTTGCGCTGGTTTGGTACAACAGGCTCGACATCAGGCGCGTCAGCGCGAAGGCGCCGGCCAAGCCGATCGCAATTCCCGTCAGAGTCAGGCCTAAGCCTTGACCCACTACCAGCTTCAGAACATCGCCTGGGTCCGCGCCCAACGCCATGCGAATACCGAGTTCCTGGGTGCGTTGCGCGACTGAATAAGCGATGACGCCATAGATGCCGACCATGGCCAGAATCAGCGCGGTCGCCGAAAATACACCGAGCAAAAGCATTGTAAGCCGCTGCGGCGCAGTTGCAGAGCCGACCACTTCATCCATGGTTCGCACGTCGGTCAACGGTTGATCTTTGTCGACGTCGGAAACCTGCCGGCGAACGGCCGAGATCAGACTGCGCGGATCTCCCGCGGTGCGAACGCTCAGGTTCAACAGAGGCCAGGGGAGTTGGGGAAATGGCAGGATCACTTCGGGTGAAGCGTCGTCTCCCAGGGTCACGTTTTTCAGGTCGCTGAATACGCCCACCACTTCCACCGGTTGCGGCCGCTGCCCGAGCAATATGTGTTTGCCAATGGGATTATCGTTAGGCCAGTAACGGCGCACCACAGCTTCATTGACGATCGCGACCCCAGGCGCGTCGGCACCGTCGTGATCGGTGAACTCACGCCCGCGCAAAAGCGGCATGCGTAGGACACGCGCGTAGTCGGGGCTGATGGTTTGAATGTTAAGAATCGGGCGCTGACCGAACGGTACCATCGGTTGTCCTTCGGGCAGCATGGGCGATTGCCGCGAGGGATTGAGCGGAAGGGCGGACGATATGCTCGCGGCCTGGACTCCCGGCAAAGTTTGCACCGCTTTGAGCACGCGATCATAGAACGCTATCTGCTGTTGCGGCGTCGCGTACTTGGTGGGCGGCAACGCGATCCGCATCGTCAGGATGCGGGCCGGATCGAATCCCAGGTTAACCGTCTGAAGACGAACAAAGCTGCGAATCAGAAGACCTGAGCCGACCAGTAGCACCATTGACAGCGCCACCTGCGCGATAACCATCAGACTGCGAGCGCGGTTTCGACCCCGGCTTCCTGTACTCCCGCGGCCCTCATCGCGCAAAACAGTGTTGAGATCCGGTTTTGAAAGCTGGAGCGCGGGCGTGAGTCCGAACAGGATACCACTCGCCAGTGAAATGGCGACTGTAAACGCCAGCACCGGGAGATCCATGCGCACGCCGGCCATACTTGGCAAGTTTGACAGCGTGAGCGAGGCAAGCATATGCGTGCACCACTGGCTCAGCAGAATCCCGCAGATTCCGCTCACCATCGCGAGCAGCAAACTTTCGACGATCAATTGGCGGATGAGGGCTCCGCGGCTAGCGCCCAACGCCGCGCGGACGGCGATTTCCTTTTTGCGGCCGAGCGCCCGCGACAAAAGCAGGCTGGCCACATTCGCGCAAGCGATCAGCAATACGAATCCGACCGCGCCCATGAGGACCAGCAGCGCGGGACGAAAGTTGGCGACCACCTGTTGTTGAAGGTCTCGCACCACGACCTTTTGGTTGGTGTCGACATCGGGACGGCCAGGATTATCGCGCTGATATTGGCCATTGAGCACGTCCATTTCAGCTTGAGCCTGATCGCGCGTGGTTCCGGACGCGAGGCGCGCGATCCCGTAGAGATAGCCGACCCCGAGCCGGACGCGCTCCGCGCTCGCCAGGCTGTGCTCGAACACCCGCGGCGACCAAATATCCACATTGGCGCGCAGCTCCGAGAAAGTAAAACTCGATGGCAGCACACCGATGATGGTGTAGTCGCGAGAATCCAGCGCGATGCTTTCACCGATAATGTCTTTCTCTGCTCCGAAGCGCCGCAGCCAAAGCGTGTGACTAATCATCACCTCCGGTTTTGCCTCCGGCTGATCTCCGTTCGCCCCGAAAGCACGACCCAACTCGGGGCGCACACCAAGCACGTCGAAGAAGTTGGCCGAAACGCGAGCCGATGAAAGCTGTTCGGGATCGCCTCGGCCGGTCAGGTTGCCTCGGCTCGTCAAGTTGAACGTGTCGCTGGCGAACACGGCCACACCGGAAAAGGAACGCGTCTGAACGCGGAGCAAACTATAGCGCAGATAGGAGAAGCCTTCGAGCTGCCCGCGTCTGTCGGCGAATAGCAGCGCCAGCCGGCCGGGGTCGGTATAAGGCAGCGGGCGCAGCAGCAGCGTGTTCGCTACCGTGAAGATGGCCGTGTTGGAGCCGATGCCCAGCGCCAGCGTCAGGGTGGCGACCAGCGCAAAGCCGGGGCTTTTGACCAGCATTCGAACTGAATAGCGAAGATCAGTCCACATAAATCCTTTTGACGCGCGCGTGAATCCCGCAGAGTACGCTGTAAGAGATCGTCCCGGCGATACGCGCGATCTGCTGCGCGTCGATCGAGAGCCCGTTTTCCGAGCCGAGCAGAGTCACCGCATCACCTACGGCTACGGGCGCGCAGTGCGTGACGTCAATGGTGGTGAGATCCATCGAGACCGCTCCCAGAATCGGAGCGAGCTGCCCTTTGACGATCACCCGGCCTTTATTTGACAATCTGTGCGGGATGCCATCGGCGTAGCCGGCCGCGAGAACCGCGATCCGCGTCGGCTGAGCTGCTCGGAAAATACCGCCATAGCCGACCAGCGCGCCGGCCGGCAGGTCCTTCACCGAGAGCACGGCAGCTTTCCAGCTAAGCGCGGGCTTGACGTCCAGCAACCGCGGCGGAGCGGTGCCCTTGGCCACCGGCGAAACATACCCATAGATGGCGTGACCCGGCCGCACCATGCGCTGCCAGGCGTCGCGTCGCCCATAGGCCACTGGCGTACTGCTTGCCAAGTGGACGAACGGAGGATTCACGCCGGCGCGCGCCAGTTCAGAACAAACGTTGTGGAACACGCGAGTCTGCTCCTCGGTCTGCGAGCTGGCGTAGTTGGCGGCCGAGGCGAAGTGCGTCATCAAACCCTCCAGCGTCGCATGTTTGGCAGCGCCGATCGCGCCCAGGATCTCGCTCGCTGAAGCGCGCGTGCCGAGCCGGCCCATACCGCTGTCGATCTTCAGGTGATAAGCGCCCACCACGCCGCGCCGTTCCGACAGGCGATCCCACTCGTGAATATCCGCCAGCGAGTGGATCACCGGCGTGAGGTTGTGATCCAGCAAACCGGCGCGCTCGGACGGCAGAAAATCCGCCATGACGAGGATGCGCGTGGTGATGCCGCGCTCGCGCAGAATCACACCCTCCTCGACATTGCTGACCGCCAGCCAGCGCGCGCCGGCGTTGGTCAAAGTCTTAGATACTTCGATGGCGCCATGCCGATAGGCGTCCGCCTTGACAACCGGCATCACCTCCACGGCCGGTCCCACCACATGCCGGACCGCTTGAAAATTGTCGGCAATCTGTTGGAGTGAAATCTCCACCCAGGATCTGTAGGCGAACGGGCCCATAACTCCATGGTAAGCCGCTAAAGATGCCGAGCCACCAAACTTGACCGAGGCCGCTAAACTTGATGATGCGGCGAGCCCATGGCCATCGAGCGGTTCGAAATTCCTTTTTCCGAAGCTGCGGTGCGCGACCTTCAGGAACGCCTGGCACGCACCCGATGGCCGGACCAGATTCCCGGCGCCGGTTGGGACTACGGATTTCCGCTCGACTACTTGCAGGAGATCTGCCGCTACTGGAAAGACGAGTTCGACTGGAAAGCTCGAATTGCCCGCTTCGCCCGCTTTCATCATTACCGCTGCACCGTGAATGGCGTCGGCATTCACTTCATCCATCAGCGCGGCAAAGGTCCGTCGCCGATGCCGCTGGTGATCACCCACGGCTGGCCTGGCTCGTTTCTGGAGATGCTGAAGATCCTCCCGCTGCTGAGCGATTCCTTCGACGTCGTGGTTCCTTCGTTACCCGGTTTCGGCTTTTCCGATCGGCCTGCTCAACCCGGCATGAGCAATTTCCGGATTGCCGATCTATGGGCCGGACTGATGACCGAGCTGGGATACGACCGCTTCGCGGTACAAGGAGGCGATTTCGGCGCCAGCGTCTCGACCATCCTGGGGCTTCGTCATCCCGAGCGGATCATCGGAGTTCATCTCAACTTTATTCCGGGTTCCTACCGGCCATATCTCGAACCGGACGCGAAGCCCTCGCCGGCGGAAGAAGTATATCTCAAGGAAGTCGCCCGCTGGTATGAAGACTGGGGGGCATATTCGCACTTGCAGCGCAATGAGCCCCTGACCGCCGCCTATGGCCTGAATGACTCACCGGCTGCGCTGGCGGCCTGGATCATCTCCAAATTTCGCGACTGGGCGGACTGCGACGGCGATGTCGAGCAAAGGTTCAGCAAGGACGAGCTGCTGACCAACGTGACGCTGTACTGGATGACCCAGACTATACATTCCTCATTCCGCCTGTATTACGAGACTAAGAAAGCGCCGGTGTATTTTCAGAAGGGCGAATTCGTCCGCGTACCTTGCGCCATCGCCCGATTTCCCAAGGAAGCCCCATTTCCTCCACGCGCGTGGATCGAGCGCGGCTATAATGTCCAACGCTGGACCGAGATGCCGCGCGGCGGCCATTTCGCCGCGGCTGAGGAGCCGGAATTGCTGGCCGAAGATATGCAGGCGTTCTTCGCCGAGCTTCAGGCCTAAGGGCGCTCGTGACCTTAAACAGGGCCGGTAAGCACAACTTCGTCGTGGAGGTTTTCAGGCGCCTGGGCCGCGGGCTTTAACAACTTTTCTACCGCATCGCACGGCATCGGCCGGTGCAAGAAGAAGCCCTGATTGATATCGCAACCCATGCTTTCGAGCAAGGTCAGTTGCTCCTGCGTCTCGACACCCTCGGCGACGACTTGCAGTTCGAGATTGTGTGCCAGGCCGATGATTCCGCGAACCAGCGTCGTGCCGCCGCTTCCCTGGCCTACCAGATCCTTGATGAACGAACGATCGATCTTCACACAATCCACTGGAACGGTCCGAAGGTGATTGAGGGATGAGTAGCCGGTGCCGAAATCGTCGATCGAGAAACGAACTCCCAGGTTCCGCAGCGCCTCGATCTGTTCCGAAGCCCGGTCGAGATTGTTCATCAAAGCCGTTTCTGTGATTTCCAATTCGAGCTTGGCGGCTGGAAACCGGTTCTGTTTCAAAACCCGCTCCACCATGGACCCAAAACCCTTTTCGATGAGCTGTACCGCGGAGACATTCACGGCGATGCGCGGGACTTCATAACCGGCGCGTAACCATCCCGCTCCCTGACGGCACGCGGTTTCGGTGACCCACTCGCCGATCGAAATAATCAGGCCCATCTCCTCGGAAATTGGAATGAAATCCGCCGGCGACACGCGCCCTAGGACGGGGTTGTTCCAGCGCAAGAGCGCTTCCAAAGCGTCCAGATGTCCATTGCGGTTCAGGAGCGGCTGGTATTCCAATGAGAACTCCTGGCGTGCCAAGGCAGTTCCCAGCTGCTCTTCGAGCTGCAGCCGCCGTTGCATCGAATCGCCCAGAGCAGGCTGGAACAAACGATGCCGATTCCCTCCCTCCCGCTTGGCGTTGTACATGGCCAAATCCGCGTTGCGAAGAAGCACAATAGGATCTTCGCCGTGCTCGGGGAAAATACTAACGCCCACACTGGCCGTTACGGTGACCGCATGTCCTCCCAACAGCATAGGCCCGGAAAGAGCGGCCTTGATCTTGACAGCCACCGTTTCCGCGTCGGCCGGGATAATGATATCGTGCGCCAGAACTGTGAACTCGTCGCCACCAACCCGCGCCACTGTGTCGCTCTCACGCAAGCTGCTTTTCAAGCGGCGGGCGACCTCCGACAGTAATTCGTCGCCGACGCGATGCCCCAAGGTGTCATTGATCTGCTTGTAGCGGTCCAGATCGATCCACACGATAGCCGCCTTCTTGTGATGGCGGCGCGCGAACTGCAGTGCCTGCTGCACCCGATCCTGGAACAGCAATCGGTTCGGCAGCCCGGTGAGCGTATCGTGCTGCGCCTGAAACGCAAGCCGCTCGTACAGCAGGGTGTTTTCGATAGCCACCGAAGCCAGTTGCGCCATCTGATCGGAAAGGGCCTGCTCAACCTCCCTGTCTTGGCCGAGAGCGAACACCTGCAGCATCCCGATCAACCGGCCGCCCGCGTCGTGCAATGCCTTCGATTGAGCTGCGCGCAATCCGAATCGTCCAGCCGAGGCCTTTCGATCCAGCTCCAGTTCGGCTAGCCGTGCCGAGTCCTCGCTCGCTATTGGAAGTGGATGCTGCTGCAATTCATCCAGGAATTCCTGGGGAAGGCTGGCCGCAACCTGAAAATGTAAATCCTCTCCGGCGGCAGCCCAGATTGCCGCGCCGGTGCTAGCCACGCGTTTCGGCGCCAAATCGACGATAGTTCTCAAAATCCGCGATAGGGGCGCGTGCGTACTCACCATTTCCAGGATGGACGCCCGTTGTTTTTCCATCTCTCGCTCGGCTGCCAGTGATCCCAGAGCTTGGCGGCGCTCGCGATTGGCCTTGGCAAGCAAAGCCATGATCAGAAGTGTACAGATCGCGAATGCTGCTAGGCCCGCCGCCGAGCGCTTTAGAATCGCATCCACCTGGAACGAGGCCCGGCTGGCGTGCCTTTCCAAGCCGGCTTTGAGGGCGTGCAAATTTCCTAGAGCAACCTCGAAGGCCGGTTGTCCGCGCTGGATCTCCAAATCCAGGGCTGCGTGCGTGTCGCCTTCCAAAACAGTAGCAACAATCTGGTCCCGCACCCGGCTGTACGCTTCCCAGGAGCGTTTAAACTGGTTCACCTCCGCGTCGATCTCTACGGCTTGTAGCAGGAAGAGTTCTTCCACCCCCTTCTGAACACGCTTGCTCGCGGCGCGCGCCTGGTCGATATAAGGCAGTTGTTCATTGGGATCGCTGACGGCCAAGGCATAAAGAAAGGCCCGCCGGCTTTCCTGCGTTTCATACTCCAGACCGCTTTCGATCTGCGAACCGACCGTATCGATCCGATACAGGTCTCGAGAGCGCGTAGCGGCCTGCTTTAACGCCCGCGCGCCCAGCGCCGACCCATAGATGCCGGCCAGGGCCAGCACCGTGATGAACGCGGGTTTAAAGAATCTCTTCATCGCAGCCTATATTTGTCGTCGCCCGGCAGCTTGCCTTCTATTCTGACGACCTGCACTGCTCCGCATTCGGGAACTTCCAGAGAGCCGGCTGAGACCAGAGCGATGGCTCCCGGGACATTGAACACGAACTTACAAGCCGCGGCATCGCTATTGAGGATTCGCACCATAACCGGCGTCTCGCCCCTGAACTCGATATTTGCCAGGCGCCGTTGATATTCAACCGCCGTGCTGTTCAAGACATGTTGCATCAAAAATCGAAAGACATCGCTTTCCAGGTCGCGTTCCACCAGCACGACCTTCATGCCGTCCGGCCAGTGCTTGGTTTCCCCGGAGAAAAATGCTCGCAGATCCGAGAATCGGATGCTACTGGTGGGATTGGAGCGGTGCACGACCACAGCGAAGGAAGACGCCGCGCCGGCGAGCGGGCCGATCGCTAGAGCCGTTACCGACAAGAGCAGAGTAATCGCCAGGCGGCCCATAAACTCAGAACGTGAAGGCGACTTGCACGCCGGCCTGCACCCAAGCCCGTTGACCGAGTCGGTTGTCCCGGCCTAATTCGAACTTCAGAGCTACCGCTTCGTTTAAGTCATATCGAAGCCCGCCCGTGAAAATTGTGCGCCAGGGCGCGGCTAGCTGGACGGTGGACCCCAGCAATCCGCGTCCGTAAGAGTTCATGTCTTCGAAGCGGAAATAGGGAGTCCAACTGGAGCCAATGCGATAGGCGAGCTGGCTGTAGAATCCTTGCGCGTTCCCCCAGCCTGAATTGAGGCGCTGGAACTTCGCCAGGACCACTTCGTTCAGAAATTCGAACCGATTCGCCTGGTAGACCGCATGCGCCGTCCAAACCGACCGGCCAGCGGTCAGCCCTTCCACTGGCGTGTAGAGGTCTCGGTAGTAGGAAAAGCCGGTCTCGAAGCCGGGCCAGGCGTGAGGCCGCGCCGCTAGCGCCAGGTTGAAAGCGCCATGCTGCGTGACATCGAATTCCGGCGTTACGCCTCCGTAGTTGCGGGAGTTTCCGACTTCGACTACGTACCGTAGGCCCAGAGCACCCGAAGGCAGGAGTCCGTTTGCGCTCACGCCGGTATTGTGCAGCGGTAGAAAACCGCCATCATCCTCGAAGAGGAATAACATCGGCCGGGTGAGCGCGGTCTGGAACCAGGCGCCCCGCAGGTAAGCGGTGTTGTAAAAGCCGATAGCGGTGCGGTACGACCCGATGTCCAGATTGAAAAACTCGCTAGGTTTGTATTGAAGCAGGACCCTCTCCAGATTTATCGGGACGCTGCCAACATATACTTGAGTGTCCTCTAGGAACACCGCTTCTACTAAGGCCGTGAGCTGGGGGGTGATGCGGGCGGTTGCGAACAAATCGAGTTCGCCCACTTCGAATTCCTTGATGGAATTCCCGTCTGGATTTCGAAGGAAATCGACATCGCCATAGCCGTGGAAAGTGAACCGTTTCTCGCTGGCCGGAACCGCTTCTGAAGCATCGGCCGGGATTGATGCTGCCTGCTCCACTGCTGCCGGGATCGCGGCCACCGTCGGAACAGGCTCTGGTTGAGGCGTGGCTGCCAGCTGCTCGGGCACGGCGGCGTGTTTCAGCACCGCCACTTCGCGCTCCAAAGCTTCCACGCGAGATATCAGCTTTTGGATGATATCGTCTTTGCTGTCTTGCCCGAAGGCGGGCCAACCGGCGAACATCCAGATCAACGCCGCCCAACCTACCTGCCTGAGACGAGGCTTATTCCTCATACCTCGCTCATCGTCCGGTACTACGGAAGTTTGAGGACTACTAGCGGAGCGTCAACAGCAGCGCTTCGTATTGATCGGTAACCCTATCCCAGCTATAGCGCTCCGCCACACGCTCCATCGCCCGGCGGCGCCAATCGGCTTCACTGTAAGACATCAACTGCTCACAAAGGTCTTGACAAAAACCCCTGAATCATGCGCGCGGACGGAAGCGTCACTGAAAAACCTCTCGACAATTGGTCGAGAATTTGTTTGTGCCTTGCGGGCAGGTGTTCGGGATAACGAATGAACCTCTTGACAACCCGATCAAGTTGCGCCACGATGTTTTTGGCTCACGAATTGGTTTCGAAAATTGGATCGAGGATCGGTTCGCATCCTTCCCAGCTACGTAGTAAAGTGATAACTAGGAAGATGGCTAGAGCACTGATTACAACCTCTTTTCCTTCAACGACGGAAGTCGCTCGGAAGTTGGGCGTGTCGGCATCACGCATTCAACATGTTCAGAGATTGATGGATTTGAACGGCAACGATGCAAACGGCGGCAAGTCTAATCGAATTCGTATTCCGGCCTCAAAGCGGCGCCGCGCGCCCAATGCTCGCAAAGTGAGTCGTTAGAATCAAAGATGCCTACGCCTCGACGGCGTCTCCGGGTTAAATCCGATCCTAAGTTTGTTTTCCTGAACATCCCATTTGACCTACAATTTGAACCGTTATATTTAGCCTTCATAGCCGGATTAAGCGGCTTTGGCTTGATTCCCCAAGCTGTGCTTCAAATTCCTGGCAGCCAGCGTCGCCTGGATCGGTTAATAGAGCTGGTCGAGGCTTGCCGATATTCGTTTCATGATCTATCGCGCGTGGAGCTAGATCCGCGGAGACCAAAGACGCCTCGATTTAATATGCCATTCGAACTCGGCCTCGCCGTTGCTTGGGCGGCACATATGGACAAGAAGCACCGTTGGTTCGTCTTCGAGCGCAGGAAATTCCGGGCCTTGAAGTCGCTTAGCGATATCAACGGGAGCGAAATTTATGTTCACGACAACCGACCTATCGGTGTGCTGCGTGGGCTTACGAACGCACTCGCCCGGGGCCATCCAGGCCAACCGTTCTTGAATTGCAATCTATCGAGACGTTAAGAGAGCCGCCGCCACCATTAAACGTGACTTGAAGGCGCAAACGCTCTTTGACACTCGTCCTCTCCTCGACCTTGTTCTGGTGGCGAGCCTCAGCGCGAAGCGCCGCATCTCTTCGCTAAGAGACTAAGTGTGAAGTTTAAGCAGGAGCCGTTCGTATTGATCCGTCACCGTATCCCAGCTATAGCGCTCCGCCACACGCTCCATCGCCCGACGGCCCCACTCCGCGCGCTCGGCTACCGGCATCTTGACGGCCAGTTCCAGCTTTGCGCCCAACTCGCCGGCCTCGAACGGAATTCCCGCGTCGCCTGCTACCTCGGCGTTTTCAGGCGTATTCAAGTACAGCACCAGCGCCCCGCGTCCCATGGCCTCGATCAGAGCCGGATGCGTGCCACCGACCTCGGTGGCGTGGATGTAGGCGAAGCAGTGCGACAGCAATTCATGATAGCCGCGCCCGTAAATCGCGCCCGGCATCAGGACCCGTCGATCGGTGGTGTCTCGCACTCGCCGGATGTACTCCTGGGCGTAAGGCGCGTCGCCGATGAGCGCCAGCTTCATTGGAGTCGTCAGTTTCTCGAAGGCTTCCCGCACCGCCAGCGCATTGTTTTCCGGTTCCATGCGGCTCACGTAGAGGAAGTATCGCCCGGGCTCGAGCCCGAGCTGATCTAAAACGCCGGAGCTCTCCAGTTTTCCCGTTTCGGCCCCGTACGGAATGAATTCGGAGTGCTTGCCATAGCGCGCCAGATAATATTCGGCGATCTTCCGTGCGTCCGACACCACCACACTCGGGCAGAAGGTGGCGAGGCGTTCGGAAATCAGATACCAGGTCTTGGCCAGCCGGTTCCATTTTTTGCGATTGCGCTCCAGGCCGTCGACGTTGAGCGCAGTCGGGATCCCGGCGAACCGCGGCCAAAAAGTGAAGATCGCGTTAGCCGCGTTGCAGTACAGCGCGACATCCGAGGCTTGCCCAACACTGCCACGGTGAAAGATCAAATGAATCGTGGACAGGAAAGTGTGGACCAGCGTGTCGAAGTATTTATGCCGCCAGGTCGCAAGGTAAACCAGCGACACGCCGCGAAAGGTTGGCTCGGAATGCCGCTCGCGGCAATAGACGGTGACCTGGTGGCCGCGCTTTGCCAAACGCGTGGAAAGCTCTTCGGCGAAGGTCTCGAAGCCACCATACCTCGCAGGAATTCCTCGTGTGCCGAGAATGGCGATCCGCGACGTCTTCGGGCTCCTGGATGCTGCTCTAGTCTCCGGCCGCCTTCGTACGAGCCAAGGTGCGCGACTTACTGGCCGGATTGCTCACCGGCTTGTAGCGGAACCAACTGGCGATGTAATCGTCATCCACGCGCTTGCGGCTCATGATCTCGCGCCGCTTGGCCATCACGCGCTTCCAATTTCTGGTGATATACCAGAACGCCTTGAGCGAACTCTGCTCGCGCACCAGGCAGGCGCCGAATACGACCAGATCCCGGGCCGTGATGGATAACCAGTTGCGCTTGTAAAGATCTCCGGTCATGTTTTTCAGGCGCATCAGGAAGCGGTTCTTCACGGAATGCATATTGATTCCCGGCGGCAGCGCTCGACGGTTGCCGGGAAGCACTTTGCGTACGTGATAACCGCGCGCATGCGGCGTATAAATGCATTTCCAGCCCAGCAGCTGTGCCCGCCAGGCAACATCGGCATCCTCCCGGTAGACGAAGAAGTCGGGATCGAAGAATTCTTCGCCGATCGAAATGTCGTCGATCATCTGCCGGCGATATAGCGCCGCGGCCGCAGTGGCTCCGAAAACATATTCGTGCTTTAGGTAATGTCCGTTGTCCACTTCCTGGCTGCCGCGATCCAAATGTCGCAGCATGGGCGTGAAATAGATGCCGGTGGAATCCACGAGTGGTTTGTCCGGAAGATCGAAAGTGGCGAGAATCGCCAGCAGCTTTCCGCAGACCGTTCCAATTTTGGAATCGAATTGCCCGGCGTCCACCAAAGCCTGGATAAAATTCGGCAGCAGCAAGACATCCGGATTGAGAGTCAGCACCCACTCACCGGTGCTGCTGCGAATAGCCTGATTCTGCGCCGCCGCGAACCCGATATTTTCGTCGTTGTAGATGATCTGGCAGCGGTCCTCGAACTGCTCCAGAATATCCACCGTGCCGTCCGATGAGGCATTGTCGATGACCACGATTTCCTTGTTGGCGTAGCGCTGCGCCAAGACGGATTCCAGGCACCTCTTAATAAATCGACCGCTGTTATAAGTAACGATTGTTACCGAAACCCTATCGTTATCGGACATTGTATGTGAGTCGTGTCTCTATTTTTGATTTTGATTAACTACTCTCACCCTACTGCCTTGCCATAACTCCCCAAACACTCCACGTCCCCAACGCGGCCGGAAATCATGCTGCGTCCCGCGACCTTTACAACCGTCGCGTAGACTTTGAGCGGCTTTGTACTTCGCGATCGCAACATCTCGATCGCCGCTCGAAAAATTGAACCTAGCACCACTGCCGCGCTCACTCCCCGGTATGCGTACGGCCGAAAGTGCTTAGAGGCGTACCTTAGAAGGCTAACATACCAGTAGAGCTGGCGGCATCTCCAGTCCAGCTCAGCAATGCTATGGCCACCCCGATGGCGGGCGATTGCTTGCGGGACATACTGGATTTTCAACCCCAAATTGCGCGTCCGTTTGCAAAAATCGACGTCTTCAAACCACAACGGATGAAATTGTGTGTCAAAACCGCCCAGCCGCTGCCACAGATCGCGCCGAAACATCAGGAAGGCCCCGGGCGGCTGATCGGCTTCGGCGAATTGGTCGAGGTCCGCGTCCAGACAGCGGTAGCGGCGATTCACCGGATTCTCCGGCAGCATGCGATTGATGCCCAGGACTTCGAAGATCAACGCCCCAGGCGTGGGAAAGCGGCGCAGCGTGAAGCCGGTTTGGATCTGGCCGCTCTCACCCTCCAGCTTGCCCCCAGCCGCTCCGACGCCCTCCCTCGCGCAGGCCTCGGCCATCGGATCGATGGAACTGACCAACTCTGCATCCGGATTGAGCAGCAGAACCAATTCCGTGTCGAGCGCCGCCACACCCTGGTTCACGGCTGCGGCGAAACCACGGTTGGTCGCGTTGCCGATCAGCTTTACCGATGGCCGTTGCCGGACTATGTCGCAGGTGGCGTCGCTCGAAGCGTTGTCGACCACGACCGTGGGAAGGCCCGCGCAGGAATCCAGGCACCGTCCGACGACATCCGCCGAGTTGTATGTCACAACCACGACCCCGGTCTGATTCATACCCGGCTCACGTCAGCGCAAAGTACAGTTTCCAGTAGAGATCGAAGCCTGTCAATCGTTGCAGGTCTCGAATCTCTCTTTCACTGCGCTCGACGATAGCCGGAAGGTTGGCCGGGGATTTTCCCCGGGCCGATCGAAATCGCCGTATGCCCTCCGATTTGCCTTGAAGGTATGCAACCGCAGCCCCATGGCGTAGCGCGACGATTCCCCACAGGCCCTGGGCGACGAAGACCGGCCAACCATACCGTAAGATCCACTTCCGGGGATAGTGTTTCGCTACCAGCAGAAGTTGGTTGCGGGCGATCTTCCGTACCGTGTCCGGATGCCAGCGCCCGAGCGTAGCGCTGCCCTGATGATAGGCGACTGCTTCGGGAACGTAGATTCCCGGAAAGCCCGCTGTTGCGCAGCGGATTCCAAAGTCGATGTCTTCCAGATACGACTCGAAACCTTCGTCCAGCAGGCCGATTTCCTGGAACAATTCCCAGCGAAATAGCGCCGCCGTGAAGGGAGCGAAGCAGATCTCCCGCGGCCGGTTCCAGAGCGGGGAATCGGGACGCCCGTGGCCGCATCGCCAGGCACAAGCGCCACGGCAAATCGCGTCGAAGGCGCCATCGATCCGGTCGCGCCGCGTAGCATCCAACAATTTGCCGGTGGCAAACCAGGCCTTAGCTAACTCTGCCTGGTCCATCAATTTGGCGAGCCAATCGGGTTGGGGCGCGACGTCGTTGTTCAGGATGGCGATCCACTCCGATCCGGCCGATTGGATCCCGCAGTTTACCGCGTGGCTGAAACCTGTATTCTTTCCCAGCTCGATGGCTTCAGCGCCGGTGTTTTTCGCCACCTTGACCGAATCGTCGGTGCTGCCGTTGTCGACTACGATGATTCGGTCGATGGAGTAGGTTTGTTGCCGCAGGCTGGCTAGTAAATTCCCCAGCTGCGCCGAACCATTCCAATTCGGGATGACCACAGCTACCCGCTGCATTATTTGTGGGGCAGGTCCCCGACCTGCCAATGTGAGACCCTCGGCGACTTTTTCAGCAATCTCATTGTTGCTCGCGCCGCCGGAAGCGCTTCCTGACCAGAAACCACAAATTGTAGAACCCGTCGCGCCAGGGATTGAGCTTGATCTCGCCCAGGCGGGAGGAATAGAGGATCGAAATTTCGGCGAAGCGAATCCGGGAGCTCTTCAGCGCCTCGATCTTGATTTCTTCCGAGAACGACATACCGTCTGACTCGAGCTGCATCTCCTTCAGGATGGCGCGCCGGAAGACCCACATACCCGACTGCGAGTCGCGGACCCAGCGGAAGTACAGGATCGACATGGCGAGCGAGAGAATCCAATTGCCGAACTTGTGTTTGAAGCTCATGGCCTGGCGATCGCGTACCGGGAAACGCGAGGCGTTCAGGAAATCCACATCCAGGTGCAGGAAGGCTTCGATCAGATACGAAATCGCATCCGGAGGATAACTGTGATCGCCGTCGAGGGTAACGATCAGGTCGCCAGTGGCCGACGCGAAGCCCCGCTTGTAGCTTCGTCCGTAGCCGCGCACCGGCTCGCGAATTACCTCGGCGCCGAACGAATGCGCCACGTCCGAAGTGCGGTCGGTGGATCCGTTATCCACCACAATCACCTGGTCGACGAACTCCGGCATGCGCCGCAAAACGCGCTCGATTCCTTGCTCTTCGTTCAGGCACGGGATGATCACTGTGATGCGTTCCGATTTATACACAGTCGGGCGTTGCGCGGCGGATTTAAGCCGGGCGCTGGTACCATGTTCTCATGAAGTTATTTTGTGGCCTCGTTCTCGGCGCCGCCGTGCTCACCTTGGCCGCCGTGAACCCGCAACTCAAGCAGGTGAACACGGTCTATATTCTGGCGATGGCCGGCGGCATGGACCAGTTTCTCGCAAATCAGATCACCGCGTCGGGAGTTTTTCAGGTGGTGGCCGATCCGAAAAAAGCGGACGCGCTCATCACCGACCATCTGGGCGAATCCTTCGAGACCAAGCTCACTGAACTTTATCCTCCGCCCGAGCCGCCCGCGCCCCCTAAACCGCCGGCCGATGACGACAAGAAAGCGAATGACAAAAAGGGTGGTTTGGACCTCGGCGCCGGCGGCGCGCAACGCATGAACTCAGGCGCACGAGGCAAAGGAAATCTCTTCATCGTGGATCGCAAGAGCCGTAATGTGCTGTGGTCGGTCTTCGAGCCGCCCAAGGATACGACCCCTGGGGAGTTGAGCAAGACTGCCGAGAAGGTGGTGAAGCGGTTGAAGCTGGATTTGAGCGATAAGAAGCAACCTAGCGAATAAGTGACAATTGTGGGGCAGGTCTCTGACCTGCCATTATTATCTCTCGGTCGACTTTTCAGTGGGCTTCGCAGGCTGAGAAGGGGATTTTGTAAGCCACTCATGTAGCCGACGCCGGGCTTGTTCGAAGGATACGACCCTGCCTTTATCGGCAGCGTTGATCCCGCGATCAATCGCTGCCAGCGTCGCTTCGTCCTCCTCGTCGAGAGAATGGAGTTCGGTTCGACCAATAGGCGCTTCGGTACCTCGGCCATACTTTACACTCGCTCCTACGGCATCGCAAAAGAAACACGATGCCTGATGAGGCGCTGCACTTCCTCTGTATGCTAGTCCCATGGAACCGAAATATTGGCGCATCCGGATGAAGTTCAAAGATAAGCCGTTCGACGAAGAGACCGCGTGGAACAAAGACGTAGTGGGCATCGGTTATGCCGGCCGAGCAAACGTCCACGAAGTCGAGGGAACCAATCGTAAGTTAGTAAAGATTCTTGCTGCGTCTGGTGATGAGAAGGAGGCGTGCGTCAAAATAGCGGACCATATGGAGTCCGACGGCTGGCTGAGATTCTTGGGGCCGCCAGCCCGGGAGTCGATTTGTTTGGGTTACTTGATTGAGAAAGAGCGCTTCCTACCAACCGGTTTGCACGTAGGCGGAACGCTAAGAGACTTCGATATCATCGGCCACAATGACAAGGGAGTCATTCTAGCTCAATGCAAGAAGGACGAAGATCCGCAGCCCATTGACCCCAGGTTCAAGGAGGCGTGCGCTAAATACAAGGGGCCTTCGAAAGCTTATTATTTCGCTTACGGAGGTTGTAAAGGGGATCTGCCCGAATCGGTGGAAGTTGTCTCTAAAGAATGCATGGAGAAATGGCTGAGTCAAGACGAAAGTGGAAAACGTTATAAACAGTTCCTGTTGGACACTTATAGACGATGCTCAACATGACTTAGCCACGCTTTTCATGCAGGGCCGCGCTGTAGCATTCTGCCAGTTGCCTGGTCACGACCGCCATATCCCGCATCGCCACCACATGCTCACGGGACGCAGGATGGCAGAGTCAGAACAAATCAGAATGCGTCCCTGTTCGGACGAGGTGCAGGTCGTCCCCATCGATCTTGTAGATCAGCAGCCAATCCGGCTCGATGTGGCAAGTGCTTCCAATCGCCGCTAAGCGGGTGGTCCTTGCAGCGTGGCGGCAATGGACTCCCTTCGATCAGCAGCAGGATTCCTTCGCGTAACTTCGCCCGTCCCCGCCGCGTTTCTTCGCGATTCTACGTCTCGCCGATACCGGACCCCGCTTACCGGTTTCGCACTTTATCAGATTCCCAGATCTTTGAACAATGCGTTTGCGGACTTCAGACGCTTTCTCTTGCCTCGCTGAGCGGCGCGCATCGCTTTGACAGTCGTGGAGTTGGGCACCTTGACATCGAAGGGCAGGGCCTTTTCTGCGGCCACGCGTAGAAGCAGCATCCGAACTGCATCAGACACGGACAAGCCCATGGCAGCCAAGGTCTTCGCGGCCTTCTGCTTGGTCTTCTCATCGATGCGAATATGGACCATCGTGCTCGCCATGATTGCCGTCTGAGATACATTGTATCTCAGGATCATCGAGAGCCGCGCTTCAGCCGCAGCACCGCTCGGTAGCTCTCGACTAGTTGCCGGGTCAATACCGCCATGTCCCGTGTCGCCACCACTTGCTCCCGTGCGCGGCGGGCCATTTCACGGGCTTTCTCGGCATCATTGAATAACTCGACGATCTTAGCTGCGAACGCCGCCGGATCATCGGCCAGCGCGCAGACCTCACCGTCGTTTGTAGCCAGGCCTTCCGCGCCCAGGCGAGTGGACACCACTGGAATGCCGGCAGAAAAAGCCTCGAGCAATTTCACGCGCATTCCGGAGCCGCTCAAAATCGGGCAAACGAAGACGGCATAGCGGGCCAGCGGTTCACGAACATCTTCCACGAATCCGCGCAGCTCGATATTTTCGGGAAGATCGGGTAGCGAGTGACGCGGCGGCGCCTCGGCGCCCACGATCACGAGTTTCGCCTTGGGACAGCGCTTGAGAACAGCCGGCATCACTTTGAACGCGAACCAGTCCAGCGCCTCCTGATTGGGCGTGTGGCGAAAGCTTCCGAGGAACAACATGGTATAAGGCTCGCGGCCGTCGGGTTGAAATTGATAGCGCGAGGTCGCAATGCCGGCGCGATTGTCATCGATGCGGCCGCGCAGCTCCGGCAAGAACGACAGCAGGTAGTTGCCATTTTCGGGACTGCACACTTGAACGCGATCGAAGCGCGGCAGAATGCCCAGTTCGTAACGCAGGGAGCGCAGATACTCGAATGTGGCTTTCGTTTTCCGAATCAACCCAGGCATCCCCGGCAGGCCTCTAGAGATTGATTGGAAATAGATGTCGTGCTCGAACAGCACGCAGGCGAGGCGCCGAAAATCGGCGAAGTACTGGCCGAGCGCCGTGTATTCCAGTTGCACCACATCGACCTCGCGCAGATAGATCTCGCGATGGATCAGCCATTCGAGATCGGCATTGGCGAATTCGCGAACCGCAAACGGAAGTATTGAGCCGAACTCTTTGGGCTGGCCTTCCATCCGAGTCAGATACTGCACCGACGCCGACTTTTCTTCGAGCTCCCAGTGATGCCAACGCTCATAATCGTGGTCGAGCAGAATCAACAGATGCAGCGAACAGAGCGGGGCCAGTTCAAGCGCGGTCTGGTACATAAACACACCGCCACCGTGGACCGGCGGGCAAATCGGATACGGCGAAACGAACAGGACGTTGAGCTGCTCCGGATCTTGCGGCGTTTCTGTGAAACGATCGCGGAAATAGCCGCCCATCGGCCTGCGGAAGGCCTCGCTATCGTTGATGACCGCCAGGTCTTGAGCACGCGCGCGCGAACGGAGCGCCGCCGGCAGTTGGAGCGACGCTTGCCACAGTCCGGCGAGGCTGGCCCGCTCCGGCGAGTCGCCAAAGAATGCGCTTAGCACCGCGCCAGCGAAAGTGAAAAAGAAATGGGACCAGAGGCGCGGCCATTCGTGAATATTTTTCCAGCAGAACAGAATGAAATTCTTCTTGAGGACCCGATCGATCTGTTGTTTTGAGAATCGCTTTCCGATGGTGCCGCGGTGTTCGTGGTACACCACGCTGCGCGGCTGGTAGAGGACCTTCCAACCTCGCTTCCAGGCTTCATAGCCGAGGTCGGTGTCTTCGAGATAAAAGGGCCGAAGCAGCTCGTCGAAACCGCCCAGCCCGAGAAATTTCAGGCGATCAAACGCGCACGATCCACCGCCGCCGTAAAAGCACGGGAACGGTTCGGTAATCGCGGCATCGATGCGATGACGCACTCGCAAGCCGTTCTCCCACCAGCCTTGCGTCAGCCCGGTTTCTTCGCGCAGCCTGGCCGGATCGCTGAAGAAAATCTGGCACGAAACCGCGAAGACTTTTTCGTCGGTGAAAGCTTCGAGCAGCGGAGCCAGGAAATCCGGCTGGACGCGCATGTCGCTATTGAGCAATACGACGATATCGTTCTTCGCGGCACGAAAGCCTTCGTTCGATCCGCCACCAAAGCCGAGATTTCGATCAAGCGCCAGTACGCGTACGGCGGGAAATTGCTCGCGCAGGAATTCGGCGCTGCTGTCTTCGGAGCCATTGTCGACCACGATGATCTCGTTCTCCGGATTGCCGGCCATCGCCTCGACCACGGAGGGCAGGTATTTCGCGAGAAGGTCGCGCCCATTCCAGTTCGGGATCACGACGCTGGCCGCGGTGTTGCGCGGCCGTTCATCGCGAGACGGCGCGTGCTTCTTGCGAAGAGAGGCTACCAGATCAGCCGTGCCGATAGCGACGATCGCGGCCACAAGCAGAACAGGAGAGAGAATCAGCAGCGGGAGCGACTTTATCAGCCGCCAGGCAATAGTCAGGAGTGTCTTCACTGCGGCTCGATGAGCGGGCCAATTCCGAATTTTCGACCCAGCTTGATCCAGCGCGAGGCCCGAATCATATTCAATTGAAACTCGAGTTTTTCACGCTGTGCTTCCACTCGCTGGGCCCACAGCGTGCGCTCTTCCACCGTCGCTTCCGCCGTTTGGAGCAAACGCACGCATTCGGCCAACTCGCGGCCGCGGGCTTCGAGCTCTTGCATGAAACGCGCTTCGGTTGCCAGCGCCCATTCGGTTTTGGCGCGATTGTCAGTTTCCAACTCGTTCACCCTGGCTTCATAGCCTGACGTGACCGCTTCCAGCTCGTTCTGTAGCTCGACGATGCGCTGGCCGGAGGCCTCCAGCTCCGCGCCGAGCCGTTGGGCCCAGTGCGTGCGATCTTCCAGCTCCTCCTTTTGTTTTCGATAAAGATCGAGCAGGGAATCGCGCTCGGTCTGCATGTCGGCCAGCCACTTCTTGGTGTCGATGAGTTGCTGTTCCAGAAGCTGGACATGCTGCTCGCGCTCCCGCAGCAGATTGGCCGCGCGCGGAACGTAGACGAAGGACGTTGGATCGGGCAGCGGGCCGAAAGAGCACAATCCAATTAGAAAATGCGCGTCTTCGGCATTGCCGCCTCCGCCATCGATGCGCGCCTCGGCCGGCCAGAAGCTAGCGGCCGGATGAAACGCAAAAGACTCGATCCGATTCTGCAGCACCAGGCGAACGTTCTGAAACACTCCGGAGAGTTCTTCCACAAATTCGCGTGCTTCGAATTCATGTACGTGATAGGGATTGGGACCAGTCTTAGCTCGGGACTCGGCGTAGTACCTCTTATTTGGCGAAGAAACGATGAACAGGCCGTGGTGTGTGAGCACACGCGCGCATTCTTGAAGGAAGGACCGGTGGTGCGGCAAATGTTCGATCACTTCGAACGCCACCACCAGATCGAAGGCGTTCTGTGGAAAGGGCATCGCCGCGCAGGAGGAAACTACAAAGCGCAAACTCGGTATCGGATAAGTTGCACGGGCAAAAGCGATCGCTTCCGCGGAGACATCGACGCCTGTAACGGCAATGGCCGACTGCGCGAGCTCGGCCGATCCGTAGCCGGTTCCACAACCTGCGTCTAGCGCTCGCCGGCCTTCCGCGTAGCGCCGCGCGTAAGCGTACCTGGCGATGTGCTCGCTCCACAGATCATCGTTCACCTGGCCCGGAATTACGCGCTCGCCAGTGAACTCAACCAACGTTCGGCTCCGCGTGGGAAAGGACAGGCGCGGCATTTACCAGGCAGCGGTTCAACTCAACGCGGCAGGGCAAGTGCACGTGCCCGTAAATCTCGCCCTCGGCCGGACCCATCTGCAGAACGATGGCATTGTCCACCCAGTCGCAGGTTTTATAAGAATGGAGCGTGCCGTCGGCAATCGCGGGCGAGAAGGAAAAGGACGACGGGTAGAGCTCCGGAAGCTGGACGTGAAAGTCGACGGTGTAGACATCGCCTTCTGCCATGGGAGGGAAATCGAAGCTTTCCCGAGCAGTGTTGGTGCCCGCGAAATCGAGTCCCATGTGGTTGCGCATCATGAATCCCACTATCGGCAGTGTAATATCCTCGTTAGCGCGAACGCTGATGCGGACCACGATGTCGGACGACGGCTCGAGGATATAGACGGGCTGGCCCGCCAGATCGAGGACCGCGATACCGATCACTTCAGCGCGGCCGTCCCCAAAGCGATGGTCAATGTTCGGGATGGTTTCAACTACTTCGGGCGGACGCACCGGAGCATGCGGGATCATCTCCGCGTTGCGATGGGCCATAGTGAGATAGGCGTTATCTTTTTCGACCATCGCGGCCATGTAGTGCGTGACGACATCATCGCTTCTGCCGAGTTGCCTCACCCGACCGGCGTCCAGCCACATGGCGCGGTCGCCAATAGATTTGACCTCACTCATCGCATGCGAAACGAACAGAATTGTAACGCCGCCGCCGCGCATTTCATGAACTTTGCGCATGCAGCGCTGGCGGAAATAAATGTCGCCGACCGATAGCGCTTCGTCCACCAGCAGAATCTCGGGGTCGACATGAATCGCAACGGCGAACGCCAGCCGCACCGCCATGCCGCTCGAGTAAGTCTTTACTGGCTGGTCCATAAAGTCGCCTATTTCGGCAAATTCCTCGATCTGGTGGAACTTCGCATCGATCTCCCGGCGAGAGAGGCCGAGGATGGCGGCATTCACGTAGACATTGTCGCGCCCGCTGAACTCTGGATTGAATCCGGCGCCGAGTTCGAGCAACGCGGCTACTCGCCCTCGCACGGTGACTTCGCCTTTGCTCGGATGCAGAATCCCGGCGACCATTTGTAGCAGCGTGCTTTTTCCGGAGCCATTCTCGCCTACAATGCAGAACGTCTCGCCGCGAGGGACCTCGAACGATACATCGCTTAATGCCTGGAAATCGCGATGAAATGATTTTCGATTGAGGTAGGCGAGTTCCTTGAGGCGCGCGCTGGGTGTCGAGTAAATGGGATAACTCTTGGAGACGCTGCGGAATTCAATTACTGGAGGCGGCACTAGAACGAATCTACTGGAGGGGAAAAGAGACTGTCAAATGAAGTTGAATGTGATTCAGGGCGACCGCCGACCCCCGCTACGTTCACCGCAGCAATTTGAGACACGGTGTAGGCACCGCTAGCTTGGTGGGGCAATTAATCCCACCCTGCTTTCATCCGCCTCGGTGAAGCAAGTCGAGTCAGGCCGGTAGTCGCCCTGATAGGCAATCGTAGTCGATAAACAACCTCCTACGGTCACTTCGCTGTCGGTCAGGAGCTTTTCAGTCCCAACTCCAGTATTAAGATAACCTAATCTATAGGTTTCTGTCAAGCTTGTTAATGCTTTAGGACCCTTGGGTTGACATCCGGCGGGACGTCCGCCTACCCTTGAGAAAGCGCGCTTGCCGGTGTAGCTCAGGTGGTTAGAGCGGCGGTCTCATAATCCGCAGGTCGCAGGTTCGAGTCCTGCCGCCGGCACCACTTATTCCTTTATCGGAAGGATCAGCTCGTAGAGTCGCTGAAGGTCTTCCTGCGAGTAATATTCGATCTCAATTCGACCCCTTTTATCGCTTTTTTCGACGATTTTGACCCTGGTTCCGAGTGCGTTTTGAAGCTGCTCGACGGCGGCCCGGACATTGGGATCCTGAAGCGGCTGCTCGGACGGATCTCGCGGCTCGTTGATTTTCTTGACGAGTCGCTCCACTTGGCGAACGGAAAAACCCTGTGCGGCGGCCTTTTCTGCAAGCTGTGTCTGATGTTCGGGCTTGGCCAGCCCCAGGATGGCCCGGGCGTGTCCCATGGAAAGACGTCGCTCGGCGACCAGAAGCTGAACATCGGACGGCAGGCGCAGAAGCCGGATCATGTTGGTGATGGTGGTACGATCTTTGCCAGTTCTGCTCGCGATTTCTTCGTGGCTAAGATTCATTTCGCGCGCCAGGCGTTCGAGCGCTTGGGCGGTTTCGATTGGATTCAGATCCTCGCGCTGTATGTTTTCGATGAGTGCAATTTCGAGCACGCGGTCATCGGCATAGTCTTGAATGATCGCAGGTACGTCGGCAAGCCCAGCCAACTTTGCGGCTCTTAGGCGTCTTTCTCCTGCAATTAGCTCAAAATGGGAGCCTTTCCTTCGAATCAACAGCGGCTGAAGAATACCGTTTGTTTCTATAGAGTTAGCAAGCTCCTGTAGACGGCTTGGGTCGAAAATCGTGCGCGGCTGTAGGGGATTGGGTTCGATATGCAATATAGGTACGGAAGCGACCCGCATTCCGGGGGTCGCATGCTCCGCAGGTGACGGCTGCGGCATGGGAACTGGTTTCTTGGGGAGCAGTGCGGAAAGGCCTTTACCCAAGACCTTGCGTTGCTCCGGCTTTTTGTTCATTGGCCAGGACCTCTTTTGCCAGCTGGATGTAGCTCTCCGCCCCACGAGAGCGTACGTCATAGAAAATAATAGGCTTACCGAAACTGGGGGCTTCAGCTAAACGGACACTGCGAGGGATCACGGTCTTAAAGACCGCGTTTTCGAAGAAGTTGCGAAGATCCTGTTCCACCTGGCGCGTGAGATTTGTACGGTCGTCATACATAGTAAGTAAAACGCCCTCGACTTTAAGGTCACGTCCGAAAGATTCGCGAACACGATCGATGGTATCGAGTAGCTGGGAGATTCCTTCCAGAGCAAAAAACTCGCACTGGATGGGGATCAGGATGGTATCTGAGGCTACCATGGCGTTGAGGGTCAAGAGATCCAGGGCCGGCGGGCAATCGATCAGGATGAAGTGATACTGGCTGCGTACAGGCTCAAGTTTATCGCGGAGCCGGGATTCCCGGTTTTCCAGCTCCACTAACTCGATATTGGCCGCGACCAGGTTTTTGTCCGAAGGGATGATATCAAGTCCTTCAAACTCGGTGCGAAGGATTGCGCTGGCTATTTCTTCTTCCCCCAGCAGAACTTGATATAGAGTCGGACGATCTTCGCCTTTGGCAATGCCCAATCCTGTGGTGGCATTCCCTTGGGGATCGGAATCAACTAGAAGGACGCGCAAGTCGTTGGCTGCGAGCGAGGCGCTCAAGTTGATGGCGGTCGTGGTCTTGCCGACACCACCCTTTTGATTGGCGATTGCTATAACTTTGGCCAAAACCTACTCCGTTGTTCCACGTGGAACCAAAACACTACGTTCCACGTGAAACCTCTCCATACACGCACAACCGACGGTCTCCCCAAGGTAACCGAACCAGCTTGGACCATGCAAT
>DATHOT010000119.1:0-15965 GCA_035484655.1 Bryobacteraceae bacterium | reverse complement strand
AGCGTGTGGAAAGCCTTGAGCTTGCCGTCTCGAACCGGTGATCGCCAAGTGAAGTAGTACATATAAACCGGCGCGTTGCCTTGCGAGGCCTGGGCCGCTTTGCGATCGGCTTCGGTCCGGACACCCGCGCGAAAACTGGTGTCCGACGCCAGGATCAGATAGAGATCAATGTTGCTGATGCCCGAACGGCCTTTGCGGTACACCTCGATCAGTTTGTCGGCCTGCGCGTCATCGCAGCGGGCAGCTTGCTTTACGCGCGCATGCAAGTCGGTGTCGTCGATGGGATCGAGCTGTTGCCTGGGCATGAACGTTACTTCGGTCTCAACCGATCCAATCAGCAGCGGAATTTTGGCGGAAAGTTCGGGCGCCGTGGGGTCAAACGGATCGCTCGGAAGCGTTCGTCCGTCGACTACCGGGGCCAGCCGTAGCCCTTGATTGCCGGCCGGTCCGCCGCCCGCGTTTATCGACAACACGCGATCCATGGGCAGGTTTTGCAGTTCATCGAGCTGATTGGGCTTCAACCCCAGCTTGGCGAGGATCATCTCGGCCGATTTGGTGGCATCGCTACGCGACACGCCCTTGATCGCCGAAGCGCTTTCTACAACGGCACGATGGAACAATCCCTTAGCCGACGGCATCGCCATCAGCGTGCTGACCTTGCCGCCTCCGCCCGACTGGCCGAAGATGGTGACGTTGCCCGGATCGCCACCAAAGGCCGCGATATTATCGCGCACCCATTCGAGCGCCGCGACGATATCGAGCATTCCGACGTTGCTGGCGCGCGCATATTTCTCGCCACCGATATCGGCCAGATACAGGAATCCGAAAACATTCAGGCGATGGTTGACCGTGACGGTAACGACGTCGTGCTTGCGGGCCAGGTTCGCGCCGTCATAAATGGTGAAGCCGCCGGAGCCGGTGGAATATCCGCCGCCATGCAGCCAGACCATTACCGGACGCTTATGCCCGGCGCCGAGGCTGGGCGTCCAGACGTTCAACACTAGGCAGTCTTCGCCCAACGGTCCTTTATCCTCCACAGCGGCGACCTCAGGGATCAGGCCGGAAGCGATCTGCGGCGCCTGGTGGCCCAACTCGAGAGTGTCGCGCACGCTGGTCCAAGGTTGAGGTTTCGAAGGCGGCATGAACCGGCCAGAGCCCGCGGTGGAAGCGCCGTATGGAACGCCTTTGAAGGCGTTGATCTTGTCCTGGGATGTCCCGCGTATCTTGCCCGAGGTGGTCTCAGCAACGGGTCCGGTGGAATCACTCCTGGCGGGAGCGGCAAAGGCTTTGGCCAACGGTGCCCCGACGAGGGCGCTTCCGCTGGCCAGGAACGCCCGGCGATCCATATTTGATTTCATGATTGACCTCCTGATCGACGAACTAGCTGCGCTTATAGAAGGGAGGAACGTTGGCATCCACGTTCACCCAAACAGATTTCGGATATGTATATTCCTGTATCGACTCCAGGCCCAGGTCACGGCCGTACCCGGATTGCCCGACGCCGCCAAACGGCGAGTTGGGATTGACGCGCTTATAGGTGTTGATCCAGACCATGCCGGATCGAATCGCCGCGGCCATTCGATGCGCGCGCTGCAAGTCGCGGGTCCATAGACCTCCGCCCAAGCCGTACATGGTGGAGTTCGCGACCTGGATCACCTCCGCTTCGTCCTTGAAGCGTGTAATGCTGACGAAGGGTCCGAAAACCTCTTCCTGGCAGACGCGATCGGTGGGCTGGGCCGTGACCACGGTCGGTTCGATGTAGCATCCGGCCTGTAACTCCGGATCGCTGGGAGTATTGCCGCCGGTTAGGACAGAGCTGCCTTGCTCCCGGGCGATTTTGATGTAATTGACCACTCGCTCGCGATGACCGGGCGACGTGAGCGGTCCCATCTCGGTTTGCGGATCCGATGGATTTCCAACCCGGATGGACTTGGTCAGCGTCAGGAAGCGCTCGATGAACTCGTCGGCGATCTTCTCCTGAAGCAGAAGACGCGATCCGGCGATGCAGGCCTGTCCCTGATTGTGGAAAATGGCGAAGGCCGAGCCGTTCACCGCGGCATCGATTTGCGCATCATCGAAGACGATGTTCGCGCCTTTGCCGCCCAGCTCGAGTTGGACGCGTTTGAGATTTCCGGCCGAGGCCTGGACGATTTTCTTTCCGGTGACAGTTGAGCCGGTGAATGCGATCTTGTCGACGCCGGGATGTTCCGCCAGGTATTGCCCAGCCACCTGCCCATAACCAGGGACAACGTTGACGACGCCCGGCGGGACGCCGACTTTGGCAATCAGGTGCGCGACGCGCAGCGTGGTGAGCGGCGTCAGTTCCGCCGGCTTCAGGACGACCGTATTCCCGGCCGCCAGCGCCGGACCGAGCTTCCAGCCCGTGAACATCAGCGGGAAGTTCCATGGCACGATCTGCCCAACGACGCCGACCGGTTCGCGCGTGATGTAGTTCAAAAAACCGGCTTCGACCGGAACCACCCGGCCGTCGATCTTGTCGGCCATGCCCGCGTAGTAGCGGAACGTCGCCGCCGTGCGGGGCGCGTCCAAACCGCGCGTGTCGCGGATGGGATGCCCGGTATCCAGGGTTTCCAGCTTGGCAAGATACTCGGCATCGGCTTCGATCGCGTCCGCCAGTTTCAGAAGCAAGCGACCGCGTTCGGCGGCCGACATGCGCTTCCAGGCAGGAAAAGCCAGCCGGGCAGCCTCTACAGCTCGATCGACATCGGCTTGCCGCGCTTCAGACACTTCGGCCAGAACGCTGTTGTCGTGTGGATTGATAACTGGAATGCGCCCGCCCTCGGCGGAATCGACGAACTCGCCCCCAATGAAGAGGCGAGTCTCGATGTCGAGCTTAGGGGGCGCTTCGACTGCTGCGCCCATGGTCAAAATTCGACTGGATACGGCTTGAGCTTACCGCTCGAATAAAGCTGCGGAAGCGTGCCGTCATTGTTCTCCCAGACCAACAGGATGGAACGCTTCGGTGAATAGCCTTTGTGGCGAATATCGGCGGGCATCGCAGCGACGTCGCCAGCCTTCATAGTAACTTTGGCGCGCGGGCGGCCCGTCTTGCCGTCTTCCACGTCCCAGATGATCTCGTCAGAGGCTTGAACGAACCACTCCACGCGATCGTTGCCGTGGAAGATCGGCAGAATGTATTCCTCAGTGGTGGGGCAGAGCAGGCTGTCCTTGACCGCCGAAACAACGGATGGATTCCAGGTGACGTCCGAACGAGCGACGTAATTGAACAGATTGAAGGCGTGAACTTCGCCCTCGAATCCCGGCTCGGCGTGAACTTCGGGCTTGTCGGTCGAAACGTCCGTGAATTGCCGGTTCAATGGATAGCCGTTCTGGTCGGTGCGATAACCGACGTCACCCGGCAGACCCACCATGCGCTTGGCCACCACGCGCTCGCGCTCGAGCGCCTTGCGATTTTCGCCATGCTTGGCCCCGAACGGCTTACCGGTTTCTTCAGGCGAAGCGAAGGGATCGAAACCTTCGCTGGTCCAATTGTCCAGGATCTCGACGAAGACCTTCCGCAGGTCCTTGGAATCGAACTTTTCGACGTAATGGCGGTTCGCGCTGACAAAAGCCTCGTTCATGAGTCCGGCGAACAGCTCGACCGTGCCGTAGTGATTGATGGTTCCGATCACCTGATCGAAATTCACGGTGCCGTAGAAGAAGCCCCAGGCCACATCGCGCATCAACGCGCGCAGGAAGGCATCGATGGGGATCATATGCGTGCCAGTCGGGAAAGTGATGTGAGCGAAGTACTCATCGCGCTCAAAACGAAACTTCCCGGCTGTGAAGGGCTTGTATCCGAGCTCGGTGCCCTTGGCCGATACGGTGCTGACAGTTGCTGTACTCATTGTGATCTCCAGTCCTCGTTTAAGCCGTTTGGCAAATCTCGCCCCAGCGTTCGACCGTGGCTTCACCCTTGATGCCCTGGATCAACAGCACGCCCGGCGCTGAACTGCGGAATTGATAAGCCGCATTCTTGGGCAGCAGCGCCATATGGCCGCGCCGCGCTTTGATCCAGCCCATTTTCTTGCCCTTCGGTTCGCCGCTCAGCTTCACCGCGCCTTCCTTGGACTCAGGCACCGGCGGCTGATCGGGCTTGATCAAGTGAACCTCCACCTCGCCGTCCATGATCAGCGCCGCCTCATCGTGCGAAGCGCTGTACCAGGGGGAAGACCCCTCGGCTCGCACGGCCTCAATTACATACTTGAGGTTCTGGGCGACCGCAACCCGCTCGTATGGCTTCGATTTGGAGGCCACCTCAAAGACATTCGAGAACACGTAGTGTTTCGGGTTGTCCTTGGGGTCGATGATCGTAACCCCGCCCTTTTCATAGGCTTTCAAAGAACCAAATGCCGTTTTCATCAATCTACTCCTATTTACCGCACTGATAACTTTAGTAGACGACCGCGTCATCGCTCTTGCAGAAACTCCACTTCGGTGAACAGGAACATGACTTACGCACCGGCTGGAAGGTGGTCGTGCTCAAGGCTTTTTGCGCCGGGTTCCAGTATCTCACAAGGCCCGTAAGTCCTGCTGGCACAACGGCCAGCGACGCTATGATCTGGACTCGCCCGTGAGCCACTCGTCGGCCCGGCGCTCGAGTGCGATCCGGACCAACTGGCTTCGGGTTCGGACACCGGTCTTGTCAAATAATTGCTGCATCACGGCCTTGACCGACCCTTCCGAAATCTGCAACTGGGAGGCGATTTCTTTGTTGGTGAGTCCTTCGAAGACTCTTTTGAGGACGGCGCGCTCGCGGGCATTGAGCGCCTGCGCGGCTCGATGTTCGTCCGATCGTCCGGTTGCGCCGGCGATCACCGAACGCATGGCCTTCGGATCGAGCCAGGATTCTCCAGCGTTCACCTTGTGGATCGCTTCGACGAGTTGAGCCGGCGGGCTGTGTTTCAGAAAGATTCCCGAAGAGCCGCCCTCCAGCGCGCGCAGCGTAGCCGCATCGCTCATTCCAGCGGTCACCATCAAAATTCGCCCCCGGAATCCTATTTTCTTCGATTCTTCCAGGAACCGCTGCCCCTGCTCCTCGCCTAAATCGAAATCAAGCAGGACTACGTCGGGATGTTCGCGATCCAAAACGGAGAGCGCTTCGGTGGCCGATGCGCAGGTTCCGACGATCCGAAAGTCAGGCTCGGCTTGAAGCAACCGGCTGAGGCTGTCCCGGAACAGGCTGTGATCGTCCACCAGCAAAATCCGGATCGGCTGTGCCATAGGCTTCTTTCATGCTCTCAGAGAGCACGGGGGAAAGCTCGACGATAAAACTGCATCCTTGGGGCTCGGGCTCATAACGCAGGTCTCCGCGAAACGAGCGCATCAACGCCCGTGATAAATACAATCCCAGGCCCGTAGCTTTCGCCCCGTGCTGGAACGGCCGGAACAAGCGCTCGGGCTCGTCTACTCCGCAGCCAGTATCCCGGAACCGGATGACGACCCGCTGTTGCTCGACTCGGGTCGTAACGGCCAGCTCCCGGCGCGGCTGGTTCATCAGGGCCCGTTCGCTGTTCTGAGTCAAATTGAGGAAGACCTGCATCAGACTCTGCCGGTCGGCCCAGACTACGGGAATGCCGGGCTCGACGGACCATCGTAACTCGATGTCTTTTTCGCGCAATGAGGGTTCGACCACGATTCGCAGCTCTTCGAGCAGCGCTTGCAGATCAACACTGGTAGCTTGATTGGCGGTCTGGCGCAGATCCATAGCGGCGATCTTCTCGAGCGCCAGAATCAGGGTGCCCAACGCTTCGAAATCCTTATTCTGCGCCAGCGCTCCACTTCGGGCCAGGTTCTCATGCACTACCGCAATGGCACCGCAGACGTTGCGGACTTCGTGCGAAACCGCACCCACCAGGATCCGTGATGCGGCTAGCAGCTGATGCAGGCTGAATTCTTCGCGGGTGCGCAGGTCTTCGGAAGCGTCCACGACCATCGCCGCCAGTCGCGATCCCACGCTGGTGCGATAGGTGGAGAACCAGATATCGGCCAGAAACGCCTCGCCGTCCTGCCGCTGGCCGCGGCACTGCATGACCGTACGGAAGGAAGGGTGGCTATCATCGGGCGCGGGAACGTTCACCAGCGAGGGCAAATAGCCGCGAATGGATTTACCGGGAAGTGTCCCCGGAGCCAAAGCCAGCAGCCGATGTGCGGCATCGTTGGCGAGCAGGACAAAGCCGGCTGAGTCGACGGTGAAGATCGCGGCCGGACTGGTTTCCACCAGAACCTGAAGCTGTTCCTCCGCTGCCCGCCGCGCCTCGCTTTCGTTCTGGATCAGATCGAGGTGCTGTAGCGTGACCTGGCGGCTGCGAACGATCTCAAAGACAAACAGTCCCATGCCTGCGAACGCGGCGAAGATCAGAATATCGCGCGGGATGCCCGCCTCGGGGTGCCATTGGAATGAATCGAATAGCTCGGTAAGAAGCGTGCAACAGGCCGCCACTGCGATGATTTGCCAGCGGTTTAAGACGCTGCCAACCAGCAGCATGGGGAATAAATAGAGGAAACCCAGGGGCAAGTCCTTCTCCACCCGCCAATCGACGAATGCGATTACGCCGATCATCAGAGCCGCTTTGAGTAAAACCGCGCCGCGGCTGCCTCGAAGAAGAAAAGACAACATGGATTCTCTCCAGACGCGCGCTTCCGGCGTCACCTGGTTCACTTCATTCTAGACACGGCTCAGGCCGCCCATGCAAGCATAAGTCGCTCAATGTCCGAAAGATAGAGGCATATATCCAAAAGATAGTCGGCGATTGGCCGAAGGATAGTGGACGGCTCCTACGATTGACCGATACATTCGTAATTAGACCGGGATCTTCTAGGGCGAAGGCCCGTACTTGCCCTCTGGGCTCTGTCAACCTAAAGTGGGCAAACGCCTCTGGAAAATCATGTTCATTCATCTCGATCACGTGGTCCGGCGTTTGTGCATTGGTCTTTTTGTAGGCTTTTGCCTGGAACACAGTGGGTTGGCGCAACGCAGTTTCACCTGGCCTGAAATTCGAGACAGATTTCAATCCAGCAATCCGACATTACGGGCGCTCGAGATCGGCATCGACGAGAACAAGGCCCAGGAAATCACGGCCTATCTGCGTCCCAATCCGGACTTCACTCTGGCGACGGATGGCACTCAACTCGCCCCGTACCAAGGAGTCTGGCGGCCATTCGCCGGTACGCAGGTTTCAACCACCGGGAGTTACTTACATGAACGCCAGCACAAACGCGAACTAAGGCTGGAAAGCGCGCTAAAGGGGACTGAAGTGGCTGAATCGCAGTTGGCGGATCAGAAGCGAACACTGCTTTTCAATCTTCGAACTGCCTTTGTTCAGACGCTTCAGCAGAAAGCAGTCCTGGCTCTGGCTCGAGACAATCTTTCCTATTACGACCACCTCTTGGGGATCAGCCAAGACCGGTTCAAGGCCGGCGACATCTCCCGTGTCGACCTCGATCGGCTGGAACTGCAGCGTGTGCAGTACGAATCGGACTTGCAAACCGCCGATGTGAACCTCCGGACGGCAAAGATCCAGCTCCTGATGCTGCTAAACGACCGCACGCCGGTCGAGCAGTTTGATGTTACCGCGCCTTTCGATTTCAGCGAAGAGGTGATGCCGCTCGAAGAGTTCCGCAGAATCGCGCTGGAAACCCGGCCGGACCTCAAAGCCGCGATTCAGTCCATCGACAAAGCCCAGACCGACCACAAACTGGCCGTGGCCAACGGCTCGACCGATCCGACGTTTAGCGCTTGGTTGACACACAACCCTTCGTTCAATAATCCCTTCGACAACAACACGCTCGGCGTCAGCGTCAGTATTCCCGTGCGCATCTTCGATCGCAACCAGGGCGAAAAGTTGCGCACCCAGGAGGATATCACTCGCAACGAGAGGCTTCGGGACGCGAACGAGGCTCAGGTGTATAGCGACGTCGATTCCGCTTATGCCACGTTGAACGGCAACTTGAACCTTTTGCGGCCGTATAAGGGCAGATATCTTCCGCAAGCTGTTCGAGTTCGGGAGACGATCTCTTTCGCCTATCAGAACGGCGGGGCGTCCTTGCTGGACTTTTTGCAGGCCCAGCAGGACTACAGGACCACGCAATTGAACTACCTGAACCTGATTGGCTCTTATTTGACCGCTGCCGGTCAATTGAATCTTGCAGTGGGTCGTGAGGTGATCCAATGAAGCGGGCGATTCTAATTTTCTTACTATGCCTGCCGCTCGGCCTCTTCCTCTCCGGCTGCGGCGCCGACGTGAAAGCGGATCCGAAGGCGGAAATGCCGCCGCCCGCGGTGGTCGAGCACGAATCGGACGCCAACGTGTTCAAAGTCGACCGGCCCGAGCAATTCCCACTGGCGACGGCGGCCCAATATGACACAGCGCCGCAGTTGAATGTGACTGGGTCAATCACCGCCGACATCTCGCGCAATATCCCCGTGATTTCGCTAGCGGCCGGACGGATCATCGAGATCGACGCCCGGTTGGGAGACACCGTTACCAAGGGCCAACTGCTGATGAAAGTACAGAGCCAGGACATTGCGCAGGCATTCTCCGATTACCGGCAAGCAGTAGCCGACGAGACGCTGGCTAAGGCGCAACTCAACCGATCTAAGACCCTGTACGAGAAGGGCGCGATCGCGCAGAAAGACCTGGAGGTGGCCGAAGATACCGATGTGAAGGCTCAGGTGACCGTTGAAACAGCGCGCGAACATCTGCGAGTGTTAGGTGCGGACGTCAATCAACAGAGCTCGATTATCGAGATTCATGCTCCCGTTGCCGGCGTGATCACCGACCAGCAGGTCACCACCGCCGCTGGTACGCAGGGGCTGGCTTCTCCGAATCCATTCACGATTTCCGATACGTCGCATGTATGGATCATGTGCGATGTCTACGAAAACGATCTGTCTTTTGTCCGCGTCGGCGAGTATGCGGACATTCATCTGGGCGCCTACCCCAAAATGGTTCTCAAGGGAAGGATCCAGAACATCCTACCCACTCTCGACCCCAGCTTACGCACCGCAAAAGTCCGGCTGGAAGTGGATAATCCAGGCCTGTTGCGATTCGGCATGTTCGTGACCGCGACCTTCCACGGCTTGCAAAAGGAGATCCATGCCATGGTCCCCGCCACTGCGATTCTGCATTTGCATGATCGCGACTGGGTCTACACCCCCATGGAAGGCGGACGGTTCCGCCGGCTGGAAGTGGTCGGCGGGGCCATGTTGCCGGATAACATGCAGGAAGTGACGTCGGGACTGAGCACTGGCCAGCAGGTTGTCAAAAACGCCCTGGTTCTTCAAGCCACAGTGGAGCAGTAATGATTCGCCGGGTAGTAGACTTCGCTCTAAACAACCGGCTGCTGGTCCTGGCGCTAGGGATCTTGCTGTTCGTCTGGGGCTGGATCTCGTTTCATAATCTTCCGGTGGAAGCTTATCCCGATGTTGCGAACAATTACGTCGACATCATCACGCAGTGGCCAGGAATTTCGGCGGAGCAAATCGAGCAGCAGGTCACCGTACCGCTTGAAATCGTGATGAACGGAATTCCGCATGTGGTGCACTTGCGCTCATTCTCACTCTTTGGCCTGTCGGATCTGAAGTTGATTTTCGACGACGAATCGGACAACGCCTGGAACCGCGAGCGTGTTCTCGAACGATTGGCGCAAGTCACTTTGCCGGCCGGTGTCGTACCGCAAATGGGCACGGATTGGAGCCCGGTCGGCCAGATTTACTTCTTCACATTGCAAAGTGCCAATCCAAAGTACGACGTGATGGAGTTGAAGTCGCTCGAAGACTGGGTGATCGAGAAAAACTTTAAAGCTGTGCCGAACGTCGTGGATGTGGCCAGCTTCGGCGGCCCCACCCGCGAGTATCAGGTGCGCGTGGATCCGAATAAATTGATCGCCTACGGGCTAAGCCTCAGCCAGATCGAGCAGCAACTTGCCAACAACAACGGGAACGCCGGAGGAAGCTTCATCGAAGCCGGTCTGCAGCAGATTAACGTACGCTCGGTCGGCTTGGTGGGTGATGTGCATGACATCGGCGACACCGTCATTACCACCAAGAGCGGCACGCCGTTGCGCATCAAAGATCTGGCAGCCGTGGCACAGGGTCCTAAAATCCGGCTGGGCCAATTTGGCAAGGCGATTCACCGCGAAGACGGCAAGATTATCGACAACGACGATGTTGTTTCGGGCATCGTCCTGCTGCGCAAGGGCGCCGAGTCGGACTCGACGCTGCGAGACATTCACGCCAAGGTCAAGGAGTTGAACGACACACTTTTGCCGCCGGGCGTGAAGGTGGTTCCATTCATCGATCGTAGTGAACTGGTCGAATACACCACCCATACAGTGCTGCACAACCTGACGGAAGGCATTCTTCTGGTCATCATTGTGCTCTTTCTGTTTCTTGGCAACGCCCGGGCGGCGCTGATCGTCGCGATTACCATTCCGTTTTCATTGTTATTTGCGGCGATTTGTCTCGACCTCCGGCAGATTCCCGCGAATCTGCTGTCACTGGGCGCATTAGACTTTGGCATGGTGGTGGACGGCGCGGTGGTGATGATCGAAAACATCGTGCGCCATTTGAATCGGCAGGAAGATGCACCCATTGGAGATCGGATCCGCGCCGCCGCCTACGAGGTCCAGCGGCCGGTCTTCTACGCAATCACCATCATCATCACCGCCTACATTCCGATTTTCACGTTGCAACGCGTGGAGGGCCGCCTATTCAAGCCCATGGCCTGGACCGTTGCGTTTGCATTGCTGGGCGCGCTCTTGTTCTCGATCCTGATCGCCCCGGTGCTGGCCAGCTTCTTGTTCCGGAAAGGCGCGAAAGAGTGGCGCAATCCCGTTATGCGGCACCTCACCGTGCTCTATCGCTATGCAGTAAGAGGCGCGATCCGGAACCGCTGGATCACGGTCGGCATTGGCGTATTGGCGCTCGCATCGGCCGGTTATTTATTTCTCAGCGGGATTATCGGCTCGGAGTTCTTGCCCCATCTCGACGAGGGCGCATTGTGGGTGCGTGGCACTCTCGCGCCGAGCACCGGGCAAACCGAGGGCGTCCGATTGGCCAATCAAGCGCGCGTCATATTAGCGTCGTTCCCTGAAGCGACCATCGTTACCAGCCAGGTCGGCAGGCCCGACGACGGAACCGACACGACCGGTTTTTACAACACGGAATATTGTGTCGACCTCAAGCCGAAGGAGAAATGGCGGCCGATATTCAAGCAGAACAAAGAAGAGCTCATCGCCGCGATGAATCGTGAGCTGGACAAGATCCCGGGCGTAATCTGGAACTTCTCCCAGCCAATCGCTGACAACATGGAGGAAGCGGTCAGCGGCGTGAAAGGGCAGCTCGCCACCAAAGTCTATGGCGACGATTTGAGGACGCTTGAGGACACCGCGGATAAAGTTGTCAAAATTATGCGTACCGTCCCGGGAATCGAGGATCTGGGAGTTTTTCGCGTCCTGGGACAGCCGAATCTGAATTTCACAGTGGACCGGCAGCAAGCCGCACGCTATCAGATCAACGTCGCCGACGTCCAGGACGCAATTCAAACGGCGGTTGGTGGAAATGCTCTTACCCAGGTCCTGCAGGGTGAACAACGCTATGACCTGGTGATGCGCTATCTTCCCAACTATCGCAACACCAAGGAGGCCATTGAGGATATTCGCTTGCTGGCCCCTAGTGGGGAGCGCGTGTCTTTGGCGCAGCTCTGTAAAGTGAATGTCCGGGATGGTGGCTCGGAAATTTATCGAGAAAGTAATCAGCGTTACGTCGCTATCAAATATAGCGTTCGTGGACGCGACCTCGGCAGCACAGTAGAGGAGGCTATCGAGAAAGTGCGCAAGCAAGTTGAGCTTCCAAAGGCGTATCACATTAACTGGGAGGGCGAGTACGAAAGCGAGAAACGGGCGGCGGCTCGTTTATCCTTGATTGTGCCGCTCACCATTCTGGTAATCTTCCTGATCCTCTACGCCATGTTCAAGTCTTTCAAGTGGGCCGCTCTGATCATAATGAACGTGATGATGACCCCGTTGGGCGGCTTGCTGGCGCTGCTGTTAACGCACACACACTTCAGCGTCTCCTCCGGTATCGGATTCCTGGCGCTATTCGGAGTTTCAGTCCAAACTGGCGTGATCATGCTGGAGTATATAAATCAGCGCCGGGCGCGCGGCCATTCCATCGAGGAAGCGGCCGTGGAGGGCGCGGTCTTGCGACTCCGGCCGATTATCGTTACCAGCCTCGTTGCAACCCTGGGATTGCTGCCCGCGGCGCTCTCGCACGCCATTGGGTCCGATTCGCAGCGGCCCTTCGCGATCGTGATTGTCGGGGGACTGATTTCCGGGCTGCTGCTCAGCATCTTCCTCTTACCCACTCTATATGCATGGGTTGCGCGCGATGGCGATGTGCTGCCGCCCAGTGAAGAGCTGCACTTCGAAGAGGCGCATTAGGCTTTTGCCGGCCGTTCCTTCCCAAGGTGTCGCTGCTATATTAGTTATTTCCTAGATAGGGGAGAAGGTCCCTCTTTCCGTGCAACCCGGCCCCTCTTGAGGATTTTTGCGTATCCATGATTCGGGCCCTCGTTGATTTCGCCCTGAACAATCGCTTTCTAGTGTTATTTGCAGCCGTCTTGCTGCTTGCCTGGGGAGCGATTTCTTTCCACAACCTGCCTGTGGAAGCCTATCCCGACGTCGCGAATAACTATGTCCAGGTGATTACGCAGTGGCCGGGGCGGGCTGCCGAAGAAGTGGAGCAGCAAGTCACGATTCCAATCGAAATCGCCATGAACGGGCTGCCTAATCTGGAGCATCTCAGGTCGACGTCCTTATTCGGTCTTTCCAGCGTCATGCTGATTTTTGATGACGACTCCGAGAACAACTGGAATCGGCAAAAAGCGCTCGAGCGCCTGACGCAGGTCACGCTTCCTAGCGGTTTGCAGCCGCAGATCGGAACCGATTACAGCCCGGTTGGCCAGATTTACTGGTACACATTGAGAAGCTCGAATCCTAGCTACGACTTAATCGAGCTGAAGTCGCTGCAGGACTGGGTTCTCGAGAAACAGTTCAAGTCGGTTTCCAATGTCGTCGATGTGGTCAGCTTCGGCGGCATCACCAAGGAATATCAGGTTCGGCTCGATCCAGACAAGTTGATTTCCTATGGATTGAATCTGAGCCAGATCGAACAGCAGCTCGCCAACAATAACGTCAATGCGGGCGGGAGCTTTGTTGAGTCGGGGCTGCAGCAGATCAACGTCCGGGCGTTAGGACAGTTTCGTACTGTCGGCGATATCGCCCAAACCGTAATAAAGACCCAGAACGGGACGCCCCTGCGCATTGGCGATATTGCGACGGTCACGCAAGGGCCCAAGATCCGCCTGGGCGAGATCGGCAAAGCGATTCATCGGGCAGACGGGAAAATTCTCGACAACAGCGACGTGATTGAAGGCATCGTATTGTTGCGGAAAGGGGCGGAATCCGACGCCACACTGGATGCCATCCACGCCAAAGTTGACGACTTGAACAATCGAATCTTGCCCACAGGGGTGAAGATCGTTCCGTTTCTCGACCGCAGCAATCTGGTGCATTACACCACCCACACCGTGCTTCACAACTTAACCGAGGGAATCATTCTGGTGACGGTTATTCTCTTCTTGTTCCTCGGAAACATCCGTGGCGCGCTGATCGTGGCTGTCACTATTCCGTTCTCATTGTTATTTGCCGCGATCTGTTTACAGCTCAAGCATATTCCGGCGAATCTACTTTCGCTCGGCGCCCTGGATTTTGGCATGGTGGTGGAAGGCGCGGTTGTAATGGTGGAGAACATAATCCGCTATCTGAGCCGTCCCAATCAGGCTCCGGGCACGCAAATCAATTCAATCCGAGACGCCGCGCACGAGGTGCAACGGCCAGTATTTTATTCGATCGGCATCATCATTACGGCCTACCTTCCAATCTTCACCCTGGAGCGCGTGGAAGGCCGGCTGTTTAAGCCCATGGCCTGGACGGTTTCGTTCGCCCTCCTCGGCTCGCTTCTGTTTTCAATGCTGATTGCTCCAGCGCTCACGAGTTTCGTATTCCGCAAGCAGACCCGGGAATGGCGCAATCCGCTCATGACCGGCATGTCTAAGGGCTATCGCAAGACTCTGGGATGGGCCATCCGGTTTCGGTGGGTCACGGTGATGATTGCGGCCGCGGCAGTAGGCGTGTCGGGCTATTTGATCTACAGCGGCATCATTGGATCAGAATTCCTTCCGCATCTGGACGAAGGCGCGATCTGGGCACGAGCTACGCTAGCTCCCAGCACCGGGCCGAGCGAAGGTGAGCGAGTGATGAACCAGGCGCGGATCATTCTGGCTGCGTTCCCCGAGGTCACCCAGGTTATCTCCCAGGTTGGGCGCCCGGATGATGGGACGGATACCACTGGTTTCTTCAACACCGAATACTTCGTTGATCTCAAGCCCAAAGAAGAATGGCGCCCGGTATTCCGTGAGAACAAAGAGGAACTGGTTTCCGCCATGGACCGTGAACTCGAGAAGATCCCCGGCGCTTTATGGAACTTCTCGCAGCCCATCGCCGACAACATGGAAGAGGCCGTCAGCGGCGTGAAAGGACAGCTCGCCATCAAAGTTTATGGCGAAGACCTGCGCGTCCTGGAATCGACTGCCGAGAAAATTGTCAGCGTGATGCGTACGGTTTCTGGGATCGCCGACCTCGGTTTGTTCCGTGTCATCGGACAACCGAACCTGGAGTTCGTCGTCGATCGGGCGCAGGCTGCGCGATTTGGAATTAATGTCGCCGATGTGCAGGATGCTATCGAGACTGCGGTCGGTGGGAAGGCCGTGAGCCAGGTTTTGCAGGGTGAGCAGCGCTACGACCTGGTCGTGCGCTATCAAGCGCAATATCGGAACACCAAAGAGGCCATCGAGCATATTCGGCTGCTGGCTCCGTCCGGTGAGCGGGTCTCACTGGCGCAATTGTGCAACGTACGAGTTCTAGATGGTGCTTCCGAGATTTATCGGGAAGGGAATTCACGCTATGTCGCCATCAAGTACAGCGTGCCCGTGCGCGACCTCGGCAGCACCGTCGAGGAAGCCATAGCGAAAGTGACGCAAAAGGTGAAGCTTCCAACCGGTTATCACATCGACTGGGCCGGCGAGTACGAAAGCCAGAAGCGTTCGCAACGCCGGCTGCTGATCGTACTGCCGCTGACGATTCTGGTGATCTGCATGATCCTGTACACGATGTTCAATTCTTTCAAGTGGGTGATGCTGATACTGGCCAACGTAGCCATGGCGCCGATCGGCGGCCTGCTGGCACTGATGATCACGCATACTCATTTCAGCGTGTCATCCGGAGTCGGATTCCTGGCGCTGTTTGGCGTAGCGGTTCAAACCGGCGTCATCATGCTCGAATACATCAACCAGCTTCGGGCGCGAGGTTATTCGATTTCTGAAGCTGCGGTGGAGGGCTCTGTCCTCAGGCTCCGTCCGATAATGATGACCATGCTGGTTGCCAGCTTGGGATTGCTCCCGGCGGCGTTGTCGCGGGGCATTGGCTCCGATTCACAGCGGCCCTTCGCGATTGTCATCGTCGGTGGCCTGATGGCGGCTCTCTTGCTCGGCATCTATCTGCTTCCTACACTGTATGTTTGGGTGGCCAGAAACCGCGACACACTGCCTTCGCAGGATCAGGTCAACGTAAACGAAGGTCATTGACACCCGGCCTTGATCGCATGGTTGTGCCGGTATAAAATAAGCCTGATTGATACAGCGGACAGCCGCTCTCCGTGGCAGAGGTTGTTTGTGACCGCGTCGCTAAATCCGATCTTTACCGTACGTGAGACGCACGGCCGCGTGCTGAGACCCGGCAACCGTTTAATCGTCCACAGTCCCGATATCGGTTGGCGGTCTTTATACGCGGCGATCCTCGAAGAAGCGCCGTTCCGGGCCACT
>DATHOT010000118.1:0-11819 GCA_035484655.1 Bryobacteraceae bacterium | reverse complement strand
GTCATTGTATCGTTTGGTCCTCCTTGGTACCACCCCAAGGGGGGGCACTTCCCGCTGTTTGTTTGGGCGCACCTGCTATTGACGGAGAAGTCGCTGATGAAATGGCGCTCAAGATTCAAAAACGATGGTGCGATGCGGTTTCACGAAGTCGCAGGCGGGCTGAATCAAATGAGCATTCGTAAATTTGAGCGGCTGGTAGCGAATGGGCCGTTCCGGTTCGAAGATTTCGAAGCCGTACCAATCCGCGCTGCCCGCAGGCTACATTGCTATCTGACGCGTGAGTTCTTCAGTTCCGTCGTGCGCTGCACCCTAGTCCAACGTTCCCGATCTGGGCGCCGTTGAACGCAGGTCAGCCATGGGACTCAATCGTCCGCGACCGCGGACGGTCGCTTGATCCGAAATCTGCCTTGGATTCGGTAGTCGCCGATACGTCCTCGGCGCCGGTCTGATCCAGAATTGTTTTGGCGGTCTTCACCCAATCCGAATCATCGCAATGAACGGAGAGCAGGATACCACCCCGGCGCACCCGGCCCTCATAACGCTTGGCTTCATACTCGGGAATACCGAGCCCAACCAGCGCGCCGGTTACGCCGCCCAGCGCTCCGCCAACGCCCACGCCGCTCAATAGTCCCATCAGGGGGCCGGCCGCAACGAATAGCCCCAATCCAGGAATCACTAGCGCTCCAGCGCCGACCAGCCAACCAACGATTCCTCCAATGACCGCGCCGGACCCCGCGCCAGCGGCGGTGCCTTCGGGGGCTTTGGTATTTTTCTCCAGTCCCAGGTCCTTAGTGCCCTCGTTCTCCGGGACCAGGATTGAGATGTCCGTGTTGCGAAAGCCCGCCAGTTTCAGCCCGTTGACAGCGTTCTCGGCATCCGCCTGGCTGGGGTAAATGCCAAACACAGCCGTATTCTTTCCCATACGACTCCTTTCGTCTTTCCTTCAATTTCCTATTGTTGCGCCGAGCCCCGGCGAACTCGAATCGATAACATGTAACCTTTAGTGACATCCTCGTCATCAGGATGTTACCTCGAGATAGCTGCAAGTCCGTTACCACTTCCCGGGGGCTGCCGGGCCGTTAAGTTTAGGGCACTTCGAGAGATCGACTGGTTGAGGAACTACCCGATCGGAGGAAAGGTCAGTATTTCTTTCCTAAGGCGGTGCCCCCCAAGCGGCGATTAGGCCAACTCGGCGTTCATCAAATTGTTTTGTAACAGACAGGGCCTGAACTCAGTCCAACGTGGGAAGAAATGGATCGCAAAACTCAAGTCGTTATTGCTGAAGATCACACGCTGATGGCGGAAGGCCTACGCAGGCTGTTGGAGTGTGAGTTTGAATCTGTCCAAACGGTCGGAAACGGAAGGCAACTCCTGGACATCGTTGCCGCGTTGAAACCCGACATCGTTTTGCTCGACATCGGCATGCCGCTGCTGAACGGTATCGAAGCCACGCGGCGCTTCAGCAAGATTTCGCCGGCCACCAAGGTTGTGATCGTGACGGCCCATAACGAACCACAATACGTAGTGGAAGCATTTCGAGCCGGGGCTACCGGGTTCGTTTTGAAACGCTGCGCGGTTTCAGAGCTGGTGACCGCGATCCGGCAGGTGCTGGCCGGGCACACTTACGTCACGCCGCTGGTGGCCGATCGGGCGGTAGAAGCGGCCCAGGTATGTTTGCAACCCGGACCAGCGCTTACTTCCCGCCAGCGGGAAGTCCTGCAACTGGTGGCCGAAGGATGCACGGCCAAAGAGATAGCCAACGTGTTGAAACTCTCGGTCAAGACGGCGGTCTTTCACAAGATGGCCATCATGGACAAACTGGGTCTGCGTACGACGGCTGAATTGACGCGCTATGCCCTGGAGCATGGGATATCTACTGCTACGTCCGAGCGCGTGAGTCTGCCGACTGCCAGGCCGGCAAGCCCGGGCGTGACAGTACCTGCTTACGGCCTGTTCGCAAAAAGCCAGTAAAACCACCAAAAAGTCCTGGCAGGCCCACACCACGGAGGCCACACCACGGAGGCCCGCTCCACAATACTGCCCTGCCGGTGAATATTCTGTCGCGCTGAGCATCTATACAGTAGGGTTGCAAACTGCCTGGACCCCTCCATGAAAACAAACTCAGCTAAACCCAGCGGGCTCAATATCAAAGACCTATTGAGACCGCATTTCAAGCTCTTGATAGTGGGGCTCGTGGCGGTAATCGGCGAAGGGGTCGCCGACCTTCTACAACCGTGGCCGCTCAAGATCGTTCTCGACAATGTACTGAAGTCCCGCGACATCCATGGGTGGTTGAACCGGTTTATTCTGTCGACGGTCGGCCAGGACAAACTTGCCATTTTGAGATTCGCCGCTTTTGCGGTGCTGGCAGTCGCGGTGGTGGATGCGATTTGTACATACACCGAGAAATACGTCACCACCAGCGTTGGCCAATGGGTGATGCACGATCTCCGCAGGACGTTGTACCACCACATCCAGCGGCTGTCGCTGGCCTACCACGACCGTAAACAGACGGGTGATCTTATCAGCCGCGTGACCAACGATATCGATGCCATCCAGACCTTTATTTCCTCCGGCCTGCTGGGCGTTTTGGTCAACTGCCTAACGCTGTTCGGAATGGTTGGCGTGATGCTGTACATCAATTGGCAATTCACTTTGATCGCTCTTTCAATTGCTCCCGTCCTCTTTGCCGTCGTCTTTAGCTATACACGCCGGATCAAGAAAGCCTCGCGCGAGGTGAGAAAAAAAGAGGGTGAAATGGTGTCGGTGATGCAAGAGGTTCTGTCTTCCATCCGGGTCGTCAAAGCCTTCGCGCGCGAGGAATATGAAGAACGGCGGCTAGAGGAGGAGAGCCTGGAAAGCGTCGAGATTGCGATGCGGGCCCGCAGTCTGAAGGCCAAGCTTTCGCCGTTAGTGGGGTTGATTGTGGCCGGCGGTACGGCGATGGTGCTGTGGTTTGGAGCCCGAATGGCGTTATCCGGCGCATTGTCGGCCGGCTCGCTGGTGGTCTTCATCATGTATCTGGGAAAGATGTACAAGCCGATGCAAGAGCTTTCGAAGATGACCGATACGTACTCGAAAGCCTCAATTGGATACGAGCGGATACAGGAGGTCCTCAATACGGATGGCGAGATCAAGGATCTGCCGGGTGCAAAGCGAGCCCCGAGATTCAAGGGGAACATTGAACTTGACCATTTGAATTTCGGCTATGAACCTGACCGGCCGGTCCTCCGCGACGTCAGCCTCAAAATCGAGCCCGGGCAGGTGGCGGCGCTAGTGGGACCAACGGGTGCAGGCAAGTCAACCATAATCAGCTTGATCCCGCGTTTCTATGACCCCATCTCCGGTGCAGTGAAGATCGACGGCCAGGACATTCGCCGCTTTCAGCAAAAGTCGCTGCGGCAACAAATGAGCTTTGTGCTGCAGGAAACGCTGCTGTTTCATGGCACAATCTGGTACAACATCGCCTATGGGAAACCCGAAGCGACGCGGAGGGAAATTCTGCGCGCGGCGGAAATGGCTAACGCTCAAGAGTTTATCGAAAAACTGCCGGAAGGCTACAACACCATGGTGGGTGAGCGGGGTGTGACGCTTTCCGGCGGACAGCGGCAGCGCATCGCGATCGCGCGCGCGATCGTACGCAACACTCCCATCCTGATTCTTGACGAACCTAGCTCCGGGCTCGATGCGGCGTCCGAAAAACTGGTATTCGAAGCCTTAGAGCGTCTGATGGAGGGCCGGACCTCGATCGTAATAGCGCACCGGCTGTCCACTATTCGCCGGGCCAATATCATCTTTGTTGTCAAAGACGGCACAATCGTTGAAAGTGGAAATCAGGAAGAGCTCTTGAAGGCCGGTGGCCTATATTCCGAACTCTACAAGATACAATTCAGTATCGAAGAGGAGCCCGAGAAACAGACCGCCGGTCTGGTCTAAACGCTCCTCCGATTGGCAGGGCGCGGCGTGCCACGCTATAGCTTTTTCAATTCCGCTATTCTGGACTCGACCACCGTAGCGTATCTGTCTACAACCTGCGGGCTGTAGCCGCCGGCGCGGAAGGCATCGCGGATCTGATTGGGAGAAAGCTGTGCCAGTAGGTCTCCCATCCAGCGTGCATCGGCGCGCGGAACGTGCTTGCCAATCCAGTCGATTCGAACCCGGCTGAAGTATTCGTGAGGGTTGACGAATACAATGGCGGAGGGCCGGTGGGGCACTTCAAAATCCACAAAGTCGGCGCCAACCCGGTCGATGAACTTGGACTCCTGATACAGTTCGAGGTTCCCTTTAGAGAATTTGCGATCGCGCGTAAGCTTGGCTGCGCCAAAGCTGGCTCCCAGATCGGACACCATGTAGATGCGCTGCAGCTCATCGGAATCTTTATTACGCTCTTCCTGATAAATGGCATTATTCTCGTCTTTCAAGTCCCAATTGTTGATGAGCGCCATCAGTACTCGGAGTCCGTTCCACTCCCGTGTCCCGGTGAAGGGACCATTGCGCCAGTGCCAGACGTCGATCTTCTTCTCACCCTTTAGCTCTCTCTTTAAACGAGTGTCGTAGGAGGTGCCATCGGGGTCGACCAGCGGCGGCCCGCGGTGCAGACGGGCCGGCATCTCCTGAACGTGCAGCACGGGAACAAAGTAGTCTTCGTTGGCGAAGTACCCGACCGCCCAGATCAGCCGTGCAGCGACGGTTTCCGGCCGCGCTTCCGAGCCCAGCTTTACTTTCCATTTGACGCCATTCTCGTCTTCAACATCGAACTTCGGATTGGAGCCCTTGAGATCTTCCTTCAGAAAAGTGAACGTGCCAGGAGGTGCGTGTTCCGCGCCGCCAGGACCGTAGAACAGGTTCAAGGCCCGGATATTCTTGGGCTCCCGCCAAAGCATGGTACGCACAGTTCCGGTAATTTCTGCCTCCGCCCGCCCCGCCTTGGGCTTTTTTTTCGCGGCATGGGCGGCAGGAAGGCATATGAGAACCGCGGCCAGGAACAGCGTAACCCTCTTACTCTTGTTGAGCATACGAATCACCACCCCGAATTGGTCACCATCCTGTATTAAGCAAAAGCGATGCCACGGTGCACAGAGTGACCCTCGATGGGCGGCCGGTGCGTCTGAGCTTAAGGGGGTGAGGCGTGAAATTGCTGGTGCAACCGGCCGATGGCGCCGCGCCGTTGGTTAGGGCGATTAATAGAGCCAGGCAGCGCGTCGAAGTCGTCATCTTCCGTTTTGACCGAAGCGAGATCGAAAAGGCGCTGGTCAATGCGGTGGGCCGGGGCGTCTTCGTGCATGCTCTCATCGCCTATACGAATCGGGGCGGAGAAAAGAACCTAAGGAAGCTTGAAATGCGGCTGCTCGCGCAGGGAGTGACGGTGGCTCGCACCGCTGACGACCTGGCGCGTTATCACGGGAAGATGATGATCATCGACCGGCGTGAGCTGTACGTGCTGGCATTCAACTTCACATCTTTAGACTTGGATCACAGCCGCAGTTTTGGTCTGGTGACGGGACACAAGAAACTCGTTGCCGAAGCCGTCAAGTTGTTCGAAGCCGATACCAGGCGCCAGCCTTACGCGGCCGGCCAGCCCACCTTTGTCGTCAGTCCAACGAATGCGCGAAAACAACTTGCGGCCTTCTTGCAAGGCGCGAAGAAGGAGCTCCTGATCTACGACCCGGAGGTGAGCGATCCAGCGATGATCCGCATTCTGGAAGAGCGGGCTAAAGCCGGGGTGGAGATCAAGATCATCGGGCGGTTGACTCGGACAAGCACGAAATTGCTGGTGCACAAATTGGCCAGCATGCGTTTACACACGCGTACCATCATACGGGATGGCGCTCAGGCGTTTATCGGAAGCCAGAGCTTAAGGGAGTTGGAACTCAACGCGCGCAGGGAAGTGGGTCTGATTTTCCGGGATCCGAAGCTGGTCGGCCAACTGATGAAGATCTTCACGGAAGATTGGGAAGCGGTCGGCCGACCCGCCAGTGAACTCGCCGATCAGCTATCGGTAGTGGAACCGGCCACCAAAGTCGCCAAGAAAGTGGCAAAGGCAGTAGCTAAGGAACTTCCTCCGATGGCGCCGGTGGTGGAGGAAGTCGTCAACGAAATGGTGGGCGGGAAAGCGGGCTTGGATTTGGATGCGCAACAAGTGGAGGATGCGGTCAAGGAGGCAGTGCGGGATGCGGTCCAAGATGTGGTGGAAGTTGTAGTGGCGCAAAACGGGAACGGCGCGCATCGGTAGAGGCGTTAGCGCTTATGCGGGTGGCGGATTTCCGGCCAAAATTCCCGGACCACGTTGTTGCCGGCATCGACTCCGAGCATCACGCCGGCCGATGCGGCGCCGCTGGAAAACGTGTGCAGCCGGGCCGGTTGCCAAACTCGCGAAATGAATCCGCTGCCCATGGCTCCTGATATTCGTCCGGTAGCGACGGTCTTCTTTCCAGTGGTCGTCTTGTGGGTGATGACGGTGCTGGTGAGTGCGTATCCCAGCCTCGGCCCAAAACCTTTCTTACCGGAAGGACGGTAACCAAGTTCTTCATGCCGGATCGCGGCCACGGGATATTGAATGGAGTTCTTGATGACATGTTGTCCAAAGGCTGAGCCGACGCGCTTCCCAAAGCCTTTGAAACCCGTGCCCCACTCGTGCGGACTGTTTCGCAGTTGTTGGATTCCTGCGCTGGCGCCCGTACGCACAGCGGCTCGTTTCCCGAATGTATCTTTTACGTACTTCGAGCGGTAAGGGTGTTGAGAGTTTTCAGCGGGTTGCGCCGCCGCGGCAAATAAGAGCAACATGGCTATGAGTTGACGCATGCCATCCAATGCAGATGCAATCGCCTTGCCGGATTCACGATTAGTCACTGATTGCGTTAACCTTGCGTTAACAACCGATGCGCTATAAATTCCTGGTGGATACTTACGAGACCGAAATTATCAAGGTACTGAGTGTCTGGAGTATGTTTGACGACGACGACCTCCGAAGAAGGCCGCGCTCGGATGATCGTCGTGGCCGGAATCTGGTCGAGCACATGGTGCATCAATCCGTCAGCGAGGACTTTTGGTTCACAACCATGCTCGGCATTCAGGTGACGGATAAGCCACTGCCTGCACAGGAGACTCGGCTCGGCTTTATGCAAGCCTATGAGCGGAACAGCCGGTTAAGGCTGGCTTCACTTTCAGAAAAGAACGAAGAATGGTGGGAAGGTGAGACTTCGTTTTTCGACGTTCGGCGGACGCGCGTTTGGATCATGACCCGGCGGCTCACTCACACCGCGCACCATCGCGGACAACAAACCACGTTGCTGCGGATGCTGAAGCACGATTTACACAGCACCTACGGGCCAACGGCGGATACCGGAGGACTCATGATGCAACATGCCCCGACCATTTACGCTTATCCAAACGAGAACGTTTTATTGGAAGAGGAAGAACACGCCCGCCGGAAGGCGCCGCTGCCAGGGCCCGGCTCGCATCCTTCGACTGAGAGACCCGAGAAGATGGAATAGGCAGATCAGACTTGCGCCATGGAGAATCACATCACGGATCAAATGCGCAGGAGATTCATTGCGGCGGTATGGGGGCGGTGAAAGCCTAACTTCGCGCCGCAGCCATGGACAGAGCGCTGAGGTCGTAATCCAGCAAATTACCGATGCGGTCGAGGCTGATGTCCGCCGGTGGATATTTGGCCATCGTCTGTGAATCGTATGCATAATGTCCCTGGCGGACGAAGACAGTGCTAACCCGGGCTCTCCAGATTTCCTTGATGGCGTGCAGGATCCGCAGCTTATCGTCGACCACCACGTAATGCCCGGCCGGATAGCGCCGCTCGACATCGGCAAGCTCTTGCTCCTTGTGGACGTAAATCAGGACGTTGCCTTGGAACACTTCATAAAGTCCCGAACGATACACCTTGTGCGGCTGGAAGACGACGTCGCCATCCGAGAGTATGACCGCCGGCCCCCATGGAGAGACGTGCTCGACGGCGTCGATCGAGTTGGGAAAGAGACGATTCGCGAAGGGATACTCCATGAGAAAGTAGGAGACCGCCAACAGGTTCGGATCGTGCGGGTAATCGATACGATAGCGCTGGAGGGCTCCCAGATAATCCGCGTAGCCCAGCTCAGACCGTATCGTTTCGAAGAGTTCCCAGTAGCGTTGCGCCCGCTCGGGGCCGACTTTGGAATCCAGATGGCGTTTCAGATCGGCGGTTACGCGATCGTTATCGAGCAGAGTGTTGTCGACGTCAAAAAGAAAAACAATGTCAGTGGAGGGCATATTCTATTGTGAATGTGCTCGGCTTCCGCGGTCGGCCACGATCATGACTTGCATGTCGCGCGCCAGTCGCACCACCTCTTGCACGACGCTCCTTCCGAATGGTTTTGTTTTCTGATGTTGGGTGGGTCTGGCGATGAACAAGTGCGTGATACCGTTCAAGCGCGCGAACTCCACCAAAGTGCCGGCGACATCTTGGCCCTGCAAGACTCGCGCCTCGATATGCAAATTGCGCGCGAAGTTCAGGTGGCGCTCGAGGGCCTCGCGCTGGGGCAGGTCGAGGTCTCGCAGATCGTTGTCACGGCCGACCGCCACGGCGAAGCAGTCGGCATGCAGATAATCGGCGACACGCTTGCCGCGTCGTATCAGCATGGCACTGGAGGGATCGGGTGTGACCAGGATCAGAATGCGGTCCACGCTGCGCGGCGCCTCGCCCGATTCATCGCCGTTGGGCGTGATCTCCTGAAATCCGGGCGAGTCATAATCGACCTGTCGAATCTCGACTTCGTGCGCGGTTTGCCGTAGCGCCAGCTCGCGTAAAGCCACCAGCGTCGATTCCTGAAAAAAGTGCTCCAGCGCCTTTTGCGCTTTATCGGGAGGATACACGACACCGCGCGCCAGCCGGTTGAGCAGGGCGCGGGGCGTCAGATCCACCATCACTACCTGGTCGGCGCGCTGCATCACCCAGTCCGGAATAGTTTCCCGCACGCGGACTCCGGTAATCTGCCAGATCTGATCGTTGAGACTCTCCAGATGTTGGATGTTCATGGTGGTGAGAACGTCGATACCGGCGCCAATCAAGGTCTCGACGTCTTGCCAGCGCTTGGTTCTCTCCAAACCCGGCACGTTGCTGTGCGGAAACTCATCGACCACGCACACCTGCGGCCGGCGGCGGAGGATGGCGTCGGTATCCATCTCCTCGAAGACGGTACCGCGATAATCGATTTTGCGGCGCGGTATAGTCTCCAGGCCTTCTGTCCTGGCGATCGTATCCAGGCGCCCATGCGGCTCGAAATAGCCGATGACTACGTCCTGGCCGCGGCGCTTCAGCTCCTGAGCTTCTTCCAGCATCTGGTAGGTTTTGCCGACTCCCGCGGCATAGCCCAGATAGATTTTCAGCTTGCCTTGGGGCGGGCGATCGGCCATATGCTAATGAGGAAAAATGCGGACGTCGATGTCATTGGAGCCGCGAATCAACCGGTCCAATGGCGTTCCAGTGAACCGCTCCCACCATCCCTCCCGCGTGCTGTGTCCGACAAAGATCTGTGTGACGCCACGCTCCCTCGCGAACTTGAGGATGGTTTCGATAGCGTCTTCGCCGTCCAAGATCTCGATGTGCGCGTTCGCGGCCCGAGCAATTGCGAGATTGCGGTCGAGCGCGGCCTGATCGTCCGCCGATAGCTCCGGCTGGCCGACATAGGCGACCGTAAGATCGCCATGGAAACGCTCCGCATTGCGCCTCCCACTCTCGATCATGGCTCCGGCATTGGCTCGCGGAGTGATGCACACCAGGATGCGTTCCTGAGTGCCGAAGGTGGACGCGATTCCGTTGCGCTGAAGATAGGCTTCGAGTTGACGATCCACCACATCGGCGGCAAGCAGCAGGGCAATCTCGCGAAGCTCGGATAGTTTCTGCGCCCGGCTGGCCTGGGCTGGATCTGCCTGATCCTCCCCCTCCCGGCCGATGCACATCTCAGGAGGCGCATCCACGACCACGATCTCGTCGGCCGAGTTCAAGAAGCTGCGTGGAACGGTTTGGTCGACCCTTTTTCCGGTGACTTTCTCCACGCGCTCGCGCAGCTCATCGATGTATTGAATATTCACCGAGGAGATGACCGAGATGCCAGCCTGAAGAAGCAGTTCCACGTCTTGCCAGCGGCTGGGATTCGGCGCGCCGGGCGGGTTATCGTAGGCTAGCCCGTCTACCAGGCAAACCTCGGGGTGGCGCTCCAGAATCGCGGGCACATCCATGACGGGGATTCCATCGACGGGCTTGAGGGGAATCACAGGCACCTTGGCCAGCAGCGCTTCGATTTCGTGCGAAGTCTTGGGTTGTAACGCGCCGACCACAACATCCTGCCCGCGCTCATGCCGCCGCCGGCCTTCATCCAACATCCGAAAAGATTTGCCGACGCCCGAGGCATAGCCCAGGAACACTTTGAGCCGGCCGGTCTTTTCGTAAGCCTCTTCGGCCTGTATCTGCTGGAGCAGCTCTTCGGGTGTACGGCGTCGCGTGGTAGCCGGCATGGTTCTTCCACTATTATTATCGATGACCCAGCCAGCTTCGCGCGACAGTATTACAGCTTGACTAACATGGGGCTCGCTTCCACATCAAAGCTCAAGTTTACCCGCAAACTCCATTTCACTCAGCTCGAAATCTTGAGCGACAACAATCCGGCCGATCTGGGCCTCGAATTGGATTCGACGATCTTTCTTGGTGATTTCCGCGGACAAAGGGAACAGATAGACGACGACTACACCGTTTTCCCGCTTGAACACTTCAACCGAGATCGGCCTCACATCCTTTTGCCCCTCGCGCTTCAAGCTGGCCAGGCTCTTCAGGGGTTCACCCAATTTAGTAGGATCGCCTTTGAAATCCCCGCCGGGAATGCCGTAAACAGCAATACTATAGCCATCGCCCTGCAACGTGGGAGGCTCGACTTCGCGCGATTTCAACTCCGCGAGCCGAATCGGGAGAGCGCTCTCCCAACGCAGTTTCAACGCTATTGACTGGGGACGCGACCGTGGGCTGCGGTCGTCGCCTCCGGGTCCCGATAAGACATCCGGCGAGACCTTTGGCCCGCTGCCTTTCGGATCCACACCTACATTGCCGACCGTGCGGGGCTGTCCCATTTGTCCGGCTTCCCTGAGTTGGTCCTCGGTGAGACGGCGCGTGATAACGGCGCCGATCTGTCTCGCCCAGGGTGATTTGTCGAGGACCTGCTTGGCGTCCTCCTCGGTCCACTGGTCAGCCGGCTTGCTCTTCCAAACGGGATCCGCAGCGATGAGGTGCACCGCGGCTAATACCAGACAGAGCGATTGAATCAGGAAATTGCGCATGCTCAGACCACTGCTAGAACTTCACCATCAATCCAAATGATAGCTTCGCTTCGCTGCGGCGAAGGTCCGGGAACCAGACACTGCCGGGTCCGCCTCCGCAGGCTACTTGCGCCGCCGCCAAGTTCGCGGTTCCAGCCGTTGCGCCCGACGAGCAGGTGTAGTACTGAGGAAACCCGTTATTTCCACCCGGAGGTGTGACTCCGCCGCGCCCGGCGAAATACGGAACATCAGAATGACGATAGCCCGCTTCCGCCCACCAGGTAATGTACTGTCTGGGCATGTACTGCAGGGTAACTGTACTATCCCACATATGCGCTTTCTGGCCGGGATTTTCCGTGAAGTATGGCGTACCGGAGGCCGCCCAGGCCCCATCGATCGGGGGCAGCAGGGTCAGATAACGGCCGTAATTGCTCATATCTCCGCCGCCCAGCGTGAGGCCAAACAGGTCCTTGTGGAACCACATGCGGTCATAGAGCATCCACCCTATAAAGGATGACCTG
>DATHOT010000117.1:0-81522 GCA_035484655.1 Bryobacteraceae bacterium | reverse complement strand
ACGTAGAGGATCGCCGCCACGGCGCCTCCGGCCGCGGCATTGTTGACCTTTTGCTCGAAGGTGCAAGTCCCGCGCATAATGAGGGCGATCTGGCCGCTGGCGGAACCGGCCGGAAGCGGCGCTGAACAGAGCAGTCCAGTGGAATCGACCGTCGAGACATCAAAAACAGTCGTCGTGATCGGACCGGGAACTGGTCCAGTGCTGGAGAAAGCTTGGATGGGTGCGGCGCCTGCGATCGACACGCCGCCATTGAAAACGCGGTCGCTCTGCACTGCTCCGACACTGATCACCGAAGCCTGCGAAGCATAGTTCCAGATCGTATTCAGATTCGGACCGCTATTGCCGGCGGCGACGACCATCACGATCCCAAACAGCTTTAACCGATCGACCGCGACCGCGGGCAGGTAATCCGGACCCTCCGGGAATTCGAAGAGCGATCCAAAACTGAGGTTGATGACATCCATGCCATCGGCCAGCGCATCGTCCATGGCCTTCAGAATGACGTCGCCACTGGCGAGGTTGGCATTTCCCGGGACGATCTTGTACCCGCCGATCCAGGCTTTGGGCGCAACACCGGTGATGGTAGCGAAGGGGCCTGTATTCGTCACTCCCGCCGCGCACATCGCAGTCTCTGTGCCGTGGCCCATGCGGTCTTGCGCGTCATCCGGATCGGTTTCCTGGTAAATGTCCTCATAACTTCTCGCCACGATGATTTTGTTGTTCGTGAAAGCGAGATTGTCAGGTTTGGACGCCTGGGGGAATCCGGGCGGCGTTTTGAGCGTCGGGTCCTGGAAGGCCGGATGATTGGGAGAGACGCCCGTGTCGAGAATGGCGATTCGCACACCGGCGCCCGCTTTATCCTTGCCTCCAATGAGGGCCCAGGCCTCCGGAACGCGGTGCAGCGGCAGTGCGTGATCCAACTCCATCTTGTATTGGTGAACCGGATAGACCTGTTTCACGCCGGGCAACTGGGACAGCACCGAAGCGTCCGCATCGGCGATCTTCACAATGAGTGCATTCATCAGGCTGTCGAGCGAGGATAGAACTTTGCCGTTGCGCTGTTCAATGAGCGCTCTGACGCGCGCCTGTTCGGACCGAATCGCCGACACTTGATCCCTCAGCGCGTCCCGTCCCTTGGTTCGTACGCCGGCTCCGAGTGGAGCGCCGTTGAGTTCCACGACATACCGGCCGGGCACCAACTGTGCCAGCGCAACCGCGGCCCCCAACACTATTCCAATAAATACGCGCACAAATCCCCGCATGATTCCTCCTGAAGTATTCTTGCAACGACGAAAATCGATTATATCTATTAAGTCACGCGGGCAGGACGAACATCCTTCAGCACCGCCGCCCAGCCGCCCCAGCCGCGATTGGCCGAGTAGGCGTCCTCTTCGAGTGAAAAGGCAGCGTCGGTACGCGCGCCAGCCGAAAACTCTCCGGCGCGTTCCGCGAAATTCCAGGCAGTAGAGAGCAGATTTCTTCCGTTTTGCCGCAAATGCACGCGCAGATGTTTTTCCTTTACAACTACGGGAGTAGCCGCGATCTCGGCGTCCAGGATCGCCAGTATGGGTGCCGGATTCCCGAAACCAAATGGCGCCATCGCGAAAATCTCTTCCACTGCCGGCCCGGTGGTCAGCTCTTTCAAATCTATGAGCGCATCGATCGCAAGTTGCGGCCGGAAATCTGCGGGAGTGAGCCGCTCAGCAGCATAGGCGTTGAGCCGGCGGCGAAACTCGATCACCTGTTCGGACGGCAATGTAACGCCCGCCGCCTGACGATGACCGCCAAAGCGCGTGAACAGATCGGGCATCGATTCCAGCGCGTCCAATAAATGGAATCGGGCGATGCTTCGGCCGGACCCGCTTGCCTCACCCTCCTCTTCGCTCAATACAAATACCGGACGGCAGAACCTTTCCACCAGGCGGCTCGCAACGATTCCCACCACACCGCGATGAAAGTTGGCGCCTGTGAACACCAGCGCGAATTGGTCTTCGGTAACGGGAACTTTCGAGCATTCCTCCAGCACCAGCCGCACGATGTCGGCCTCGGTCTCCTGGCGCTCCTTGTTGAGTGAGTGAAGCTGACCGGCGAAATAGCGCGCCTGCTCCAGATCGTCGGTCAGGAACATTTTTATAACATTCTGCGCATCGTCCATACGGCCCGCCGCGTTGATACGGGGCGCGATCTGAAATGCAACCTGACGAGCATTGGGCGCGCGACCCTCCAGCATTCCCGAGACCTCCAGCAAGGCCCGCAAACCGGGATTGTGGACACGCTGCAGCCCTTCCAGACCGTACTTGACGATGATGCGATTCTCGCCCAGCAACGGCACCACGTCCGCCACCGTAGCCACGGCCACCAGCTTCAGGAACGACTTCAGCATCCGCGCCAGTTTTTCCTCCGGCCATCCGAGCGTTCGCAGCAACGCCTGCACTAGCTTGAATGCGACTCCCGCGCCGCACAGGTTCTTATCGGGATAGCCGCAATCACGCCGATTAGGGTTCAACACCGCCAGCGCGGGCGGAAGCTCGGCTTCCGGCAGATGATGATCGGTGACGATTACGTCGATCCCAAGTTCGCCCGCTCCTCGAACCACTTCCGTGGCCCGGATTCCGGTATCCACGCTGATGATCAGACGGACGCCCATCGCGGCCGCGCGCTCAATCACCTCGGCTCGCATTCCGTACCCATCCCGAAGGCGGTGCGGCACATGATAGTTCGCTTCCCCGCCCGCTAGCTCGATCGCCTTTTTCAAAATCACGACCGAGACCGTGCCGTCCACATCGTAATCGCCGTATATCAGGATTTTCTCTTTAGCGGCGATAGCCGCGCGCAGTCGCTGGACGGCCTGGTCCATTCCAGTCAGCAGCAGCGGATCGTGCAGATGTTCGATCGAAGGACTTAGGAATCGCCGGGCGGTGTCGGCGTCAGTTAGTCCTCGGCCTAGAAGCACACGAGCCGTGATCGGCTGAATCCCCAGATCCGCCTCCAGCTCGCGCGCAGACTGCGCATCCACTTCCGGGATGAGCCATTGAGAAATCCGGGTTGGCGTTGGCGTCAAAGTTTAAGTTAGCGCACTCTTCGGAATCGCATGTCCCAGACGCGCTGTTCGCCGATGCTGAGTTCAGTAAAACGACCCGCTGAATCGCGCAGGAATCGAACACTGCCGAGCGACGAGCTGAAGCCATCTCGATAAGTGGGCGTCAACGCGATGGTGGCGTCGGGACGCCGGTGAATGACCAGACGATCTTTCTCGAGCGCAACGTGAAAACTCACTTCGGCCTCGTCGCTGGCATATTCTCCGGTAATGGCTTCGAGCTCAGACGGAGTCGGATTCCAGCGCTCCACCTTTTCGTAATAGTTACCCTCGTCGACCTGGGTGCTCATACGAAGGCCTTTGCCGGTTGAGTCGAACTCAGCCCGAGGACCATCTTCGCCGAGGCGGAACACCTCGCCCGAGACCGGAGCCAGGACTCCGCGGTGGTCGATGCGCAGCTTTCCGTCTTGAACCTCGATCAAGAGGGTCTGATGATCGCGTACGCTTCGATACAAGCCGGTCTTAGCTTCGAGAGTGACCGGCTCGATCACAACGTTTTCGTGCGGAGGCTCACGGACGACGCCTGCCAGATAAACATCCGCCACTTGATGCCCGAGCTCGGTGGCGTTGGCCGATGACACGTTGCAAAGCACCGCTACCGAAAGGCCTTGCTCGGGATACCGTCCCAGCCAGGCTTGATATCCCGCCGTGCTGCCGCTGTGGCTAACCTCGTTCAGTCCCTTCCAATGCAGCACCATCAGGCCGGCCGCATAGGCGATTGTTCGGCCGTCTGACAATCGACCTTGTCGATGCTGGGAATCGACGAAGGCGCGCCCGCCCACCTTGGCGTCGGTGAAATTGCGGTTCCAGCGCAGCAGATCGCCGACCGTGGTGAGCAAGCCGCCGTTGCCGAACACATCTTCAAACGGCATGTCCTGCCGAAAGGTGTTGTCGCTGGGCGAATAGGCGACGGCGCGATTGCGCACGATGCGCCGGAAGTCGTCGCGCCACTGGGTCGATTCCATGCCGAGCGGAGCGAAGATCTGCTCCCGCGTAAATTCCGGGAACGATTTGCCGGACACTCGGCTCACCAGTATCGCGGCCAAGTTGAAACCTGTATTGGTGTAAGAATACTCAGCACCCGGCGGGTAATTGAGCGCGCGCTGGCGGCTGACAATCTCCAGTACATGGGCATGCGTGTACTCGCGCGTGGTACGAGGCCAACCGCCGATGCCTTCCACGCTGCCCCAGTCACGCAGTCCACTGGTGTGGTTGATCAGGTGCCGGATGGTGATGGGAGTGCCGTAATCGGGAACCTCAGGGATATATTTCCGCACCGGATCATCCAGCGAGAGCTTGCCCTGTTGAGCCAAAAGAAGCACAGCCGCGGCGGTGAACTGCTTGGCGATGGAGCCGGGTTCCAAAATCGACTCGGGCGCGAGCGCAATGCCATGTTCGAGATCGGCCATGCCGTAGGCACTCGAAAGTACGGTGCCGCCATCGATCGTCGCGCCGGCCACGCACCCGGGAGTATTCGTGTGGTTGAAGCGCTCGAAAATTTTGTCGATCTTGGCGCGCGCGTCCGGCGGAGGCGCCAGGTTCGCGCCCAGCACACTTGAGACGAAAGCGGCGGTGAGCGCTAAAGAGGTTTTCCTCATAACCACCCTACTTCGCCGTCCCCAGGACTTGATTGAGCGCCGCGATCATCGCATCCAGCTCCTTCCGAAGCTCCTGATACCGCTCAACGGCGTCGCGTCCGATCTTCTGATCTGTCGCGTTGGTCAAGCTGTAGAGATAGGTGATATGCGTTTGCAGCTCCGGCTTGCTGTAGCGGATCGACGGCGTGATCAAATGCGATGCCAGGCCGTTCAATTGTGCGAGCTTATCGCCTGATCCTCCGGCGGCGTCGCGCAAACTCGCTTGTGCCGCGCGCACCCGCGCCACGGCCTTGTTTACCTCGCTCACCATGTCGCGAACGCGGAGATTGTGATCGAACTGCTCGCGCAGGTCGGTGGTGGTTACGCCTGTCTTGGTGACGCGCGGATCTTCGATCACAGTCAGAGGCTGAGTCGATGTCCAAGACCCGACCGTCAGCCGCAGCGCGTACTTGCCCGGCGCGGCCACCGGACCGTTGGGACCCTCCGGCCGAGCGTTGTTCATCCACGGACCCGGATAGCGCAAGTCCCAAGTGAAGCGGTGCATGCCGGCGCTTTTCTCCAGCCGCGTCGGTCCGCTGCGAATGCGAAATCCGCCCTCTTCGTCGTCACCGCCGCCGGCCTGGGCGTCCGTCGCGCGCTCTTCGCCGGCACCGGCTGCGCTACTAAATTTCCGGATCACGTTGCCCGAACCGTCGAGCACGTCCAGCGTAATCTCATCCGCCGGAGCACTGGCGACGTAGTAATCGATCATCGCGCCGGGCTGTGGATACTGAACTCCCGAACGTCCTCCCAATCCTCCCCCACCTCTTTGCGGAGTACGGATCGCCTCTCGCGGCTCGAATAAAACTGCCTGCGCCGTCGCAATCTGGTCGTTCAACTGATGCAGCGGCGTCAAGTCATCCAAAATCCAGAAGGAGCGCCCTTGTGTCGAAAGCACCAGGTCCTTGTGAGCGATCTTGATATCCGTGACCGGCGTCACCGGTAAATTCAACTGGAACGTTTGCCAGTGCGCCCCGTTGTCAAATGAAATATACATTCCGAATTCGGTGCCGGCGTACAACAGCCCGGCACGATCCGGATCTTCTCGTACCACTCGCGTCGGCTCGTCTTTCGCGATTCCGTTACTTCCATCCGTAAGCCGTGCCCAGCTCTTGCCAAAGTCATCGGTCCGATAAATGTACGGCGCGAAATCGCCCAGCAGGTAGCGATAAATGGCCACATAAGCCGTGCCGGCGCGATGCGGACTCGGCTCGATATTCTGAACGCGGCCGCCTGGCTCGAGACCGGCCGGTGTGACGTTGGCCCAATTTTTTCCGTCGTCGCGCGTCACATACACCAGGCCGTCATTGGAGCCGGTCCAGATGACACCCCTTTGCGCCGGCGACTCGCGTATCGAGTACAGCGTGCTATAGACCTCTTCGCCAGTGTCGTCGCGCGTGATCGGCTCGCCGCTCGAACCCTGCGTCCCCGGCGGATGAGCCGTTAGATCGGGACTGATCTTCTCCCAGGTCACACCGCCGTCGCGCGTCCGATGCAGATATTGCGAGCCGTAATAAACAACGTGCGGATCGTGCGGCGACAACTCCATCGGCGACACGCGCTGGAAACGGTACGTCAGGTCGCTACCGGCGTTGCCGTAAAGTGACTGCGCGCCGATCCAGTAGCGCTCTTCGTCGGTGGTGGTGAGATTCAAACGGCTGAACTGGCCCTTGCAGCTTCCATATACGACTTCAGGATTGACCGGGTCTGGAATAATCGGACCCGTTTCACATCCCGGCCCCACTCGAAAATCCTGCCCGTTGCCGAGCGGCAGGCTGGGTGCGATCACCGTGGTGTTATCCTGCTGGGCGCCGTAAACGCGATATGGATACTGATTGTCCAACGCGACTTGATAGATCTCGGCCGTCGGTTGGTTCGATTGCGTGCTCCAGGTCTGGCCGCCGTCGAGCGAGACATTCGCACCGCCGTCGTTAGCCTGGATCATGAACATCGAATTCTTCGGATTAATCCAAACATCGTGGTTGTCGCCATGCGGAACCGGCGACCGGCGGAAATTCTTGCCGCCGTCGACGCTCTTGAACCAACCCTCGTCGCCCACCCACACGACATCCGCGTTGTTGGGATCGACGCCGAGTGTGTCGTAATAAAAAGGTCGCGTGATCAGCGAGCCGGAGCCGTTGACTAGAGCCCACGTCGCGCCCGCGTCTTCCGACCGGTACAAGCCAGAGCTCGGCTTAGCTTCGATCAGCGCGTAGATCCGATTCGGCATCGCAGAGGAAATAGCTACGTTGCTGCGCCCGAACAGCTCGTTCGGCAACCCGCCCGAAAGCTTAGTCCAGTTATCCCCGCCGTCCGTGCTCTTATAAATCCCACCTTCATGCCCGCCGCTGATGATCGTCCATGGCTTGCGCTGGCCGTGCCACATCGTCGCGAAGACCACATTCGGATTGCCGGGCTGAAGCTCGAGATCGGCCGCGCCGGCGGTGTCGGAAATGAACAGGACGTTCTTCCAGGTCTTCCCGCCATCGTTGCTGCGATACACGCCACGCTCTTTGTTGGGGACAAAAGGATTCCCCAGGGCGGCGACATAAACGACATTTGGATTGGTCGGATGAATCCGCACAGTCGAGACTTGTCCAATGTCACGCAGGCCCGCGAAGGACCAAGTCTTACCGGCGTCCGTTGATTTGTAGATGCCGCGGCCGATCGATACATTGCTACGGATCTTCGACGAGCCCGTGCCCGCGTACACGATATTCGGATCCGAAAGCGAGACTTCCACCCCGCCCATCGACGCCACCGCGAAAAATCCGTCCGACACGTTCACCCACGTGTGTCCGGCATCGGTGGTCTTCCAGACGCCGCCGCCCGTCGACCCCATATAAAACGTGTACGGCTGGGACGGGACTCCGGTCACTGTCGTCACACGCCCGCCGCGCTCCGGGCCAATCATGCGATACTTCATTCCCGACCACAGCGCCGGGTTGTAAGTGGCCCGCTCGGTCGCCGCGAACACCGTAAACGCCACTGCGGCGGCGAGAGCAAATCGAAACAGGTTTTGGTTCATTGGATGATTCCTTAGCTCGGAATTGTCCCTCATGATAACCCAGGATTCCTAGCAAAGAGAATGCGACACCTTTCTCGTATGGTCCGCCCGCTACAATGTAGGGCGAAACAGAGCATGCCAAACTCGCGCCGCCTATTTCTCAATCGTGCATCAACCGCTCTCATATCCGCCCTCACTGCTTGCCGTAAGCCGACGCAAGACTCGGGGGTTCTTCCGCCCGGAGCCCCGCCGGCTTTCGGAACTGCGCCGGACGCGGGACCGCCGGTCTCAACTTCCACCTTCGCCGAGGCCGAAAAACTCGTCCAATTTGAGCTAAGCCCCATCGACCGCCAAACAGCGGCTGGCAATTGGCGCAAAATGATGGCGCCCCTCTACGAACGCCGCGCCGGACCGCGTAAGTTCTTTCCGCCGCAGTCGGTCGCGCCCGCTACGCGCTGGGATCCTATGTTACCGGGGCTAGAGGCAGGCCCGAGGAGTGACCGCTTCATCCGCACACCCAGCACGCACAATCCCCTTCCCTCTAGCGACCAGGACATCGCTTTTGCTACGGTGTCCCAACTGTCCCGCTGGATCGAAACGCGCCAACTAACGTCTGAACGCCTCACACGGATCTATCTGGACCGCTTACAGCGGTTCGATTCCAAGCTCCGTTGCGTCATAACGCTCACTAGCGATTTGGCCCTTTCACAGGCCCGGCAGGCCGACCGCGAGATCGCCGCCGGACACTACCGCGGACCGCTGCATGGCATACCTTGGGGCGCCAAAGATCTGCTGGATACCGCCGGCATTCCTACCACCTACGGCGCCGAACCATATCGCAATCGCGTGCCCCAGCAAGATGCCGTGGTTGTGAAGCGCCTTCACGATGGCGGAGCCGTACTCGTTGCCAAATTGAGCCTCGGTGCACTTGCGCTCAATGACATATGGTTCGGTGGCCAGACCGTGAATCCATGGCTTTTGGAGGAAGGTGCGTCCGGATCCAGCGCTGGCCCGGGCGCCGCGACCGCCGCGGGATTGGTCGGCTTTTCCATCGGGAGCGAAACCGGTGGCAGCATTGTCAGCCCCTCCGTGCGCTGTGGCGTCACTGGGCTGCGCCCGACCTATGGACGGGTTCCGCGCACGGGAGCCATGACGCTCTGCTGGTCGCTCGACAAACTCGGGCCCATGACTCGTGGCGTGGAAGACGGACTGCTTGTGTTGCAAGCGATCTCCGGCCCAGACCCCGGGGATGTATCCAGCGTCCCGAGCCACCTCGATTTCGACGTTTCTGCGCCCGTTACTGGTCTGCGGGTCGGCTACATTCCCGTTTGGATGAAGGAAGCGCCCGCCACCGATGTCGATCGCGCCGCTCTGGAAACTGTCCGCAAGCTCGGTATGGTTCCGACCGAAGTGTCGCTTCCGGATTGGCCCTATGATTCGCTAGACCTGATTCTCTTCGCTGAAGGCGCCGCTGCTTTCGAGGAGCTCACACTCTCCGGGGGCCTCAAAGAACTCAAGGCGCAGGTTCCCGACGCATGGCCCAACCTCTTTCGCCAGGCCCGGTTCCTGTCCGCCGTGGACTTCGTCCAGGCCGATCGTTTTCGACGCAGCGTGGCGCAAGAAATGGCTCGCATTTTTTCCCAAGTGGACCTGCTGCTCGTCCCGTCACTTCGCGATGAGATCCTTACGATCACCAATTTCACGGGCCATCCGTCTCTTACTCTCCGGGCCGGATTTGTTGAAGTGTCGGAAGCGCGCAGCGATTGGGCTCCGGACCCCGCGCACCCGCTTCCCAAATTTTCCCCGCCCCGACGAGTGCCTCACGGGGTCACACTCATTGGACGCCTGTTCGACGAGGGGACCATCGGACGGGCCGGGCTGGCCCTGGAGCGAACCTTGAATGTGGCGGCCGAACGCCCGCCCGGCTTTTGAGCGATGCACTGCCCGCGCCTCTGCGCGTCTGGTTTAGCCCTACATTCAGGCAACAGTCCGGCTCGGCTTGGCCACGAACGTCTGTTTTCATTGAGCTGGGATCGTGAGTCTCGGCCATGTGATCGTAATCGTGGCATCCTGAGGTCGGGCCCATATCAGCGAGAAACCAGCTCGAAGGAAAAGTCGTGGAAGTGACGCTAAGCGACATTATGGAAAACGTGAGACAAGGTCACCGTCGTAATCAAGTCGACGGGGGTCATGCTCCAGAAGGACTAGAGCCCTTATATTATTTCGAGGCGGTTGGTCTGCTTATTGTGGTCCAAGGGTCGCTCCACCGAGGATCGTGAAGCAACTCTTCGTCAGTGAGCGATTTGAGGAACTCGATTAGATCGCGCTTTTCATCGTCCGTCAGGCGGAATGGCCGAAGGATCCGCGATTTATTCGGGTGATCCATTTTGCCGCCGGCCGCGTAGTGATCGATCACTTCTTCCAGCGTGGTCAGACTGCCATCGTGCATGTACGGCGCTGTAAGTGCGATGTTCCTCAGCGACGGTGCTCGAAATTTTCCAACGTCCTCTAGCCTTAGCGTGCGTTCATAGAGACCGCGGTTCGGCGGCGCATACAGCGATACGCCTGTGTTGAAAAACCCGCCGCGCGGATCGCCTTCGGCGCGTCCATCCCGCTTTCCGTCGAATCGGATTGTCGTAAAATTCCAGCCGCCGTGGCATTGAAAGCATCCCCCTCGCTCGCTCGAGGAAAAAAGGAGTTCTCCTCGCTTGGCCGAATCCGAGATGGCCGATGAGTCGCCGCCCCAGCGGTATCGGTCATAGGGCGACCTCATGGAGATGATCGTCCGTTCGAAGGCGGCAATTGCTTTTGTGACGTTCTTGAGCGTATAAACGTCGCCTACTTCCGGGAAAGCTTTGGGGAACAGCCGCTGATAGAGCGGATCACTCCGTAAAAGATTCAGAAACTCCTGCTCATGTCCCTTCAGCCCAAGTTCGATGGGCTCCTCCCCCAGCATCGGAGTCACTGCCTGCTCTTCCAAAGAATCGAGTGTAGGATTCGCCCATGTCAATAGCGGCGCATATGCCACGTTGACCAGACTCATACTGCTGCGCGGATGGACTTGTCCAGTTGTACCTTCCGCACGAGCCAGTCCATCGGTGAAAGCCAGATCCTGCCGGTGGCAAGTCCCGCAAGACGCCTTACCGTTTACCGAGATCCGTTTGTCATAGAAGAGGCGCCGGCCGAGTTCGACCTTTGCGGCGCTCATCGGGTTATCGGCGGGGACTGCGGGACGAGGGAAACCTTTGGGCAATCTCCAATCGAAATCAGCGCCCATCAAGGCCGCCCCGATGGCGAACGCAAGGGTGACGCGCTTAAGCAACCAGCGTTCCGGTTTCCGACGTGTCATAGCCGGCCAGTACCTCCAACTTGCGGCGCAGCGTGGCACGTTGCAAGACATCCAGGAAGGCTTTAACCGCCGGCAGATCCGCGGTGCGCTTGCGCATCACCAGATCGTAGCGCTCGCTGTGCAGCGGTATGAAATCCAAACCAAAGGTCTGAGCGGCAGATCGAGTCGCCAGGCAAACATCTGCCTCCCGTGAGACGACGTAATAAGCGGCCGCGAGATGGCCATACGCAACCCGATCATATCCCTGGACCCTCAGAGCCTCCATCCCATTCTTCTGCAGAAGCTGATCTAATAGCCCACGGCTGCCAGAGCCCGGCTCCCGATTCACGAACCTGATATTTTTCCGCGCCAGATCTTCAACTTTGCGAACACCTTTGGGATTTCCGGACGCGATTACCAATCCTTCCTCCCAGCGCGCAAACGTGACGACAGTGAAATCTTCGTCCGGGAAATGTTTGCGGATGAAAGGCAGGTTGAATTCGCCTGTTTTCGGATCTTCAAGATGCGAGCCGGCGATGTGCACCTTCCCTTCCGAGAGCCAGGATAGGGCGAGCTTACTGGAGGCCGCGGCTGAGACGATTTCCACACCGCTGATTTTTTCCACCATTCTGGCGAGAAGACCGGTAGCCGGGTCGCAACCAGCTAAAATGAGCCGTTTCTGGGCCGCTTCGTCCTTGGCAAACACAACCAGGTCAGCACGACCGCTCGTTCGTCCAGTGCGCTGGATGATGCCATCGGCTTCCGGCATATAGTAAGGAGAGGCGCTGACTGGAACGCTGACCCACCGCGATCCGATCTGGCAGACGCGCACGGGCTGGCCCTTTGAAGGTGCTTCCGCGCTGAGCACTTCTGCCGCCAGCGACTCGGGCGACTGCCGGGATCGTTCCTGCAGCGAAAACAGCTCGTCGATCGTGACTTCCAACTCGCGGGCGAGATTCAACGCAACTTCGGTGTTGGGAACGTAGGTCCCGGCTTCGATGGCGTAAATCGTCTGCCGGCTCACGTGTACCCTTCGAGCCAAGTCCGAGGCGCCTACGCCTCTGCTCTTTCGAATTTGGCCCAGCCGGTTCTCGACGCGTGTTTTCACAATGACTATTTCCTCAACTGAACGACTTCGAGCTTGGTCAACATTCGGACCGAGCGCGCGCCTGGTTTGTCCTTCGGCACAACCAGCCTGAACCGGCCCTGCGCGCCGAACAAGGGCTTGCCATTCGCGGTATCCGCCAGCAAGATCTCGTTATCGATAAACGCCGGGTCGAGTTCACCGAGCGAGAAGACGACTTGATACCCGTCCTGAGCCTCGGCAATCACATAGCTCGAAAGCGCTTTGCCGCGAAGCTCGCTTCCTTGTGGAACGCCCGCCTTCTTCAATATTTCGTGGAGCCAGACTCCTTCATAAACCGTCTCCATTCCGTTGTTTGTGGTTCGGACGGTCGCCCGTGGCATTTTCGCGAGATCGTCGGCGGTTAATGTGAGCGCCTGCTTGACCGATCCGGTGACTTGAACGGATGGCTGCGCGTCCTGCGCCGGCAGAAGAATAGCTGTAAGAATCGCCAAACCCAGCGAGCGTCGTGTATACATGACTACCTCACATTGTAACGTCAGCCGGAATACGTCTTACCAACGCAACTTCAGACCAAACTGAATCTGCCGCGATGTTGTGGCCGTGCTCGTAATCACTCCGGCGGTCGGCGAAACGCCGGAAGGTGTGAACACAATAGCATTCGGCGTATTGAAGTTGGCCTTGTTCAGGATATTGAAAAACTCCGCGCGAAACTGCAAACTCAATCGCTCGCGTATCCGAGTCTCCTTGAAGACGGAAAAGTCCAGTGTGGCCAAGCCAGGGCCAATCAAGGTGTCTCGTCCGAGATTCCCATAGAATCCACTGTTGTTTGGCGGCGCAAGAAATGCCGCGGGATTGAACCACTGATTCGGGGTGCCCAGGATAACCGAACTACCAAAAGCGGGGTTCACGAAAGGACGCACAGGGTTTCGCGTGTCGCCATTGTTCGATGGGTTGTAGCTGAGCTGCGGCGTAAACGGGAATCCCTGCTGAAGCGTGAGAATCGAGTTGATCGTCCAGCCACTCGCCAACCCGTTTCCGAAGCCGCGCGCATTGTTCAGCAAACGCTTTCCTCGTCCAAATGGGAGTTCATAGACTCCACTGACAGCAGCTGCGTTTCTGACATCAAAGTTAGCCAATCCACGATCCGCTCGGAGGTTGAACGGATTGGATGCCAGTGCGGGTTCACCACCTGACGTAGTCGCGTTGAGCGAGTCACCGTCATCGATGGTCTTCGACCACGTATACACTCCGCGTAGCGCAAAGCCGGTGCTGAACCGATGATTCACATCCAACTGCAGCGCGTGATAGGAGCTGTCGGCCTCGGAAAAATAGGTCCACGTATTGGCGATCGCGGGGTTGGGTTTTGTTGCAGTCGGGACGTAATAAGTCCCTGCCGGAACGGGTGTGCCAGCGATGCCAGCCGGGAAATTGTTGGGATAGTTCGCCGGACAAGGAGTAGCGGGGCAAATGACGGGAAAGGGTTCGTTGGCGTCGATGCCAAGAATTTCATGATAACCGTGAGATCCAACGTATCCGACCGTCAAGGCCGTGTTCGCGGTGAGTTCTTGTTCGATTCGAAAGGACCAGGAGATCAGGGTGGGAGTTTGCAGGTCCGGTTGCACTCCGCCCGGCACTAACTTCGCAGTGGACGGCACCGGGCCCGACGGCGACAAAGGCAATTGCGAAACCGGCTCACTAGGAAGGCTGTACGTTGGATTGAACGGCGCGTTTTGATCGGTGCGATAACCGAGGGCGTCCTGAAGGTCGTTGTACATTCCGAAGCCCGCCCGGATCACGGTCCTGTTTTGATTGCCGAATGGGCTCCAAGCCAATCCAATGCGCGGTTGCGGCAGAAATTTCCCGTTATTCACGGTAAAGGCCGAGTCACCGATGTGGGGCTGGGTGGAGATAACGTCGTTCGGGAAAGTATACGTGGACGCACGGCCGTGAACTTCATTCCATCCGTTCGTGAACTCGTCTCGGAATCCCAACGACAAGGTAAGCCTTGAATTCAGTCGAATGACATCCTCGGCATGGAACGCTCCGAACCATGCCCGCCAGCCGAGCGGAGTCGGCGCGGGATCGTATAGAAGAGTTCCAACCGTTCCTTGCAGGAGGGTTTGAAGACTAGTGAACGTCGCCTGTCCGTACTGACTGAGCGCGAGAAGCTCATTTGACTGAAGCCGCTGGAACCACGCGCCAAAGTTGAATTGATGGCGGCCTTTCGTAAAAGAGACCTGGTCTTCATAGGTGAACAGGTTTCGAGCGACGCGCAGATTGCTTCCGTTATTGCTTCCAGCGAGGCTGATTTGGGCCGTTGGATTCGATGCGGCGCTACCCCCGACGACGAGCGCACCGATCGGATCGCCGGCTAGGAAACCAGGCAGATTCGCCGCGGGCGTGCCGGGCGTCGGCTCCCCCGTAAAGAAATAACCGGCGCGCGAAAAACCCACACGAGCGGTGTTCAACAAGGTCGATGAAAAAACGTGCGTTTCCTGCAGACTCACGACCTGCTCTCTTAGAGTTGCAACATCCGCGGCGTAAAGATTCGTGCTGGTGGGTGTGAAATCCGCACTGTCATCGATGGTGTATATCCCGTTCAGAAAATCATTTTGCGAAAAATTATGATCCAGGCGGAAGGTACCGAAGTCATCGCGGATGGTTTGGAGCGGGCTATTGAGCGCCTCCGCGATTCCGCCGAAGTCCGGAGCGCCCGGCGTTGGCGCGGCCCACGCCGAGATAAGTGGCGAAACCCCGACGAACGCCAATCCAGAACTGGGGCAGGGATTCGGCGTCGGGCTGACGATCGCGCACGGAAGGAATCCATTTCGCGCGTTGTTGTCCGGTACCAGATCTACTCCGGTCTGGTGCAGGTGCTGGCGAAATTCTTCGTAATTACCAAACACAAAGGTCTTATCCTTCCGGATCGCTCCTCCTAGAGCCACGCCAAACTGATTCCGATGAAAACCGGGAACGGAAGGAGGGTCGAAGAAATTCCGGGCGTCGAAAGCGTTATTCCGGAGGAATTCGTACAAAGAGCCGTGGAACGCGTTAGTCCCAGATTGAGTGACGATTAACACCTGTGCTCCAGGGCGCTTGCCGTACTCTGCGTCATAGGAGTCTCTCAGTACGTTGAACTCCCGCACGGCGTCGACGCCGAGAAGTTGCTGGCTGGTTCCACCCGGCTGCATGTTGTTCTCAGCCGCCCCAGTGAATTCAATCCCGTTCAGTAGGAACAAATTCTGCTGAGGCCGATTGCCAGAAACCGCGAAGTTATTCCCATTTGTGGAATTGGATACGCCGATTCCGCCGGTCTTCTCCCAGGTGAAGTTGACGACTCCAGGATTTAATGTGAGCAGCTCGTCATAGCTTCGTCCATTCAGCGGAAGATCCTTGACCTGCTGCTCGCCAACCAGCCCGGATATGTCCCGAGTGGCAACACTAACCAAGGGAGCGTCCGCGTTCACCGTGACCTCTTGGGTTGACCCTCCCACGCGCAGGCCCAAGTCCACTGTGGCGCTCTGGCCCACTACTAAGTGAACACCTGTCCTCACCGCATCGGTAAAACCCGGCTTCTGCGCACGAATCTCGTATTCTCCAACCGGCAGAGAGAAGGCTCGATACAGGCCAGAATCGTCCGTTGAAGTAGTTCGGACCGCCCCCGTGTCGACACTCTTCACTGTGATGGTGGCCCTTGAAACGATCGCGCCGGACTGGTCCGTTACCGTGCCCGAGACGACCGCCGAAACCTGGGCGGTTAGGGCCGAGATGCATGGCCCCAACAAAAGCCAGAAAAAGCTGAGCCGCGATGGTTTAGACATAACTGGTGTGCTAAACGAACCTCGTTATGTTAACACAACATCCGCCGGTGTGGAGTCTACGAGACACTATATAATTAACGCAACAGTGTCAATCCACCCCCGTCATGCAGAATGGATGCTATGCGCGGCAGTTATTCTGGGCTCGTGCGGCTCGCGGCCGAGTCCCGAACTGCCGGCGACGCTTACCGTGGCAGCCGCTGCAAACCTCATGGACGTTTTCGGCCAGGTCGGCCGCGCGTTTAAGGCCAAAACAGGCATCGAGGTGATCTTTAGCTACGGCCCCACTGCGCAATTAGCGCAACAGATCGACAACGGCGCTCCATTCGACCTTTTCGCCTCCGCCGATACCGAACATGTGGATTCCCTCGTGACGTCCCGCAAGCTGATCACCGACAGCCGAGCCGTGTATGCCAGAGGCCAACTTGCCCTGTGGATTCCCAAGGGCGAGCAAAGCGGTATCCGCGAATTGAGAGACTTGGGCAGGCAGCAGGTTCGCTTTATTTCCGTTGCTCAACCGGAGCTGGCGCCTTACGGTAAAGCGACCATAGAGGTCCTGAAGAATTCACATCTTTGGGAAGCCGTTCAGCCAAAGATTGTGTACGCCAATAGCATTAGTCAAGCCAAGCAGATGGCGGTATCCGGAAATGCCGACGCTGCGTTCACGGCCTATTCACTCGTGCTGCACGACGGAGGAACCGTTTCAAAAATCGATCCGCAGCTCTATCATCCGATTGAGCAGGCGATAGCAATTGTCACCGGATCGGCGCGAATCGAAGAAGCGAAACAGTTTCGCTCATTTCTGCTCGGCTCAGACGGCCGCGCGATCCTGGCCAACAGCGGGTATCTGCTGCCATAGAGTTGGCCCGCATCAACGCCTATCCCGGCAGTACTGCTAGGATGAGTGTTATTTGGCATCATAAGATATTCCGGCATTGATGAGGTCGACATTGACTGAGGAGTCGAGATCGGTATGTGGCTAAGAGTTTCTTTCTTCGTTTTGGTCCCAACGATATTGCTAACAGCGCAGGGAGTGCAAAACCCCGCACTGACGGGCGAGGCAGTACGTGGCAAGAACATCGCGCAAACTAATCCCTTTAACACTGAGGCGGATGTCCAGCAGGGTGGTGGCTTATTCCAGCTGCATTGCTCCTACTGCCACGGCGGCCACGGCGAAGGCGGCCGGGGTGCTGATTTGACGGCGGGCGAATATGAAATGGGGGGATCGGATCGGGAATTGTTCACGACCATCCGCAGCGGAATTCCCGGAACTGAAATGCCTGCGGTGCGGGTGGGCGATGATGACGTCTGGAGGCTGGTCGGCTTTGTGAAGCGAATCGGATCTCAGGGCCTTAAGGAGAAGGCGCCCGGCAATGCCGAAGCCGGCAAGGTCAACTACGCCAAAGGCGGATGTGTCGCCTGTCACCGAATCGGCAACGAAGGGTCGGATTTGGGACCGGACCTGACGGATATAGGGCGGCGGCGGGGCTTGGCGTTTCTCGAGGAATCCATCGTGAAGCCGGAAGCGTTCGTGCCGAATAAATATCGTGCTGTCCAAGTGGTCACGACGTCCGGCTCAACAGTTTCGGGTATCCGGCTCAATGAAGATGACCTGTCCGTGCAGGTACGGGACGTCAGCGGCAACCCGCGGTCCTTCCTGAAAGAAAACATCAAGGAAGTTCGCCGGGATAAACCTACCGTTATGCCGTCCTATGAAACCACGTTCAGCAAGAAAGAACTCGACGATCTGGTGGCTTACTTGAATTCCCTGAAGGGGGCGCAATGAGAATACAGAAGAGAAGCATTTGCCTCGGAACCGTAGCGTTGGCCGCGGCACTGGTCTGGACCTTGAAAGGTCAGGCGCCCCCAACCCAGGGCCCGGTAACCTACGAGCGGTTGCTGAAGGCCGCGGACGAGCCCGGCAATTGGCTCATGTATTCGCATACCTACAATAGCTGGCGCTACAGCAACTTGAATCAGATTAATGAACAGACCGTTAAAAACCTCCATGTCAAGTGGCTGTTCCAGGGCCGGCACATCGAAAAGTTCGAGACCACGCCGCTGGTGGCGAACGGCATCATGTATCTGACGCGCCCGGAGAATGCCATCTATGCCCTGGATGCAACCACCGGACGGCAATTGTGGAACTACGAATACCGGAATCCGCCGCGCACCTTCAATTGCTGCGGGAAAGTGAATCGCGGGCTCGCGATACTCGGCAATACGTTATTCATGAATACGCTCGACATGCACGTCGTCGCAGTCGACGCAAGATCCGGTCACGAACTGTGGAAGACCGAGATGGGCGACTACACCGCGGCCGGCGGTTACGCGGCACCCGGCGCGCCTCTGGTAGTGAAAGACAAACTGATCGTCGGAATGGCGGGCGGCGAGCATGGCGTCAATGGATTCCTGGACGCTTATGATACGAAGACCGGGCAGCGTTTGTGGCGCTTCAATACCATTCCACAGCCGGGCGAAGCGAACTTCGGAACCTGGGCTGGAGATTCCTGGAAGACCGGCGGCGTGACCACCTGGAATAACGGCTCGTACGATCCGGAAACTAATACCCTTTTCTGGGGCACCAGCAATCCCTGGCCGGATTACAACGACGACTTTCGCTTGGGCGACAACCTGTATTCGTGCTCGGTGCTGGCGCTCGATCCAGACACCGGAAAGCTGAAATGGTTTTTCCAGTTTACTCCGCACGATCTGCACGATTGGGATTCGACGCAGATTCCGATCCTGCTCGATACCGAGTTCCGCGGAGAGATGAAAAAGACGCTGGCCTGGGCCAACCGCAATGGATTCTATTATCTCCTTGACCGCACCAACGGAAAATTCCTGACGGCCAAGGCCTTTGTGAAGCAAACCTGGGCAAAAGGCTTCGATGACAACGGCCGTCCGGAAGTCATTCCGGGCAACGAGCCGACGCCCGAAGGCAACGATCATACTTGGCCCGGCGTGGATGGCGGCGCCAATTGGATGTCGCACAGCTACAGCCCCCTCACCAAACTTCTCTACGTCTTTGCGCGGGAGGAACACCGCAGGTTCTCGAAGAACGCGGTTCCTCATCCGACTACCGATCAGCCGGATAGGCCGCCCGCCGGCGGGGGCTTAGCCAATGCGGGGGCGTATGATCCGGCACTGGGCGGAGCCAAAACTCAAGGTATCGGCGCGCCGGAGGAAAGCTGGGGCGCGGTCACAGCTATCGATCCCGGAACAGGAACGATCAAGTGGCAGCATAAAGTCCTCACTCCTCCTTGGGGAGGCGTAATGGCGACGGGTGGAAACCTGGTGTTCGGGGGAACGCTCGAAGGCATGATATTCGCGTTGAACTCTACCACCGGCGAACGGCTGTGGACTTTCTCATCTAATGGCCCTGTGTTCGCGTCGCCGATCAGTTATCTTGCCAATGGAAAACAGATGGTGTCTATTGCAGCCGGAGACCTGATCGTCACTTTCGGCCTGGATTAAAAGCAAGGTGTTCAAACAGATCGGGCCGGCAATGCTGGCGCTCACTCTCGCCGCGCAAACTGGTCAGTTAAGAGTGACCGGTAATGCCCCGGCCGGTAAGTCAATATTCGAAGGCAAGGGCGGGTGCGGAGCGTGCCATTCCATCGGAGATCGCGGCGCCAGTTTGGGACCGGATTTGGGCGATATCGGTATCCGGCGTTCTGCGAAGTCGCTGCGGTTATCGCTGATCGAACCGAATGCCGAAATTTCTCCCCAATATTACACCGTCGTCATCGTCCCCAAGCGCGGAGAAACAATTCAGGGTCTAGCCTTGAATGAAGACGACCTCTCGATCCAGATTCGTGATATCGATGGCAGCCCCAGATCGTTTCTGAAGGACGACCTAAAGAGCACCTGGCGGGAGCAGCGGTCGCTGATGCCATCCTATGCGACTCGGCTTTCGGGCGCGGAAATCGACGATGTGGTGGCTTACCTGTGTACGTTGAAGGGACCTCCCATCGCCGCAACCATGAAGCGTACGCGTCAACCGAACCACGCCTATTCGGATGTGAGCTTTCTCAATCGGATCGGGCGCGACGCAGAAGAACGTCCCGATTCGCTAGTGAACGCCCTGGAGATTCCAGTTGGCGCCAATGTTGCCGAGATAGGGTCCGGCACGGGCTACTTCGCGTGGCGCCTAGCTGGAAAAGTCGGGCCGATGGGCAAGGTCTTCGCCGTCGACGTGCAGCAAAAGATGCTCGACCTGACCGCCGAGACGATAAAGAAGCATCAGTTTTCCAATGTCGAGCTGGTATTGGGCGGCGAGAAAGACCCCCATCTGCCGGCCACATCGTTCGACTTGGTCCTGATTGCTAATGCCTATCACGAATTCTCTGAGCCGGAAGCCATGCTGACCGCTGTCAATCGGGCTCTAAAGCCGGATGGACGTCTGGTTGTAATCGAATTTGCCGAAGGGCACCCCTTTGGCCCACAAGACAAAGCGGAGCGGATGACCATCAATCAAATCCGCGCAGAAATTGAACCGATTGGATTCGAACTGGACCGGGTGCTGGATTTGCTGCCCGTTCAGCATGGTCTCATTTTCACTAAGCGGCCCTGACATGCCCCCTACCAACTTCGTGCAGAGGAGTACAATAATGCCGATGGGCCGCATGTCCGCAATACTGTTGGTGGGTCTCCTCAGCTTTTCGCTGATCAGCCCGGCGGTGTTGGCCTGGGATGCATATTCCAGCGTTCCGGCGTGCTGCAAACGTGCAGGACAGCATCATTGCACGATGACAGCGACCCAATCGGAATCGTCGTCGGGTCCCTCGGCGGAAGCTGCCAAGTGCCCCTACTATCCCGCGGCGAAGGGCGTTCCAGCCAGTCCAACCGTAAGTTTGCCTGGAACGTCACGGGCAATCTTTGCGGGTCTCGTCAATCATCCAGCGTCGCGTCCACAGACTGAAGCGCTGGGGCGAATCTCCTACAGCCGCACTCGTCAAAAGCGCGGGCCTCCCACACCTCTCTCATAAGCGAATCCTGTAGTCGTGGGGCAGGTCCCTGACCTGCCGAGAGGAGCATTATATGAAATCCGTGTCCCTAGCTTGTATAGTCTTTTTCTTGTCGGCGACGCCTTTGCCGGCCGCCAATGGCACTCTGAAAGGCGTCGTGCACGACCCGCAGCATCGCCCGGTTCCGGACGCCCAAGTGCTGATTCGCGGCCGCGATTCCACCGCGACCAGAACCTTGCAGGCCAACTCCAATGGTGAATTTCAAGTGGACGATCTTCCGGAAGGCACCTATCAAGTCACGGTCTCTGCTGCCAGCATGCAACCGCTCGAACAGCAAGCCACCGTAACCGCCGGAAAGATGCCAGTTCTACATTTCCAGCTCGAGCTCGCCGCAGTGCATCAAGCGATTGAGGTGTCGGGCGCCACCAGTAAGCTGAACACACAGACGGCGACGGTTCAGACCGAGGTCTCGCCTCAGGAAATCGCCCAGACCGCAGGGGCAGATCAAACCAACAGCCTCGCGATGATCACCGATTTTACTCCGGGAGCTTACATGGTTCACGACATGCTTCACATGCGCGGCGGCCATCAGGTGAACTGGTTTTTCGACGGCATACCGGTGGTCAATACCAATATTGCAGCCAATGTGGCGCCCCTCATCAATCCCAAGAACGTCGCCGAGCTAGAGGTGGAGCGCGGCGGTTTTTCGAGCCAGTACGGCGATCGCACCTACGGATTTTTCAACGTAGTAACGCCTTCCGGCTTCGAAAGCTACAATCAGGGCGAAGTGATCGCGTCAGCGGGCAACTTCTATTCCACCGACGATCAGATCAAGATCGGCAGTCATACCCAACGCTTTGCCTACTACGCCAGCGTAGACGGAAGCCGGTCGGAGTTGGGGCTGGCGCCGCCGGTTTCGCAAGTGATCCACGATCAGTACAGCGGGGTGGGCGGATTTCTTTCTTTGCTCTATAATCCGAACGCCAAGGATCAACTCCGCTGGATCGGTTCGTTTCGCGAAGACCACTATCAGATTCCCAATACCCAAGACGATCAGGCCGCCGGAATTCGCGATCTCGATCTCGAGCAAGATGATCTGGTGGGCTTCCATTGGACACATAGCTTCGCCGATGGGATCACGTTCACGCTCTCACCCTATTACCATTACAACAGCGCTCATTACCTCGGTGGGCCCAATGACAATCCATTCGTTCTGAACGACAACGCCCGTTCGAACTACTTAGGCGGCCGCTCCGTCGTCCAGGTGCAGAAGAACAGACATAACGCGCTGGCAGGCATCGAAGCGTGGGGCCAGCATGACAACATCTTTTTCGGGCTCACGGCCAATCCCGGTGGAAATGTTCTGAATCACGTGGAAACACATTGGGCCAGCTCGACCGCTTTCTTTTTGCAGGATCAATACAGAGTCACCTCCTGGCTCACCCTGGACCTCGGCCTTCGGCTCACGCACTACGCCGGACTGCTCAATGAAAACGCCTTCGATCCCCGGCTGGGCGCGGCCATCCGCATTCCGCGCCTGAATTGGACGCTGCACGGCTACTACGCGTATTACTACCAGCCTCCTCCACTCGATAGTCTGGCCGGACCGTCGCTCGATTTTGCGGTGTCACTAGGTTTCGGCTTCATTCCGCTGCCGGGTGAGCGCGATATCCAGCATGATGTCGGATTGAGCATTCCGGTACGCGGATGGTCGATCGATGTGGATAATTTTCACACCAGCGCGCGTAACTTCCTGGATCACGATGTACTCGGCGACTCCGGTATTTTTATTCCATTGACGGATGTGGGTGCCATCATCAGCGGCACCGAGGTCACTTTGCGCTCGCCCCGGCTTTTCCATATGGCTCAATGGCGAGTGGCGTACTCAAATCAGATTGGGCATGGAATCGGCCCAATTACCGGAGGGTTACTGGAGGACGCGCCGACGGGGAATTTTCTTCTCGATCACGATCAGCGCAACACTGCGACTTCCGTTCTCTCTCTGACATTGCCGGGCAACATGTGGGCAACACCGGCATACCAGTTCGGCTCCGGCTTTCTCAATGGCAACGGGCCGTCGCACCTTCCGCCGCACTCTACTTTCGATCTGTCCATCGGCAAGCGTTTTGGAGAAAACTGGACCGTTTCCGCCAACGCGGTAAATATCGCCAACTCTCGCTATCTGCTGGATACGAGCAACACTTTTGGCGGGACCCACTATATCAACCCTCGGCAGATTTACGGTGAGATCAGGTACCGGTTTCACTTTTGAACGGCCATATATCACGCCCTTCCCGCATCTGCAAGCTCAAGTCTTCTTACTTTTTGCGGTGGGCTTCGGTTTGAGGGACTTTACGTACTCGTAACTGCTGTCGAAGTACTTCTTCAATTCGCGCGTCGACGCGAGCAACGAGTCGGGAACCTCGACGTACTCGGGCTGAACCTTTCCATAGGCGTCGCACAACTTCGCTTTGTACTTCTCGAGAAAGGCCGCCCGCTCCTTAGCCGGAAGCCGGAGAGCCAGTTTGCCCTCTTTGCTAAGGTAACTGAACATGTGGCCGTTCAAAGATGTGTACGGCACGGTAGCACCTTTCCGTTCGACGTTCGGATTGGTGGCCACTAATTTTTCGTACAACTCAAGTTTTGCTAGCGGCACGGATCCAGCTGCCGGCTTGGCCATAGGTTCAGCCCTCCTCGGTTAACGCAACAGACAGTGTATCCAAAGCCCGGCTCGGTCAGGTTTGGTGTATGCTCTCGGGAGAGGCCACGAACCGATGGCCGTCGAAAGGAACAACGGAAATGGATACCACCCGCCGCAGTTTTCTGGCCGCAACCGCCGCAGCGCCATTGATTCTTGGAGCCACCGACAAAGCCGGCACCAAAGCACCCGTCCTGGGCGATGGCGAATACAAGTACGAATGCATTCACGACTGGGGCGAGCTGCCGAGCAATATCAAATACGGCAACACGCACGGCGTTTGTGAAGACTCGCATGGGAACATCTACATCCATCACACCGTTGGCGCGGCGAGCGAGAGCAACGACACCATCGTGGTGTTCGATCAGAAGGGCAAGTTCATTCGCTCCTGGGGCAAGCAATACAAGCTCGGCGCGCACGGCCTGCATCTGCGCAAAGAGGGCAAAGACGAGTACCTATATATTTGCGATCAACTGCACGGCATCGTCACCAAGCGAACGCTGAAAGGCGAGGAAGTCTGGACTCTGGGTTATCCGAGCGAATCGAAAGCCTATGAGAAGGGGCCCGGCAAACCCGGCTTGAATTACCGGCCCACCAACGTGGCCATCGCGCCCAACGGCGATTTCTTTGTCGGCGACGGATACGGCTCGTCTTATATCAACAAGTACAACAGCAAGCCCGAGCTGATCGCTACGTTCGGCGGTCCCGGGAAAGAGCCCGGCCAACTCAACACGCCGCACGGCTTGATGGTGGACACGCGCGAAAACACGCCGGTTCTGTTGGTCGCCGACCGCACCAATCGCCGCATCCAGCGCTTTACGCTGGAGGGCAAGCACATCGATTTCGTCGAAGGCACCCAGCTCCCCTGCCATTTTCACGAGCAAAACGACGTGGTTGTTGTGCCCGATCTTCTCGCCCGCGTCACCCTGATGGACAAGGACAACAAAGTGATCGCGCATCTGGGCGACGGTAAGTACACCAATCAGGAATGGAGCCAGCTCCGCACCAAGGAGCGAGATAATTTTACGCCTGGAAAGTTCATTGCGCCGCACAGCGCCATTTTCGATCACGTCGGCAACATCATCGTGGTCGAGTGGGTGGAAGTGGGGCGCGTGACGAAGTTGCGCAAAGTCGCTTAGTAGCAAAATTAGGGACAGTGCACTCAAATACCGATTTTCCGACACCGGAGAGCAGGAAATTGGGATTTGAGTGCACTGTCCCTAATTTTCGTGCTCTACTTCTTCTATGCGCCCGACGGCACGCCTCGAAATTCACCACTTCATCGATCAATTGCCGCTCAGCCGCTACCAGCTTCTCGTCGCCATCCTCTGCGCCCTGGTGCTCTTCATGGACGGCTTCGACGCTCAGGCAATGGGCTTCGTCGCACCCGCGCTGATCGACTACCTGCACATCGCGCGCGCCTCACTTGGCCCGGTTTTCTCCAGCGGACTGGTCGGCATCATGATCGGCGCACTGATCTTCGGCCCCCTCGCCGACCGCTTCGGACGAAAGCCGGTGCTCGTATTCTGTACCGTTCTGTTCGGCGCCTGCTCGCTGCTCACCGCCACCGCCACATCACTTCCATCGCTGCTCGTCTATCGCTTAATCACCGGCTTCGGTTTGGGCGGCGCAATGCCCAACGCCGTGGCCCTGACGTCGGAATTCATGCCGAGGCGGCTGCGTGCAACCGCGGTTACGCTCATGTTTGTCGGCTTCTCCATCGGCGCCGCCGTAGGTGGTTTCGCGGCTGCCGGCCTGATCGCTCGCTTCGGCTGGCAATCGGTATTCGTCACCGGCGGGATCGTGCCCTGCGCGATCGCCGTGCTCTTGATCGCTCTTTTGCCCGAATCGATCCGGTTCCTCCTTGTGAAAGGCGGCGAGGACCAGAAAATAGCTCAGAGCCTCAGGAGAATCGCACCCGGCACCTCGCCTGACCTCGCGCGATCGCTGCTCCTCGAAGAACGACCCGCCCGCGAATTCGTCGTCAAGGAGCTTTTCAGGGCCGGACGTACATCAATGACCCTGCTGATCTGGGTCATCTTTTTCATGAGCCTGCTCGATCTTTATTTTCTCAACGCCTGGTTGCCCACGGTAATTCACGACGCCGGAATCGTCATCGAGCAAGCTATCATCCTCACCGCTCTCTTCCAGGTTGGCGGCGCAGTCGGATCGTTAATCATGGGGCGCCTCCTCGATCGCTTGCTCTCTTTTCGTGTCCTGGCCGGCGCCTATCTATCCGCTGGCATCTTCGTCATCTGCATCGGCACAGCCGGTAAATCCGTAGCCTGGTTAGCTCTCGCCATCTTCGCGGCCGGATGCGGCGTGATCGGCGGACAAAGCGGTGCCAACGCGCTAACCGCCGAATTCTATCCAACACCCATGCGCTCCACCGGTGTCGGCTGGGCCCTCGGTATCGGACGCGTCGGCTCCATTATCGGGCCTCTGCTCGGTGGAGCCCTGCTCTCATTTGAGCACCAGACCCGTCGCGTCTTCTGGGCCGCGGCAATCCCCGTCCTGATCGCTTCGGCAGCCGGATTGCTGGCCAGCCGAGTGCAATTCTCAGCAGCGCGGGAATCTCGCTGAAGAAGATATAATACCCCTGCAGATGAAAATCGATCTCTTCAATCACTTTTTCCCCAAGCGCTTCACCGACCAATACGTGAAGACCGGGGTTGTCGGCCAGGATATCGGCAAACGCGTATCCAATATTCCCACCCTCACCGATCTCGACGCGCGCTTCCGCGTGATGGATGAATTCGGCGATTACCGCCAGGTCCTTTCCATGCCCGCGCCTCCGCTCGAAGTCATCGCTGGGCCGGATAAGTCGCCGGAGCTTGCTCGCGTCGCCAATGACGGCCTAGCCGAATTAGTGACCAAATATCCCGACCGCTTCATCGCCTTCGCCGCTTCTCTTCCGATGAACAATCCCGATGCGGCCGTCAGGGAGATGGAACGCACATCTACCCAGCTTGGCTCGCCTGGAGTGATGTTCTTCACCAACGTCGCTGGAAAGCCGCTCGACCTTCCGGAATTCTCGCTCATCTTCGAGGAAGCCGCGCGCCGCAATCTCACCGTCTGGATCCATCCCGCCCGCGGCGCCAATTTCCCCGACTACCTCAGTGAAGACAAATCCAAATATGAAATCTGGTGGACCTTCGGCTGGCCCTACGAAACCAGCGCCATGATGTCCCGCATCGTTTTCTCCGGCATGCTCGATCGCCTGCCCAATCTCAAGATCGTTACCCACCACATGGGCGGCATGATCCCCTACTTTGAAGGCCGCGTCGGCTACGGTTGGGATCAGCTTGGAACGCGCACTTCCGACGTGGACTACAAGTCCCTGCTGCATTCCATGAAGAAGCGGCCCATCGACTACTTCCGCATGTTCTATGCCGACACCGCGCTTTTTGGCGGGTTGTCGGCCACCAAGTGCGGACTTGATTTCTTCGGCGTCGATCATTGCGTGTTCGCTTCCGACTTACCCTTCGAGCCTTCGCCCGGCCTCTACATCCGCGAAACCATCCGCTGCATCGAAGGGCTCGATATTTCGGCCGACGACAAAGATAAGATCTACCGTCGAAACGCCCTCCGCCTTATGAACATGGAGAGCAAGACCCAAAAAAGCGCGCCATGAAAACCACGTTGCTTTTCCTCCTTTCCATTCCGTCATACGCTGCTTCATGCGATAGCCTCAGCTCCCTCACACTGCCAGACACCACCATCACGCTGGCCCACGTCAGCACTGTGGCCCAGGTCTTTGCGGTCGCACAGGTCCCCGACCTGCGATTCAAGAATCTCCCCGCATTCTGCCGCGTCACCGCCACTTTGAAGCCCACCACCGATTCCGACATCAAGATCGAAGTCTGGCTGCCGGCTTCCGGGTGGAACGGCAAGTTTCAAGCGGTCGGCAATGGTGGCTGGGCCGGAGTGATCAGTTATCCAGCGATGGCGCAGGCGCTCGAGCACGGCTACGCTACTAGCTCCACCGACACCGGCCACGTTGGGGCAACCGGCAGCTTTGCGCTCGGACATCCGGAAAAACTGACCGACTTCGGATATCGCGCGGTTCACGAGATGACCGTCAAGGCCAAGGCAATCGTCGCCGCTTTCTATGGCGGCCCGCCTAAGGTCTCCTATTGGAACGGCTGCTCCACCGGCGGCCGCCAAGGGCTCAAGGAAGCGCAGCGGTTCCCGAACGACTACGACGCCATCATCGCCGGCGCATCCGCCAACCCTCGCACCCACCTTTCCACCTGGCAGATTTGGCTTGCGCAAGGGGTTCTCAAGGACCCGCCCAACTACATTCCAGCAAGCAAATATCCGGCCATCCATAAAGCCGTACTCGAGGCCTGCGACGCGGCCGATGGATTGAAGGACGGTCTCCTCAACGATCCTTCGCTCTGCCACTTCGATCCCAAAGTGATCGAGTGCAAGGAAGGTGACGCCCCCACCTGCCTTACGCCGGGGCAAGTCGACGGGGCGCGGAGAATGTACGCCGCGCCCAGGAATCCGCGCACCAATCAGGAAATCTTTCCGCCCGTCGAGCCCGGCAGTGAACTCGGCTGGGGCATGCTGGTGGCTGGTCCCGAGCCATTTTCCGCCGCCACCGATCAGTTCCGCTACGTGGTGTTCAAAGATCCGAATTGGGATTGGCGCGCACTCAACCTCGATGGCGACGTCGCCCTCGCCGACAAGATCGATAACGACACCATCAACGCCATCGACCCGAATCTGAAGCCCTTCCTTGCTCGCGGCGGAAAGCTGCTGATGTATCACGGCTGGGCCGACCCGGGCGTCGCGCCCCGCGCCAGCATCAATTACTACAAGGCTGCGGTAGACACTCTGAGTGGTGCAGGTCTGGGGCCTGCGGATTCCATCCGCCTCTTCATGGTCCCCGGCATGGGCCACTGCGGCGGCGGCGAAGGCCCCAACACTTTCGACATGGTGAGCGTGCTGGAACAGTGGAAGGAGCAGGGCCACGCTCCGGCTAGAATTGTCGCGTCTCACCGCACGGCCGGAAAAATCGATCGTACCCGGCCGCTCTGCCCTTACCCGCAGGTCGCCCAATACAAGGGCACGGGAAGCATCGACGATGAGGCCAACTTCGCTTGCGAGCTGCCCTCTCCGGCCCCGGCAAATGACTAACCGGTTTCGCGCCGAACAGGTAGGCAGCTTGCTGCGCCCGCCCGAATTACTGGAAGCCCGCGCTTCGCATGCCGAAGGCCTGCTCACTCTCGATGAATTGCGTGCAGCAGAAGATCGAGCCATTCTTTCGGCCCTCGACAAGCAGCGACAGATCGGGATCGACGTATGCACCGACGGCGAATTGCGGCGCGGCTCCTGGCTCACCGATATGGCCGATGCCGTGGACGGTTTCGTGTCGCAGAAGGTAATGCTGGAGTGGAAAGGGCCCGGCGGCGGAGCGGAAGGCAGCACCGCTCAGGCGGTCGGGGCAAAGCTTCGCAAGCTCCGTAAACTGACCGCCCACGAATTACCGTTTCTGAAAAAGAATGCAGCTGGTCCGTTCAAGGTCACCGTGCCAGCGCCTTCCAATTTCTTAGTGGCGAGTTTCAAGCCCGGCCTTTCCGATTCCTACTATCCAACTCAGGCCGAGTTGCTCCACGATCTGGTGGACATCGTGCGCGATGAGGTCCGGTGGCTGGTTTCCCAAGGCGTGCACTACATCCAGTTCGACGCACCGTATTATTCTCACTTCCTCGATCCACGGCAGCGTGAGAAACTCCGCGCATCCGGCGTCGATCCCGATAAGGAGTTCGAGCATGCGGTCGCGGGCGACAATGCCGCGTTGAAAGATGTTCCCCGTAATCATGTCACGCTCGGGCTGCACGTCTGCCGGGGTAATAGCCGGAGCCGCTGGTACACCGAAGGCGATTACGACGCCATCGCCGAGAAACTGTTCGGCATGCTCGAAGTCGATGTGTTCCTGCTCGAATACGATAGCGATCGGGCCGGCAGCTTTGAGGCGCTGCGCCGGGTGTCGCGGGGCAAAACGGTCGTGCTAGGGCTGATCACCACCAAAGAACCCAAACTGGAATCGCAGGATGATCTCCTGCGCCGCATAGATGATGCCTCCCGTTACGTGCCGCTGGAAAACCTGGCCATCAGCCCGCAATGCGGCTTCGCATCGGTCGCCGCCGGCAATCTTCTTTCGATCGACGACCAGTGGCGCAAGCTGGAACTGGTTGTCAATACCGCCCGCAAAGTCTGGGGCTAGCCTAAAAACGGACGCGCAAAACGATCGTTCCATTGCGCGGCTGCGCATACGGAGTCGTCGGCGAAACGGCCAGATTAATCCAGCCGAAACCACCGCTATTCAGCCCGGTTAGCGGCCCAACTTTGTTCGTAGATTGCGGGTTCGAGAAACCGGTCGCGGTGGGATTGTTCAGATACGTGCGGTTGAAGATGTTGGCGAAATCAACGCGCATCTCGAGACTGAATCTTTCCTTGAGACGCCACACACGGCCCAGGCCCATATTTTCGATGGGATGGCGGGCGTAGCGATAGTCGTCGTAGAAAGGCGCCGCGGTGCCGAACTGGCCTTGAGGTGGGTTAACCCAGGCAGCCGGGTTGAGGATAAAGGTTTTCGACGGGTCGAAGCAGTGGCAGTTGATGTTCTGCGTATAGAGCGGCACGCCGGGAATCCGATCCGCCAAAGTCGGTTGGAACAGTTCGTTGGCAAGACTGGTGGTAGCCGGAGGACTAGGGATCGGTAAGCCGCTGGCATAATCGAAGAAAGCGTTGATTTCCCAATCGCGAAGCGCATACGAGAGAGCCTTGTTGCCTGGTAATTTCGGCACTGTGTATGTACCTGCGAAATTGAACATAAACGGCTGATCGAAACTCGAAAAACTCTTGGCCAGCATCGGATTTCCGACAGCGCCAACGTAATTAGCGGGCGGGACGCCGGCCGTCGTACTGACGTTGGGATCGATGCCTTCCTCCAGTGATTTCTGCCAACTGAAAGAGCTGCTGAAGACGAAGCCATGGCTGAACCGCTTGGTCCCTTTCATCTGCAGCGAATCGTACCAGGTTCTGCCGGTCGGATCTCCGATAGCGGGAATATTGCCGAACTGTGGGAATGGCCGCAGCGACTGCGCGACAGTGTTGGTGAGAGCGAAGCCGGGATACGGCGCCTTGTTGAAGCCGCGGGCGGCCGCGGTGGTCGAGTTCAGAGTGGAAAGCAGCAAGGCTTGATCGTTGGCGTTGGTTATGGCGAGCCCAAATGCCGAGAGTCTTTGCGGTGTGATGGCATTAATGTCCTCGAGTGAGGGTGACGTCCACCAGGCACCACGATTCCCGACGTAGGCGGCTTCGACTATCAAATCCCGGCTGATCTCGCGCTGGATTCCGACGCTCCATTGTGCCTGCCTGGCAGGACGGCCGGCATTGGGATCCAGGAATCCGATGCCGGTGGGGAGAGCTTGACCACCGGCCGGGCTAGTGGGAAAAAGACCCGGCTTAAATACTGGCCAAGTCGGCTCGTCTTGTGGCGGTATGCCACCGGAAAGCGTCATGGCAGGTTGGCCGGCGCCCGGGGAACTAAATGTTGAAGTGGTGGCGACACCAGCCGAGGAGTAGCCTAGCTGGGTCGTGCCGGTTTGATTGTAGATAACGCCAAAGCCGGCCCGGAAAACAGTTTTTGGAGTGATCTGATACGCGACTCCTACCCTGGGGCCGAGGGCATAAGGATAATTCTTGGCGAAGCTGCAGTTGCAAGTGGACTCGAAGATAATCGCGCCCGGGAATCCTCCGACTGTCGGGTTAGGCGTGGTCGGGGAAAAATTGGCGCCGCGGCCGTGCTCTTCTTTGAAGTAGGTTCCGTAATCCCACCGCAATCCGTAATCCACCGTCAAGTTGCGAGTCACCTTCCACGAGTCCTGAACGAAGACGCCCCATTCCTGTTTTGAATTCCGGTATTCAGCCGGCGCCGCGATGGAGAAATTGTCGACCAGGCCCAGCAGGAAGCTGGCGTATGGGAAACCCGGCGACCCGCCGGCGAATGTCCTGCCCACCAGATAGGGCTCGTTGGTTTCGTTGGCACTGAACCCGTACGATCCGTTGGTATTGGTGTAGGGAATAGTTGGAACCGCCAAGAAGTAAACTTCAGCGCCAGCCTTGAACGTGTGACTACCCTTCACCCACGTGCCCGACACATTCCCGGTGGGCTTCTCATAGTATTGATGGCTCTGCCCGGCACTAGGTCCCATGTTGTACATGCCGCCTGCGGCTGTGCAGGCTACACCTCCAATCCCAGCCGGCGGGCAGAAGCCGGTGAATACGGGTACATTCCTATTAACGGTGGCCCCTACGAGTCCGAACGTCTGGGCTGCGTTGAAATTCAGAATCGGTGCGTCATCAAAGAAATTGTTCTGCTGGTATCCCGCGCCGAAATGAAGCAGGAAGGTCGGCGAGACAGTGTAGTCGTAATTCAGGCGCTCGACATGGGAGTGGATAAATGTCCCACGGTCGGCTGTGATCTGATTCGGCAGTCCTTCGGATTGACCGTAGATCGGAGAGAATGGCGAGTCGGTGTGCGTGAAAGACCAATAGAACGACAAGTGTTGCCGTTCTGTGATCTGTTGGTCGATTTTCGTTGCGGGAATGGTCGTATGACGGACGCTGGGGTAGGTGGGAATCAAATTGTTTATGAGCGACGACAGAGCCGGAGCCGGAATGAAGCTCTGGATCTTGAGCGCTACCGGATCCCATCTCGACATCGGAATCATGTTGCCCGGGAAAGGATTCGAGACTCGGCTCCCACTGGCAGGATCGGTGTATTGAGTGTTCGGATCAAAGATTTCGTTCGCTAGAACGGACCGCCCCAGAACGTCCGTTGTCAGTACAGTATTGTTTGCGGCCGCAATGGCGCCGCTGAAATCGCCGTTGCGATACCCCGTGCTCGGAACTGTGATGGCAGTGTTGTTAACGTCCTGAGTTTCGCGGAACTGCTCAAAATTGAAAAAGAAGAAAGTCTTATCGCGGCCGTTGTAGATCTTCGGGATGACTACCGGACCACCGACGGTCCAGCCGTAATCATGTCTTCTTGCAACGGGACGCACCAGTTCTCCGGGCTGTGTGTTTGTGAATGGGGGGCCGGTGAAAGGCGTACCAGCGTTCAGTACTTCGTTCACGATGTAGTCATAGCCGCTACCGTGAATCGAGTTAGTGCCCGAGCGCATGGTCACGTTGAAGAACCCACCGCCCACACCACCGTACTCGGCGGCAAAATTGCTCGTCTGGACCGAGACCTCCTGGAGTGCGTCCACGCCCTGCTGCACCTGAGCCGGAGCATAGGGGTAGCCCTGATTGGTGGTGTCCTGGCCTTCGACGTGATATGTCTGCGTGTTGCTGGGAGCGCCGTTGATCTTAACCTGCGCGTTAGGAACGTAATAAGTTCCTGGAACGACGTTAAGAACATTATTGGGATTGCGAATTCCGGAGCTACCCGAGGCGGCGGCTCCAACTCCCATCAGCGGTAGTTGGGTCAAAGTCTCCGTGTTGATGTTGGTGCTCACGTCGCCCGTTTCGGTCTTCAGCATCGAGGCCTCGGCCTGAACAGTGACAGCTTCAGTGGCAGAGCCCACCTCCAGCGTGATGTCGACGCGCAAGGTTTGTGCGACCTGAACGGTGAGGTTTTGCCGGATGTACTTCTTAAATCCTGGCACGCTGACGGAAACTTCGTACGTGCCAAACGGCAATTCAGCGAAGGTGTAGTTGCCAGTGGACGTGGTTGCGGCCTGATAGGCCGTGCCGGTTTCCACGTGCCTGGCTTCAACCGCTGCGTTGGCGATGACCGCGCCCTGCTGGTCGACGATAGTGCCGGTGATAGTGCCGCGATCGCCTTGCGCAAATACCGCCAAGGCCAACAGGAAGAAGCCGACTGCTCGGAACAGTGAGCGCATACAATTCTCCTCCAACGCTGAGGTGGAAAACCCCTTTTTTCGCTTAGCAATACTTCAATGGCCAGGGTCCATTAACCCTGCTTTTGGATGAGAATATGCGATCTGCACCTGAAAGTCAAGGCAAATTTGACATATCAGGGCGAGCTGTCGAAAAGAAGTACGGCCGGTCTTATTTACAGGGGCGAATCGGGCCGCGCGATGGTGCGCCACATGTGGGCGACCGGACTGTTGTCGTTGCCCAGGCCTTCTTTGGGCTGCTTGAAGTGGCGTCCGACGATGTCGACGAACGGATCGATGGTCACCACTGCGTTGGGGTCGAAGGCGTACAAATCGTTTACAGTTACCAGCCGTGGTTCCATGTACCACTTGTGGTTTTTGAGCATTTTATACGTGGCTTCGATGTGCGGCGGCGGCGTGTAATCCTTCCCGAATATTCTGTAGTACAGGTCCGGGTACTCATATCCGGCCGCTGAATCGGGATAGAAACGAAGGGTCTGGTGGTACCGAATGGCGAAGGTTGCTTTGGGAGAAATATAGGGCTCGAAGAGCTGAGCGCCCCACCATCCGTGATCGGGCTTGATCAAAGACTGCACGACGTCGTGAAGCAGGCAGGCCAGGATGATTTCCTCTGTCATGCCAGTTTTCATAGCGCGGGTGGCGCTTTGGAGAACGTGGTTGGCGGGAGCGAACCGGTACTTGAAGAAATCGAGCAGGGTTGGGTTGGCGGGCAGCGGCTCGAGCTTCTTGACGTTTCTACCGTTGTTGGCAAAAAGAGTGCCGACACCTCTGCGATAGTCACGCGTTGTAATCTGGGCATCCAGTTCGGCTACGGTTGGAAACTTCTTGTCGGGGCTGGTGGTGGAAGCGCTGTTGGCTGCTCCGTTGTCCAACTGCTCGGACATATAATCTTCCAGTGCGTCTGCTTTTGCCTCCGAGTCCATGGCACTGATGGCGGCCGCGCCACCGAGGCTGGCAAAGAACGCGCGTCTGTCGATCTCCATTTGCTCTCCTTTCAGCCGGATCTCGTCGTGGTTCCGGGTTAGCAGCCAGTATACAGCAAGCTGCGCTGGATCGCACCGGGGGTGGGCACGGGCGTGGGCGAGCCTGCCTTGCGCACGTTCTCAAACGTGCCGTGGCTGGACTCCTGCGGACGCCGTGAGAATGGCCTAACGCCGCCTGGAGTGGCGGCGCGCGGGAAGAGAATCCAAGGGGGAGTGACCCAAAATGGCAAGCTGATAAAAACGAGAACAGACTATGCTACTGCTGGCAGCCGATCCCCAGGTACAGGAGATTTTGGCACGATAAACAGCATCCGAGCGGGGCTCTTTATGCGAGAGCTGCAGTTTGGTCTGAAGCTTTATTCTTAACGCCGTTACTGGGGCAATTGCGACAGTAGCGGAATGCTCTTGGCGGCGGGGGATTCGGGAATCGATTTGATGTACGCGTACACGTCGGCGAGGTCGGAGTCGGACATCACCTTTTCCCGATAGGCCGGCATCTGGCGCGGGGCGCGCACGTAGGCCGTGAACACCGGCAGCAGCATCTTCATCGGAACCAGGCGCGCGCCGGCGCCTCCATGGCCATCGAAGCTGTGACAGGCGTAGCAGGTGTATTTCACGTACATCTCTTTGCCGCGCGCGGCGTCACCCGAGGGCGCTTTCGATTGCGCCGCCGCCATAACGGCCAAGACCAGGATCAAGATTATCTTGTTCACGCTTACTCCTTACCGCGGCTGCGTGACCACGTCGATCATGGCCGGCTCGCCGCGCTTGACGACTTCGATGCCACGCTGGAGCGCCGCGACCAGGTCCTTAGGGTCGCTGATTGGACCTTCGCCGTGCATGCCGTAAGCTTGCGCCATTTTTGCGTAATCGATATTCGGATCCCACAGCTTGGTGCCGATATGAGCGCGATCGGCGCCGCGATTGTGCAGGCTGGCCTGCTGCTCGACGAACATTACCTCCATGTGATAACCGCGGTTGTTGTGCATAATGGTGAGCAGCGGGATGCGGTGATGCGCGGCGGTCCACAACACGCCGGGAGCGTAGTTGAGATCGCCATCAGTCTGGATGTTGAGCGAGAACCGGCCGTACTTCTTGTTAGCGAGCGCCGCGCCCACTGCCGCCGGAGCGCCGTAGCCCATGCCGCCCGCGCCTTGGCCACCGATGTATTGGTAGTGCTTGTCGAACTTCCACAACCGGTTCGGCCAGTTGCTGATGAAACCTTGCCACGACACCAGCGACCAGTCTTCGTTCTTGATTAGCGGCCACAGTTCCGCGCAGAGGCGGGCCAAAGTGATGGGGCTCGAATCCCAGCCGTACGACGCCTGCTCGATCGACATCGCGCGAGCTTTCTTGTGCGCCTCGGCCAGCTTGGCGCCCCGATCTTCCATGGCGCGTTTACGGTCCGGCGTGATGAGACGCTTGCAGGCTTCGATCAAGGCCGGTAGCGTGGCTTCGGCATCGGCTCCGATATCGATGTCGACGTCGGCATAGCGGCCGAAATCCTGGATGTTGCTCTTCATGAACAGATCGACCGAAGAGATGTTGATGACCTTGGCGTTGCGGCCCCGGGCGATGCGTTCGGTATTCGAGACGTCGTTGACTTCGAGGCAGAGTGTGACGTCCGGTTGGTAACCGGGCCAGCCGACGCCGTTGAGAGGATGATGCGACGGGAAATTCATCCGCTCCTGGTTCTCGACCGGCGCTTGCAAAGTCTCGGCCAGCTCCACTAGCAGCGTGACACCCTTGGGAGTTCGGGCGGATCGTTGCGCGATGATCATGGGCCGCTCGGCCGCGACAAGCAGCTTGGCCGCTTCGTTCACGGCGTCCGTGTCGCCTTGCGGAGGCGCGGTCGGAGTCATGTGCGGAATGCGCAGACTGCTGGGTTCGGTATTGGGCCGCGACTGCAGTTCGTGATGCGCCACCAGCAGCACCGGACCCATGGGCGGCGTCATCGCAACTTTGTAAGCGCGCACGGCGGAATCGGCGAAATGCTGCAGCGAAGCCGGCTGATCGTCCCACTTTACGTAGTCGCGCACCAGCGCCGGCAGATCCTGCGCGCTGTGATACCATTCCACGCCAGGCCGCCGGACCGCGGCGTCGGAGTGGTTGCCGACGATCATATAGATCGGGACACGGTCGGCGTACGCGTTGTAGATGGCCATCGAAGCGTGCTGGAGCCCGACGGTGCCGTGCAGAAGCGCCATCATCGGCCGGCCTTCGATCTTGTAATAGCCGTGCGCCATGGCGACGGCCGATTCCTCGTGGCAGCAGGTCAGGAACTCCGGCATCTGGTTGTTGCCGTAATTAATGAGCGACTCATGCAGCGATTCAAAGGTTGAGCCGGGGTTGGAACCGAGATAGTCAATCTTGAGCGACTTGATCACGTCCACCATGAAGTCGGAGCCAGGATGCTCGATGATTTTTCCGGGAGCTTCGGAGCCGCGTCCGCCCTCGCTGGTGGGGGCTTCGCGCTCCAAGGCGGCGCTGGACGGAATGGGCGCGGTGGCGTTGCCACCTTTCTGCGCGGTTTGCTGTGCAATTGTAGGTTGGGGCTTAGCAACCAGAGCTGCCGCGCCGGCGGCCGCCCCCTTCAAGAAATTACGACGAGCAACCGAAGTCTTCTTGGATTTCGCCATCGCGCAATCCTCCTGGATTGTTTCATAATGTAGCACGGCTACGTGGATCGCGGCCGATCAGATATTTCAGAGTCTAGGCTTCAAACGAATGAGCAAAGTTAAAGTCGGTGCGTTTTCAATTTCACTGGATGGATTTGGGGCGGGGCCCCGGCAAGACCTGAATAATCCCCTCGGGGTTCGCGGCCTCGAGCTACATACGTGGTTCCAAAACACAGAAGTATTCAAGAAGGTGCACGGTCAAAGCGGTGGCACCCAAGGCATCGATAACGATTTTGCCGCTCGATCTTTCGAAAACGTGGGCGCCTGGATTCTAGGCCGTAATATGTTCGGGCCGGTTCGGGGTCCATGGAAAGATGATTCCTGGAAGGGATGGTGGGGTGACAATCCTCCGTACCATACGCCTGTTTTTGTGCTCACGCATTACGCGCGGTCTCCCCTCGCGATGGAAGGCAGTACCAAGTTCCACTTCGTCACTGATGGGCTGGAGTCTGCTTTAAAGAAGGCGAAAGAAGCGGCTGAAGGCAAAGACGTCCGAATCGGCGGCGGCGTATCCGTGATCCGTCAATACCTAGCCGCGGACCAGATCGACGAGATCCACTTAGCCGTCTCGCCGGTTCTTCTGGGCGAAGGGGAACATCTATTTTCCGGAATCAATCTTCCTAAGCTCGGCTTCACACCCTTCAGGACCGTCTCCGGAGAAAGTGCAACGCATGTTCTTATCAAAAAGAAGTGAGTCGTGTGTCGCGTTGGTTTCTTGCAGTACCTTGACAGCATGGCGCCCTGGGCGTACCTTCTAGGTTGATGTTATTCGCCAAGTCCGCCGCGGCGCTAGCCACCATCTTGCTTCTATCCGGTTTGTTCGCCTTTGGGCAAAAGCCGGCCGCTCCAACCGGTGCCGCGCCCAGGCTCCCCGACGGCAAGCCCGACCTCAACGGCGTCTGGCAGCGGCCCTATGTTCCCGATATCACTAAGAACGGGCCCGGCCAGCAGGGCGTTCCAGAACTTTCGTTCACAGCCTGGGGCGCCGACAATTGGAAAACCTACGACCCGGCGAAGAATGGCGACTACACCGGAAGCTGCCTGCCATTTGGCCTCCTGCGGTCGATGAACTCGCCGCACGCGATGCAGATCGTGCAGAGCGCGAAGTACGTTGCTTTCTTGTACGAGCAGAATACCTGGTTTCACGTTGTCCCTACGGACGGGCGCGGCCATTCGAAGGACCTGGATCCCACGTGGTTTGGAAACTCCGTCGGCAAGTGGGATGGTGACACCCTGGTCATCGACACGATCGACTTCAACGGCCAGACACGACTCGACACCGTCGGGCATCCCCATAGCGACGCCTTGCATATGGTCGAAACCTTCGAACGGGCGGATGCGGGCCACGTCACTTACACGGTGACGGTGGACGATCCAAAGACCTATGCGAAACCGTGGAAAAACGTTCGAACGTTCACGCTGCGGCCCGACTGGGAATTGCTCGAATACTCGTGCGAGGAGAACAACAAGGATCTGCGCGAGGGCCACATCAAGGCACCCCCACTGGCGAAGTGACGCTCGCCCGACCTACTGCCCGCGGCCGCCGAGCACTATCATCAGTGGCCGGAGCCGCTCCGGCGATCCGGAAAATATTCCAACGGGAGGCTGGCGGTACTTCAACATCTCGCGATACAGAGCGTCGGCCATATCGGAATTGATTCCCCACCCGGCCAGATAAGACAGGCGCAGATCTTTGTCGGTGTTGATCAGCGCGCCTTGGGTCCAGGGCTGCAGATCGGATCCAGTACCCGTATAGGTCGAGAAAAGATCGTAAGGAGAATTGATCTCGATGTCGGCGAGTGACTGCCTGACCGCCGCGTAGTCGGGGCGGCTGAACCGGCGCTGTACTTCATCCAGGTCGATCTTCAGCGGCTCGACTTGTCCCATGAAGACCATGTCGTAACCCTGGCCTTCGCGCAGGTTGGCCCACAGAGTGCCGTTCGGAAAGGCGTCGAAGAAAGTCGCCAGCTCACTGCGAATGGTGGGTTCGTCGGTTTCATAGAGCGGCACATAAAGCGTGAACATGCCGCCCGGATTCAGATGTTCCTTGACGGCGTCGAAATATTCCCGCGAATACAACGCGGCGGTCCCTTTGATGAACACGTCCAGGGGATCGGACGCGATGATGTCGAACTTCTCGGTGGTGGTGAGCAGATAATGGCGGGCATCGTCGAAAACGATGTGAGTCTTCGGGTTATTCGCGACACCGTAATTCTGCGCCGAGAAGAATTTGGTCGACGCCGGCGGAATGACCGGCTCGATCTCGCAGATCGTAATTTTCTGGATCCCTGGATAACGGGTGAAGGTTCCAGCGGAAACGCCGGCGCCGAAGCCGATGCCCAACACCGATCGCGGATCGGGATGCAGCAGCGCCGGCAGATGTCCGACCATGCGCTGCAGCGTCATGTCATAGGCCTCGGTGGTGGCCTCCACGTGGCCATTCACGTTGACATAGACGGTGCCGTTGTACCATTGCGAAATCGCGACCGAAGAGTTCCGGCCCTCGGCGGTATACAGGATTTTCGAGTTGCCGGCATTGATAGGCATGCGGCGGCCGTAAGCGATGAGGTCTCCGGGGATCGGATCGACCTTCCAGGCTAGAAAACAGACCAGCGGAACGGAGGCGACAAGAGCGGCCGCGGCGACTATCGAACGGCGGAAAAGCGGCACCAAAATCAGCCAACCGGCGATTGCGGATGCAACGACCAGAAGACGCTGCGACTGCTGCGAGCCGATCCCAGGGATCAGAACCAGGCTCATCAGCAGTGCGCCGGCGATTCCGCCCACGGTGTTGGCGGCATAGACTTCACCGGCCACGATTCCCGGCTCTCCGCCGAGCTGAGCCGCAGCCGCGCAGGCGAGCGGGAAACTTGCGCCCCAGAATAGAGTGGCCGGAAGAAGCGCGAGCAGGCAGCGGTTCAAATCGAGCCCGTACATCCGCCATGCATCGTTGGTCACGAGCACGTTGTCCTTCCAGACGGGCAGGATGTGGACGATCGTGTAAGCGGCCCAGGCGACCGTTACAGTCAGCAGGATCTGGCACCAGCCGAGTGCGGCGCGCGAGTCGATACGCTTGAGGAGCGAAGAGCCCGCGGCGCTGCCAATCGCCAGGCCCGTCAAGAACACGGCCAGGATGATGGAAAACACATAGACCGTGCCCAGCAGAAGCATACTGAGCAGGCGCGTCCAGACCACTTCGGCGGCGAGAGCGCAGGCACCCGACAGCGCGATGGTCAGATAGATCGGCCACCTGCTATCTGATGTGATTAGCCGGATGGGTTCCCTGAGGGGATGAATTGCCCCGTGGTCCGGCATGTTCGCCGCAAGTGCGAGACTGGCCGCGGCTACAACGAGATTGATGGCTGCCGCCACGTACGTCGCGGTGGCCATGTCGTAAATCCGCAGCAGATAGAAGCCGGCCAGCAGGCAGCCGAACACGGCGCCCGCGGTGTTGCCGCCATAGAAGAATCCCCACCAGTTGACGCGAGGGCGCGATCGCTCCACCCAGCGAATGATGACCGGGAACGACGCTCCCATAAGGATGGTCGGCGGAAGCAGACAGATTCCAGCCAATGAACCGCGCAGCAGCATTCCAGGCAGTCCATGTTCGGCGCCGGCGATGTAAATGCGATTGAGGAAGGGAAGACCGAACTGCACCAGGATCGCGCAGACGCCGATGCCCAGCTCGAGCGCGGCATAAATCTGCAACGGGTGGCGCCGTGGGAGTACGCGCGGCAACCACAGACTGCCGATGCACAATCCGCCCATGAAGGCAGCCAGCAGAATGCCGAGCGATACAGAGGTGGATCCGATCGCGAGCGGCAGCAGTTGGTACCAGACCACTTCGTAGATAAGCGCCGCGCAGCCGCTAGCCGCGACCAGGATCAGCAGCAGGGGAAGACGGTCTCTAGTGGAGGACGTTAGGGGCGTAGTGGTGGGTGCGATGGTGGCCATGGGTGCTGGCTCCAAGGAAAACCTCGAATTGGAAAGAATAACATGCGGGTTCGGTGCGGAGCATTGTGCTTGGGCGTAAGATGAGACGGGAGGCTGTCTTATGACCCGTTTCCAGAAGTCGATGGGTATTGGGATTGTGGTCGCGGGAGGGTTGGCATGGGTCGCGTCGGCACAATTTCAGCGGCGTCCTGTGCTCAGCCCGCCGACTAGCGCGTCGGTCACGATCGAAGGCAAGACCATTCGGATTGATTACGGCGCACCTTCGGCGCGCGGGCGAAAAGTCATGGGTGGATTGGTGCCCTACGGCGAAGTGTGGTGCACCGGCGCCAACGACCAGACGTCCATCATGACCGAGGCCGATCTGGATATCAACGGCATGAAATTGCCCAAGGGCAACTACACGCTGTATACGCTCCCCACGGAGAAAGAGTGGAAGCTGATCGTCAACAAGCAGACCGGCCAGTTTCACACCGAGTATCATCCCGATCGTGATTTCGGCCGGGTTCCGATGAACATTAAGACGCTGCCCGAGCCGGTGGAGACGCTCAAATTCACGCTAACGAACGCTGGCGGCAATAAAGGCACGCTCGCAATCGCTTGGGAGAAGACCGAAGTTTCGGTGCCGTTTACGGTGCTGCACTAACACACGGAGATCGCCCGCAGGCTAGGGCGCCGCGCAAGTGAAATTCGCTGCGTCGTCGATGCTCCCGGTCCCTTTATAGCGCGCGACCTGCGGATACGGACAGAGGGGACGCATGCGGTCTACCGTCCCGTTCTGGCTGTGCGACGCAATGATCCGCTCGGGGGCGTGTCCTTGCTCCACCCATTGCTCCATGGCGCTGACCATGTCGAAAGTGTTGGGTCCTTCGCCGCCCGCGCAGTGCGCCATGCCGGGGACCATGAAGAGCCGGATCTCATCGGCGGCTTTCGACGCAGCACCCATCTTCTTCACCACGCTTTCGTAATAATTCACGCTGTTGCCAGGCGCGATGAGCTGATCACTCCAGCCGTGATACATGATTAGCTTACCTTTGTGACTGAAGAATGGCTTGAGATTGGGGTCGATGGCGTCGATCAGGCCATTATCGATCTTGTCGGCGAGCTCGGTGTCAGTTTCCGGATTCAAGGTGTGCCAGTCCCAGTTGGGATCTTTGTACACGATGTAGGTGAAGGTATCGGTAGCTACGGAGGCAGCTTTCGGTCCGGCGAGCCCCGCCCAACCCAGTTCGCTGCCGGGCTCCATGCCAGGGAAAATCTCCGCGCCGGTGCGAGAATTTTTCACTGCTGCATAGATCTTGCGGGCGGCTTCCACCTGCGGCGCGGTCAAGCATGAGGGCGAATCTTCACCCTGGCACTCGATTACCTGGGGATCGAAATGGCACCGCGTCGGATCTTGAATCAAGCCGTCCTTCAATCCATCCAGCGCATCGCAGGCTTCCAGCGCTGCTTTGTGAATGGCCGGATATTTCTCCGGCGGAATGTAGCTTCCGGGTTCTTTGTGGACTGCCTGGGCTACCGCCACAGACCATACATGCAGATGCGTTTGATAGTTGGCGGGAGCGCCCGCGATAATGCCGTCGAAGTCGGCCGGAAATCGCTGCGCTTCCTTCAAACCTTGGCGGCCGCCGGTCGAGCAGCCGTTCCAATAAGAGTAGCGCGGGCCACTACCGTAGAAATTCGTGATGATGGCCTTCGAGGTGACGGTCATTTCGTGTACGGCCCGATAAGCGAAATCGGTGAGCTTTTCGGGATGGCCGAGCGCGAAGCTGGCGCTGCCACCGCTCGAGTGACCAGTGTTTGTGGTGGCCGTCGCATATCCGCGGCGTAGGGCTGCGTTGAATGCCATGTAGTTAATTATGCCCCAGCCGCCATTGCCGACGGCTTGAAACTTGCCATTCCAACCTGAGATAGGAAGAAAGATTTCGACAACGATGTCGGAGTCACTAGTAGGGGCAATCGTCGCCAGCACTCGGCAGAAGGCAGGCAGATCGCTTACTTCATGGTCCTTCGGGGGTGCGAGTCCATGATCGGGAGCCGGCGCGTTGGGACCGGCGGCGGAGAATTGTGCTTTGGTGATCGTTGTGTTCGGCAGAATGAGCTTAGACAGGTTCACGCAGGAGGCACGGTCGGCCGGCGCGCCCACGAGCGCGCCTGAGGCGGCCAGTAAAAACAACGCCCTCACTTGGCTCCGTCCACGAAAATAATTCGGTATCGCACCGATTCGATCTTTTTGAAATCCAGCCCCGGCACATTCTTCAGATCGGCCACATCCTTAAGGTCGCCTTTGTCTTGCCGGTATTTCACAATTCCTTCTGCTTCGGTGCCCGTAAGTTCGAACTGCGTCTCCAATTCTTTGGCCGCGGCCTTGTTCACGTTGACTCTCGGACCGAAACACTTGGCCAGGTAATCGATGATCGTGTCGAGCTGCTCGTCGGTGCCCTCAGCGCCGCGCGCCGCCATTTCGTCCACCGTGGTCTTCCACTTTTCCTTGGTGGTTCGAGTCTTGAAGACGACGTCCGTTCCGTGACAGGAACCGCAGATTTTTTCATACAGGTCCCGGCCCTTGGCTTGGGGCAGTTCCTGGGGCTGCGCGGGCAAGCAGAAGAAGAGAGGAAAGAGCATCAGTGCGAATCGATAGATATTCATGACTTATTGCCAACGATTTTACCGCAGACGCATTTGCCCTATCATGGTCTCGAATGAAGTTCACACGGATCAGCTTGGCCCATTGCGTTCTGATGGCGTTCTTCGCCGGGACATGGCCGTCCGCCGCCTTCCAGCCCACGCATCCTATCACCGGTCGAAAGATCGCGGGCGTGATGGGCGTAGGCGGCGCGGATTGGCTGGAGCGGCCCGAGCGCGAGACCGAAGAGCAGCCCGATAAAGCGCTGGATGCTCTCGGCCTGAAGCACGGCATGACCGTCGCGGACATCGGCGCGGGCACAGGCTACATGAGCCTGCGCATGGCCAAGCGCGTGGGCCCGGCCGGAAAAGTTTATGCCAACGACCTGCAGCCGGAGATGCTGCGAATGTTGCGCGAGAATGCGGTCCAGGCCCAGCTCTCCAATGTCGAGACAGTCCTCGGAACTGAGACCGATCCCAAGCTTCCGAAGGGCCAGATGGATCTGGTGCTGCTGGTGGACGTCTATCACGAGTTCTCGCAGCCGCAGGCGATGGTCCGGAAAATCCGGGAGGCACTGAAACCGGACGGACGGCTGGTGCTGCTCGAATATCGCAAGGAAGATCCCAAAATCCCCATCCGTCCGGAACACAAGATGAGCGTCGCGGAAGTGAAAACCGAGCTTGAGCCGGAGGGGTTCGTGCTTGGCCCGGTGATCGAGACGCTTCCGCGCCAACACATCCTGATCCTGACCAAGTCGCCCGATTCAAGCCGAGCGCGTTAGCAAGCCCGATGCCCGGCTTCAAGAAGCTAATCGCGAGATTGAGGCGGCATTACGGCGAACCGAATCTGCCGCCGGCGCGCGGGCCCTTCGAGCTGGTGATGTGGGAGAACGCTTGCTACCTGTTGCCGGACGAGCGGCGCGCCGAGGTGTTTGAAGGGTTGCGCAAGCAAGTAGGGATCAAGGCCGCCGCGATTCTCAAGGCGAATGGCGAAACGCTGCTTGCGTTGGCCAAGCGGGGCGGCATGCGTCCGGAGACTCGCGTTTTCCGCTGGCGCGAGATTGCGCGCATCACCGAGAGCCAGTTCGGCGGCGATCTCGACCGGATTCTCGAGGAGCCCTACGAGAAAGCCAAGCGCGCATTGAAGCAGTTTCCGACTATCGGTGATCCCGGAGCGGAGAAGATCCTGATGTTCTGCGGCGTGGGCCCCAAGCTAGCGCTCGAATCGAACGGACTGCGCGTGTTGAATCGCGTTGGCTATGGCCGGGTGCAAAAGAATTACGGCGCCACCTATCGATCGGTACAGGAGGCTTTGCAAAACGAGCTCCCCCATAACCCTGCGGATCTGGCGCGCGCCCACCTTCTGCTCCGCGAACATGGCAAGACGCTTTGCAAAACGAACGCTCCGTTGTGCCGGGCATGCCCAGCGGCGGATCTATGCGCGTTTCCTCCGAAGTGACAGCGCTACGCCGCGGCCTTCTTCGCCGACCCGTGCGGATCGATCACGAACTTCTTGGCCGCGCCTTTGTCGAAATCCTTGTACCCTTGCGGCGCCTTGTCGAGAGTAATGATGGTGGCGTTCACTGCCTTCGCGATCTGGACCTTGTCGTGCAAAATCGCCATCATCAGTTGCCGGTTGTATCGGAGCACCGGACACTGGCCTGTGGCGAACGAATGCGATTTCGCCCAGCCCAGCCCGATGCGGATTCCGAGATTCCCGACCTTCGCATTGGCATCCACACCACCCGGATCGTCGGTGACATAGAGCCCCGGGATTCCAATGGCCCCGCCGGCCCGCGTGACCGTCATCACGGAGTTCAGCACCGTGGCCGGCCGCTCCACTCCCGCGTCACCGCCGTGTCCACGCGCTTCGAAACCGACGCAATCCACCGCTGAGTCCACTTCCGGCACGCCCACAATCTGCTCGATCTGATCCGCCAGCGACGCCTTTTTCCGTAGGTCGATCGTCTCGCAGCCGAAACTCTTGGCCTGCGCCAGGCGCTCGGGAATCATGTCGCCGACGATTACCACCGCCGCGCCCAGCAAGTGGCAGGACGCAGCGCACGCCAAGCCCACTGGCCCTGCGCCCGCCACATAAACCACCGAACCCGTCCCCACGCCGGCGGTAAACGCGCCGTGGTAGCCAGTCGGAAAAATGTCGGAAAGCATGGTCAGATCTTTAATCTTCGACATCGCCTTCGCTTTGTCGGGGAACTTGATCAGGTTGAAATCCGCATAGGGAACCAGAACGTATTCGGCTTGACCTCCAACCCATCCCCCCATGTCGACGTAGCCGTAGGCGCCGCCGGGACGCGCCGGATTCACTGTCAGGCATACTCCGGTCTTGCCTTCGCGGCAGTTGCGGCACCGTCCGCAGGCGATATTGAACGGCACGGTCACCAGGTCGCCGACGTTCAGGAATTCTACGTCGCTGCCCTTTTCGATCACTTCGCCGGTAATCTCGTGGCCCAGCACGAGTCCCGATGGCGCAGTCGTGCGGCCGCGGACCATGTGTTGATCGCTGCCACAGATATTCGTAGTTACGATCTTTAGAATTACGCCGTGGTCGATTTTCTTGCCTTTGGGGTTCTGCAATTTCGGATAGTCGATCGATTGGACCTCGACCTTCCCCGGTCCCAGATAGACAACTCCACGATTACTTGCCATAAATCATCTCCTTTCGTGCTCGTAAAAAATTAGAACGCTTTCGCGCCGGCCTCGGCCACGGCGTGATCCTGATCTCCTGACCCGCCGCTGACGCCGATGGCGCCGACCACTTTTCCGTCGCGCTTCAGCGGAATGCCGCCGGCGAAAATCATGATTTTACCGTTGTTCGACGCGTGGATTCCAAAGAACTGCCCGCCCGATTGCGAATGAGATGCCAGATCCTTGGTCGCGATATCGAACGCGCGGGAAGTGTATGCCTTCTTCATCGAAATATCGATGCTGCCGATCCAGGCTCCGTCCATGCGGACGTGGGAGACGATGTTGCCGCCCTCATCCGCCACGGCGATGTTCATCGGTTGGCCGATTTCGGCGGCCTTCTTCTCGGCTGCCGCTATAACTCTGCGTGCGTCTGCTAGACTGACCATCTTGCTTCTCTCCTTTGATTGCCGCGATGAATCCGCGACTTGCGATTATACCCTACTCACGCGTAGTCTGACATAGCAGATTCTGGTTGGCGAAAGGGCGCCCATGCTTTTGTTGGTCGTCTTGCCTCCAGTGAGAGGAGTATACAGCAAAGGTGTTGCGTGAGTGAGCCGCGTGCGTCACAATGGTGCGGATATGCTGCGAAACACCCCTCCCTTTCGAGCCGATCACGTCGGCAGTCTGCTACGCCCGCGGGAGTTGAGAGAAGCACGCGCCAAGAGGGAGCGCGGCGAGATCAAGGCCGAACAACTAAAGGCCATTGAAGATCGAGCGATCAAAGACGTCATCGCTAAACAAGAGGCGACCGGACTGAGAGGTGTCACGGATGGGGAATACCGGCGGGAATTCTGGCACATTGATTTTCTGGCAGGGCTGGATGGCGTCGAGTCGTACTCGGGCGGTCACGGCATCAAATTTCAAGGCGGCGAGACTAAGCCGATAGCTCTGCGTGTGACCGGCAAGATCGGATTTTCGGGTCACCCGATGATCGAGCATTTCAAGTTTTTGAAGGAGCACACCAGGAACACGCCCAAGATGACCATCCCGTCGCCCAGCGTGCTGCATTTTCGCGGCGGGCGAAAAGCTGTGCCGGAGTCGATTTATCCAACCATGGACGGGTTTTACCACGATCTGGGCGCCGCTTATCGCAAGGCGGTGCGCGCGTTCTCAGACGCCGGTTGCCGGTATTTGCAGATCGACGAGACCAACTTGGCCTATCTCTGCGACCCGGAGCAGCGCCAGATGTTGCGGGACCGGGGCGACGATCCGGACGAACTGCCGCTGGTCTACGCGGAGATGATTAACACGGCGATTTCCGATCGGCCCGCGGACATGATCATTACCATGCATCTCTGCCGTGGGAATTTCCGTTCATTGTGGATCGCGCAAGGCGGGTACGAACCAGTGGCCGAGATCCTGTTTAACAAGATCAATGCGAATGGCTATTTCATGGAATACGATACCGAGCGCGCCGGTGGGTTCGAGCCGCTGCGGTTCGTGCCCAAGAACAAAACTGTGGTGCTGGGCCTGGTGACCTCCAAGACCGGGACGCTCGAGACCCGCGATCATCTGAAGCGGCGTTTAGATGACGCGGCGAAATATGTGGACCTGGAGCAGTTGTGTCTCAGTCCGCAGTGCGGATTCGCGAGTACTGAAGAAGGGAATGTGCTGGCCGAAGGAGAGCAGTGGGCGAAGTTGTCTTTGATTGTCGAGATTGCGAACGAGGTCTGGGGAAAGAGTTAAGGCCTCAGCATAATGCGCTCTTCAGTAGCGGCTTCAACCGCCTGGCGCGAAAATGGCATCGGATGATAACGCCCGGCGCCCCAATCCTGCAGCAGATCACTGTAGTGCTTGCTGGATGGATCGCCTGACTCGCCGGGAACGTTGGTCATGACGGAGCGGTCCCAATCGCCGACGTCCAGGATCTCGCGCCAGGACGCTCCGTTGGTCTGCTGAAGATGCTCGCCACTGGTGGCATTCACGGTGTTGGCATCGCCGGGCCGCGGCACTGGTCCGAGCCGGAATTCGCGTTTGCCCAACGGATGCACTAGGGTGAGTTGGTGCAGCTTGCCCCATTGCCACTTGGCTGGGTCGGCGCCGAATTGCTGCTCGATCTCAAGCAGCGCGGCATCCAGCGATTTCTTCAGTGCCGGGCCATCGGGCTCGGTGTCGAGCGGGGCAACCGGGAGCTTCGAGAGCCAGACCTCGTAAATGAGAGCCGGGCGTGAATCCACACCTAGCACACCATTCCAATTGAGAATTTCGTCGACGATTTTGGCGGCGCGCGTGCCCTGATCGGGGTTCCAATTCTTCAGGATCTGTTGGAAGCGGCGGGCCGGTAGCGAGGTCACGTCCTGTTGCATGCGCTCAAAGTCGGGGACGTCGAACTTCTTGCCGCCGGAGAGCATTTCGCGAATCCGCATGACGCGGAACGGAAGCGCCCAACCGTCGTACCCGAGCGGGATCGAGTAGCCAGGGGGCAGGATGTTGTTGTTCGCCGTGGCGATGTAGTGGCGCGATGGATTGAATTCGAATGGCAACACGTCCGGCTTCTGAAATCCCTTCCATTCGTAGCGCCCGTCCTCGCCAGGCACAGGCAAAAGTCCCGACCATCCGTCGCGGATCGGTGTCAGGCCGCCAACCTGCCACCCGATATTGCCTTTTGTGTCGGCATAAACCAGATTTTCCGAGGGCACCTGGTAGCGGGACATAGCCGTGCGAAATTCCTTCCAGTCGTTAGCGCGAGCGAGGGAGAGTCCGGCCAGATATCCGGCGGTCCCCGGTTCGCTGCCCACCCAGCGCAGTACGTAGGCGTGGCGATGCGCGGGATCTTCATAGATGACGGGCCCATGGATGGTGTAGCGCAGGATGATGTTCTGATCGCCTTGGCCTTTGACCGTAAGTTTCTGTCGGTCGGTGTCGAACTTCTTCCACGCTCCGCGATAACGATACTCGGCCGGATTGGCGGGATTGACGGTTTCGACATACAGATCCTGCTGGTCGATCCCGACGATGGTCAATCCGAACGCGATGTTTTCGTTGTGCCCGATCGCGATGCCCGGCAGCGCGGGTTCGCCGGAGCCGATGGCGTCCCAACCCGGCCCGACCAGATGAACGGTCTTGCGTAAAGAAGGAAGCTGAACAGGGCGATGCGGATCGTTGGCGAGAATCGGGCGGCCGGTTGTAGTCATGGTGCCATCGACAACCCAGTTGTTGCTGCCTTGTTCGGTAGTCACACTCACCGGGCCGACCGTCTCGCGGTAGGCGGCAATAATGTCGCGATTGATCGCGGAAAGGTCCAGACCTTCGGGGATCACCAGCGGGACGGCCGGTTCCAGGCGAATAAACTGGCGGGCGCGATCGAGACCGAGGCGTCGAATCTCTTCAGCGTGCGAGACCTCGCGCATGAGATTGCCGGTCATGGTGAGACCGGCGACACGGCTCAAGCAATCCTCGGGAGCCCAGAGCGCGGGGCTGTAGCCGGCCATTTCAAATTCGGACGGAAGCTTTGCGCCGAGGGTTCGGATGTAAGCATTGATGCCGTTGGTGAAGGCCGTGACAATGGCTTTGGTGTCGGGGCCGTAGGCGGACCACTCTGCGTTCCAGTCGCCACGATAATTGACTGCGCGGGCGAGTTTGTCGCGCTCGACGGCCGAGGGTCCGAGGATTTCGGCCAGCCTTCCAGTGCCGGCGCGGCGCCAGAGATCGATCTGGAAAAGGCGATCTTTAGCGGTAATGTAGCCTTGGGCGAAGAAGAGGTCGTGCGTGGTGGCGGCGTAGATGTGCGGCACGCCCCAGTGGTCGCGCAGGATTTCGACCTGTTGATCGAGCCCGGGGAGGCGGATTGCCTCGGAGGCTTGCAATGCGGTAATGGCGAGAACGAGGGCGAGCGCGCGCTTCATGCGGGTAAGATATCACAGGAGCGGATAAAATGCCTTTTATTCAGATCTACATGCTGGAAGGACGCTCGGACGAGATCAAGAAAACCCTGATCGAAAAAGTTACGGATGCTTGCGTCGACGCCGGGTGCGGTCCGCCCGATCATGTTCGCATCATGATTCAAGATGTCCCCAAGTCGCAATGGGGCATCGCCGGCAAGACTGCCAAGGAATTGGGACGGTGATTTTGTGGCGGCGCCAGCTGCTAATTCCCTTTGAGATTCACGCGCACCCTATTCGCCACTTGGCCGTCCACGGTGAGAACTACATCGGTTTCGCCTCTGGTGTGAAGAGTCTGCGGCAACGACAAGTTCACCTGGTCGAGGCCGGGAAACTGCCCCTGAGCACCTGCGAACAGCACATTGACGCTCTCTCCGCCGATGGTTGCGGTGACGTTGGCCAGCGAGGTCCTCCCCTTGATGCCCGTTCCGAAAAGCTCCAGGAAAACCATCGCGTCGGAACCCATATCGACTCCAATCGATGAGCATCCATTCGCATTGCATTGGTAGACCGGAACCGGATTGTCAGTCTGGGTGGCGATGTCGCGGCGGATAGCAATGGCTGCTGCGACGCCGACCCCGGCGCCATTCGCGGTGAAGAGCCCCGGTGCTACGGTGTCGACTTCAACTGTGGCACTCTCGGGGCTGTTGGCGCCGCCGAGGATCTTTACCGTCGCAGTCCCTGTTTTGGTGGCGTTCGGAACCACGAAGTTGATCTGGTTCGGAGAAACATAAAACAGCGACCCGGCGCCCGCCGCGTTAGCGGAATCGGTGATGTCGATGCTCATGCCGCCGAGAGTTGTGGGTAGTGGAAGCGAGAGCGCCGACACCGTCGGTCCACCGACCTGCCTTCCGAAGGCGGAAGCGATCGAACCCGGCGCGACCACGGCCGCTCCGCTGGCGGCGTTGATGATGGCGAGCGATCGGGGTGGTTGAGCGGCCGCGATGCCGCCGGCCAATGACGAGACCAGAGCGATTGAGGCAACCCTGCAAAGTCGAGCGAACGTGGTAGTCACAACACTATAACAACCGAATGTTTCTAGCATAATTACCTCCTCTTGTTGGATATTTTGTGGATGCTCAATTCTTGGGAATGTTTCGCGGTAGGATATGTAGGATTCCCTAGTCTTTAAGTAACGTATCACCAGCCGCCATTGAGGAAAATGAGTAGAACCACCTAGATAGCGCACAAAAGAGACTTGCGTAACCTCTGCTTCTAGTACTTCGGTGCAGGATATAATGGGCCTCAAATGAAGATACTTTCGTGGTTGATCGTTGGGGTTCTCGGGGCGGCCGGATGGATCGCCGGCGCCGACCTTGCCAAGGTTGACAGCAAGAGCGTGCTGACCGGCCAGGCGGCTTTTGCCGATTACCGTTCCATCAAGCCGGGTGAGTTCCACAAAATCACTGTCGACGATCTTCCACAGCCGTTCGCCACCAAATCGACGGCCAATCCTCCGCGCCTGGTTGCGAAACCCGACAATATGTGGCCGCAGGCCCCGGCTGGGTTCAAAGTCGAGCTCTATGCGTCGGGACTCGGTGAGCCGCGCCAGATTCGCACGGCGCCGAACGGAGATTTCTTCGTCGCCGATAGCCACGCGGGCGAGATCAAGATTTTTCGCGGTCGCGGTGCCGATGGCAAGCCTGAGCACGTCTCCACCTTCGCGACCGGCTTGAAGCGGCCGTTCGGGGTCAACTTCTATCCGCCCGGCCCGAATCCGCAATGGGTTTATGTGGGCAACACCGACTCGGTGGTGCGGCTGCCTTATAAGAACGGCGATTTGAAGGCGGGCGGGCCCGCGGAAAAGCTGGTGACCGATATTCCTTCCGGTGGATATCACTGGACCCGCGATGTGGTGTTTTCGAAAGATGGCAAGCAAATGTTCGTAGCCGTTGGCTCAGGATCGAACATCGATGATCCCGACACTCACCCGTCCGAGTTACATCGCGCCGACATACTTGAATACACTCCGGACGGAAAGTTTGTCGGCGTCTACGCGTCCGGCATTCGGAATCCGGTGGGCCTCGGCGTCAATCCCCAGACCGGCGAGGTATGGTGTTCGGTAAATGAGCGGGATGAACTGGGAGATAATCTGCCGTCCGACTATATCACGCACGTGCAGCAGGGCGGATTCTACGGCTGGCCTTTTTACTACCTTGGCGGCCATCCGGATCCGCGTTTGGGCGGCAAGCATCCGGAGCTGAAGGACAAGGTGATCGTACCCGATGTTATGGTGCAAGCGCACAACGCGTCGCTGGGGCTCACGTTTTACGAAGGCAATCAATTCCCGAAGGATTACAGCGGAGATTTGTTCGCAGCCGAGCACGGCTCGTGGAATCGCGCGACGCGCGGCGGGTACGAATTGGTTCGCGTGCCGCTGGAGAACGGGCACGCCAGTGGGGTCTACGAGGATTTTGTCACCGGATTCGTCACTCCGGACGGAAACGCCTGGGGCAGGCCGGTGGGTGTCGCCGTAGCGAAGGACGGCTCGCTCTACTTCACCGACGATGGCTACAAGGCCATCTGGCGCGTGAGCTACACAGGTAAGTAAAGAGGTTGTCGACGATGGCTGACCAAGACCAACAAACTGGAAACATTTCCCGGCGCAGCGTGATCGCGAGTGCCGCGCTGGTGCCCGTTGCTGCCATCACTTCGGCGGCACAAACTGCATCCGAATCGGCCCTCTCGGCGACGCAGCTTCGAACACTGGAAGCCTTCGTCGATCGGCTGATTCCCAAGGACGAACTCGGCCCGGGCGCCACCGAGTGCGGCGTGGCGGTCTACATCAATCGTTCGCTGGGTGATTATCTGGCGCCGGAGAAGGCCGCGTTCAGCGCCGGAATAGATGCGACCGATGCATTCGCCCGCCGTACCGAGGATAAGGCCTTCGCCGACCTCCCGCCCGACAAGCAAGATGCCGTGCTCACGGCCATGGACAACGGCACGGCCACCGGATTTCCGGACGCGCGTGCATTCTTCGGCCGCGTGCGCCGGCTGGCGCTGGAAGGGATGTTCGGCGATCCTTCCTATGGCGGCAATCGTAACTTCGCAGGTTGGGATTTGATCCGTTATCCGGGGCCGCGGCTGGCGGTTTCGCCTGAAGACCAGAAAATGGGCGTCGCCATCAAGCCGCTTCGTTCGTCGGCTTATGGAAACGGCCATGGCCATTAGTCTAAAGCCTGTCGATGTAGCCCGTGATCGGCTTGGGCGCGGCGGGGCGGCATCGCGATGCTGCCTCTGGCGTGAATCTCGTCAGGTTTGAAGTCGATGGCCGGATTTATCCAGGTGCACGCTTAGAGTCCGGCAACTTTGGTGGCCAGGCCGCACCAGCCCTGGGTCGCCCACGCGGCGAGGCACGACCCATCCGAGGGATATCAAGACGCGCTTGGAGGTGACCCTACGCTACGGCGCAGATTTCATTCCGAAAAGACTCTCGCTGGAAGATTGGCCGGGCAGCTAAGACGAGCTCGAACCCTACTACGACACTGTCGAGCACGAGCTCGGGGTTTCGGGCAAGGCCGGCAATACCCAAGGTGAGCTCGATCCGAGCGGGCAATGTTGACGAAGGTCCCCGCCGGCGTGAATACCCGATGCCGCCGCTGCACACTTGCGATTATCTGGATCACACGACAGGCTGGTAGGAAACTCGCGCACTGTCCCTGATTTTTCAGTGATATACTGTTTTTAGGGCGTTGGCTGGGAATATTACCAGTACCAGTGTTGGAGTGAAAAATGAAGTTTCCAGGGCACGCTTAGACGCCTTCTGTTATAATGAAGTTTCAGGAAGCATCCGATTTCAGGATGGAGTGTAGATCCTTTAGTTTACGGAGATCCGCGTGAAACGTGCTGGTTCCGACGACGCGCTGCGTTGTTCCTTTTGCCATAAAAGTCAGGACGTAGTCGGTAAGTTAATCTCCTCCCCCAACGATTACCCCCGAGCTTACATTTGCGACGAGTGCATCGCCGTATGCAACTCGATCCTGGAAGACGATCGTCACGATCAACCTTATGGGGCGCCGCACAAGCTCCCTAAGCCATTGGAATTGAAAGAATACCTGGACCAGTATGTCATTGGTCAGGATCCCACCAAGAAGAAGCTGGCCGTCGCAGTTTATAACCACTACAAGCGCATTCAGATGAATAAGCAGCGTGGCGCCGAGGTGGAACTGTCGAAGTCCAACATCCTATTGATTGGGCCGACTGGGACGGGAAAGACGTTGCTGGCTCAGACACTGGCCCGTATTCTGGATGTTCCGTTCGCCATCGTCGACGCGACCACGCTCACCGAAGCCGGGTACGTGGGCGAAGATGTGGAGAATATCATTCTGCGGCTCCTGCAGAATTCCGATTGGGACGTGCAACGTTGCCAGCAGGGCATCATCTATATCGACGAAATCGACAAGATCGGCCGCAAGGACGAGAATCCGTCAATTACGCGGGATGTCTCGGGCGAAGGCGTGCAACAGGCGCTTCTCAAGATTTTGGAAGGCACCATCGCCAATGTCCCTCCCCAGGGCGGCCGCAAGCATCCGCACCAGGAGTTCACCCCGGTAGACACCACCAACATTCTGTTCATCTGCGGCGGCGCGTTTGTCGGCCTGGAGAAGGTAATTTCCAAGCGGGTCGGCACTAAATCCATGGGCTTCATCCCCCCGGAAGAACACCGCCCCGAAGGCGTGCATCGCGCTAGTCCGAACCGCCGGGACGTCGACATGCTGGAGAACGTGCAGCCCGTCGATCTGATCAAGTTTGGTTTTATACCTGAATTCATAGGCCGAATGCCCGTGGTGGCCGTTCTTGAAGACTTGAGTAAGGAAGCCCTGGTGCAGATCCTCAGCAAACCCAAGAACGCCATTATCCGGCAGTACCAAAAACTATTCGAATTTGAAAATGTTAGACTGAAATTTAATGATGATGCCCTCGAAGCCATTGCGGCGCTCGCCATGGAGCGGAAGGTGGGTGCGAGGGGCCTGCGCATGATTCTCGAAGACCTGATGCTGGACCTGATGTATTATCTGCCATCCTACAAGAAGGTCAGGGAATTCCTGGTGACCAAGGAAATGGTCATGACGCAGAAGATCAATATGGCCTTGCTCGAAAAGGCTGGCTAGAAAGAGAATCCGGGGCCAGAATCAAGAAGGCACCCGTTTGGCCGCCTTCCAGATCCCGACTGCTGAATTCCGGATTCGTGAACCGAATGCTTACCTCCAAAGAAAAATCCGATACGAAGCGCTTGCCCATGATGCCCATACGGGATGTTGTCATCTTCCCGTACATGATGACCCCATTTGTGGTCGGAAGGGACTCGAGCGTCAGGGCTTTGGAAGAAGCTTTGACTGCGGACAAGAAGATTTTCCTCACCACCCAACACGATGCGTCAGTGGACGAACCCCGTCCCGATGAGATCTATAGTGTTGGAACCGTTGCCAATATCGTCCAAAGCCTGAAACTGCCCGACGGAAACATCAAAGTTCTTGTCGAAGGCGTGGAACGCGGCAAGATTATCTCCGTCAGCGAAGACGAAGGTTACTTTCGCGCGGTAGTGAAAACCTTCAACTTCAAGGTTGAAGCCGGCCCGCAACTGGAGTCCCTGGTTACGCGCGTTACCGGCCTGTTCGAGCAATACGTCAAGCTCAGCCAGAATCTGAACTATGAAACGATGATTGCGGCTATCCGGGTGGACGAACCCGGCAAGCTGGCCGATACAGTGGGCGCCAACCTGCAGTTGACCATCGAAGAGAAGCAGGAGCTGCTCGAAATCTTCGATCCGGTAGACCGGCTGACCCGCGTAGCCGAGATGCTCGACATCGAAATCGAGAAGCTGAATGTCGATCGCACCATCCAGGGCCGCGTGAAGCGCCAGATGGAAAAGGCACAAAAAGAGTACTACCTTAACGAAAAGATCAAGGCCATCCAGAAAGAGCTGGGGCGCGGCGAAAAAAGCGAATTCGACGAGCTGAAGAAGAAAATCGATACCGCGGGCATGACCAAAGATGCCCACGAGAAGGCCATCGCGGAGCTGCGGCGCCTGGAAAATATGCCGCCCATGTCGGCTGAATCCACGGTTTCGCGCAATTATCTGGATTGGCTGCTAGCGGTGCCGTGGAAAAAGAAGAGCAAGGAAATCCGGAATCTGAAATTCGCCCAGCAGGTGCTCGAATCCGATCACTATGGCCTGGAGAAGATCAAGGAGCGAATTCTTGAGTTCCTGGCCGTCCGTCGCCTGGTGCAAAATCCCAAAGGATCGATTCTGTGCTTTGTCGGCCCTCCCGGCGTGGGCAAAACTTCGCTGGGGATGTCGATCGCCAAGGCCACCGGACGAAAGTTTGTCCGGCTGTCTTTAGGTGGCGTGCGTGACGAAGCCGAAATTCGCGGTCATCGAAGAACTTACATCGGAGCTCTCCCAGGCCAGATTCTTCAAATGATGAAGAAGGCCGGGACCCGGAATCCGGTTTTCATGCTGGATGAAGTGGACAAGATGTCGATGGATTTCCGGGGCGATCCGTCGGCCGCCCTGCTCGAAGTCCTCGATCCGGAACAGAACTATATGTTCATGGATCACTACCTGGATGTCGAATACGATTTGAGCCAGGTCTTTTTTATCGCTACCGCCAATGTGCTGCATACTGTGCCGCCGGCGCTGCAGGATCGCATGGAAGTGATCCGGCTCTCCGGCTATACCGAGCACGAAAAGCTCGAGATTGGGAAACGATTCCTGGTTCCGAAGCAGATGAAGCAGACCGGCGTCGGCAAAGACGACCTGGAATTCTCCGACGACGGCTTGCAGACTTTGATCCAGTCCTACACACGCGAAGCTGGCGTGCGCAACCTGGAGCGGGAGATCGGAAACGTCTGCCGCAAAGTTGCTCGCAAGGTGGTCAACGCCCAAAGCGAGCCGAAACCGTCGAAAAAGACCGCTAGAGCGATTCTCAATCCCGAGACCGCGAGCGATTTCCTGGGCCCGCAGAAATTCCGGGATCTTCAATGCGACAAGGAGAATGAGGTTGGGGCCACGGTTGGCCTGGCGTGGACCGAAGTGGGCGGATCGATTCTGACCACCGAAGCCGCGGTGATGGAAGGTAAGGGTAAACTGCAAACCACCGGTAAGCTGGGCGATGTCATGCAAGAGTCGGCCCACGCGGCGATGAGCTACGTAAGGTCTCGAGCGCAACTACTCGGATTGCAGCGGGATTTCTACCGGAACCTGGATATTCATGTACACGTGCCGGAGGGAGCGATTCCCAAGGACGGTCCGTCGGCTGGCATTACGATCGCCACCAGCATCTGCAGCGCGCTGACTAACATTCCGGTTCGCTGTAATATCGCAATGACGGGCGAGATCACGGTGCGCGGTCGGGTTTTGCCTATCGGCGGGTTGAAGGAAAAAGTGCTGGCGGCCCATCGCCAGGGGATTCACGAACTGATCCTTCCGAAGGATAATGAAAAAGACCTCCCCGATATTCCGGAGAACGTTCGAAAAGACATGAGTCTCCACTTCGTGGGCTCGATGGACGAAGTGTTGAAGCTGGCTCTGGAAAGAGAAATCATTGCGCTGCCGCTGGCCAGCACGACGCCGCCAGTGGAACTGGTGCGCGGACCGAGCGAGGAACGAATTTCACATTAGGCATGGCTGGGGCGTGTCCGCCATCGAGCGTGGACCAGCAGCTCCGCCAGATTCAGGGGCCTGATGGATGCCGAATTTGTAGTAAGTGCAGCGGGGCCGGATCAGTTTCCGGCTGAAACGCTCCCAGAAATCGCTTTTCTGGGAAGAAGCAACGTTGGCAAGTCGAGTTTGCTCAATTGTCTGGTCCATCAGAATGGGCTGGCGTTCACGAGCGCTCGGCCCGGCTGCACGCAGTTAATAAATTTTTACCGGGTCGAAGGACAATTCCACTTCGTCGACCTGCCCGGATACGGATACGCCCGTGTCCCGAAGGATGTTGCATTCCAGTGGAAGCAGCTTATCGAACAATACCTTTTACATCGAAGGTCGTTGGAGCTTTGCTTCTTGATTCTCGACGCGCGTCGGGGCTGGATGGAGAAGGACCTGGAACTCAAAAAGTGGTTGGAGTTCCATAACCGGCGGTACGTTGTGATCGCCACTAAGACAGATAAGTTGAGAACCCAGAAAGACCAACGGCAATCAGCGGCCGCCATCCGGCAGTTCCAGGATGATGAGCCCCTGCCGTTCTCGGCAGTGACGTGCCGGGGAGTGAGGGAAATTTGGCAAGCGATCTTGAAAACCAAGAACCAGCAGCAGTAGCTGCTCCCACCGAAGAAAACTCGGAGACTAAGACCGAAGCAAAGGCGCCAGCCTCCAAAGGCGACGGCAAGGCCGCGGACGTCAAGTCCGGCGATACCTCCGCAGGCGCGGACAAGCCTTCGGACGAAAAGGCCACCGGCGAAAAATCCGATGCCAAGTCCGATGCCAAGGCGCCCGAATCCACTGCTTCACAGCAGCAACCGGGACAGCGCCGTCGCCATGGCGCCGCCGCGGGACAGGCCAATCAGAAGAACGGCACGCTCGACCTGGTGGAGCTCAAAGACATGAGCATCCAGAAGCTCAACCAGATCGCCAAGGATCTCGGCGTCACCGGTACAGCGGGCCTGCGCAAACAGGAGCTGATCTTCAAAATTCTCCAGACCCAGGCAGAGAAAAGCGGCCTCATCTTTTCAGAGGGCGTGCTGGAATGCCTGCCCGACGGATTCGGATTCCTGCGCGCCCCCGAGTACAATTATCTGCCGGGGCCGGACGACGTTTACGTCTCTCCGTCGCAGATCCGCCGTTTCGACCTGCGGACCGGCGACACGATTTCAGGACAGATCCGTCCGCCCAAAGAAGGCGAGCGCTACTTCGCGCTCATCAAGGTGGACGCGATCAACTTCGAGCCGCCCGAGGAAGCGCGCAACAAGATCTTCTTCGACAACCTGACGCCGCTTTACCCCAACGAGCGCTTCCGGCTCGAAACCACAAAAGAGAATTTCTCGGGCCGGGTGATGGACCTGCTGACGCCTATCGGCAAAGGACAGCGCGGTCTGATCGTAGCGGCGCCGCGCACTGGCAAGACGATGCTTCTTCAGAGCATCGCCAATTCGATCACCACCAACCACCCCGACGTCACGCTCATCGTGTTGCTTATTGACGAGCGTCCCGAGGAAGTCACCGACATGCAGCGCTCGGTAAAGGGCGAAGTGATCAGCTCGACTTTCGATGAACCTGCATCGCGCCACGTGCAGGTGGCCGAGATGGTGATCGAAAAAGCCAAGCGGCTGGTAGAACACAAGCGCGATGTCGTGATCTTGCTCGATTCAATAACCCGCTTGGCGCGCGCGTACAACACCGTGGTTCCGCCCTCCGGCAAGGTTCTTTCGGGCGGCGTCGATTCCAACGCCCTGCAGCGGCCCAAGCGATTCTTCGGCGCGGCGCGCAATATCGAAGAGGGTGGATCGCTGACCATCGTGGCATCGGCCCTGATCGATACCGGCAGCCGCATGGATGACGTCATCTTTGAGGAATTCAAAGGCACCGGCAACATGGAAATCCATCTGGATCGCAAGCTGATGGACAAGCGCGTCTTCCCGGCCATCGACATCACCAAGAGCGGCACGCGCAAGGACGAACTGCTGCTGCCGCGCGAAGAACTCAACCGCGTGTGGGTATTGCGCAAGGTTCTGAGCCCGCTGTCGCCGGTAGAATCGATCGAGCTGCTGCTCGATAAGCTCGGCAAGTCTCGCAGTAACGCCGAGTTCCTGGCCTCGATGAGCGGCTGACCCAAGTGGGCCGAATACGCGTCCTGTCCGATACGGTCGCAAATAAGATTGCCGCTGGTGAGGTTGTCGAGCGTCCGGCTTCCGTTGTCAAAGAACTGATCGAAAACTCCCTGGATGCCGGGGCCACCGAACTTCGCATTGAAGTAGAAAGCGGCGGCCGCAGGCTCATCCGCGTGGCCGACAACGGCTGCGGGATGTTGCGCGATGACGCCCTGCTCGCTTTCGAGCGGCATGCCACCAGCAAGCTGAGCGACGTTCGTGACCTCCTTTCGATCGCGACGCTGGGCTTTCGCGGTGAAGCCCTGCCCTCCATCGCTTCGGTATCGCGCCTGGTCCTGGAAACACGATCGGAGGACGAGACCACTGGCGCTGCGGTGGAAATCAACGGCGGAAAGCTGCTGCGCTGCGACGAGTATCCCGGCCCGGCTGGGACTACGGTCACGGTCCGCGACCTGTTCTTCAATGTTCCGGCGCGAAAGAAGTTTCTGCGCTCCGATCAAACCGAGCTGGCGCACATCGCGTCGTTGGCAACGCATTACAGCCTGGCGCATCCACAAAAATCGTTTCAATTGCGGCATGGCGGGAACGAATTGCTGGACGTCACACCGGTTGAAACGCTGCGCGAACGAGTCTACCAGGTATTCGGCAACCAGACGCTGGAAGAGCTGATCGATCTTGATTTCGTCGAGCGCGAACTCGAAGTCGTCGAGGCCGAAGAACGCGGCAGCCGTGTGTTTGCGCTACGCGGGTTTGTCTCCGGGCCGCAGGTGCAGAAGCTGAACCGGAATTCGATTTTTTTGTTTGTGAATGGACGGCTGATTCGCGATCGCGTCTTGCTGCACGCGCTCTCGTCGGCATATCACAACCTGATGCCGCCGGCCTGTTACCCTTTCGCGCTGCTCTTTGTCGATTGCGATTGCGAGGAAGTGGACGTCAATGTGCACCCCTCCAAGACCGAAGTGCGCTTCCGGCACGGCACCTTTGTGCATGATTTCGTCCGCGACGCCATTCGCAACCGGCTGATCGCGGCGCGCCCCGCCTCCAGCGTCCCCGTTTCAACCCAGCCACAGCCGGCCGCCGACCTGCCGTTTTCCGATTTCACGCAGCGTATCGAGAATCAGCGCTTCGAGGGGACCGCGGACATCGACGCGGGAACGGAACGGGCGGAAGACCTGCCCGTTTTCACACTCAAGACTGGGGCGGCAACGGCGCCCAGGTTTGATTTCAGTGAAGCAACACCTGTGCCACACCAGGCAGGGACGCCTGTGCCACATGTTCCTGACACGCACGGGCCATTGCCGCTGGGGGCCGAGCCGCCCCAAAGTCTCGCGAGTCTTGCGGACCTGCGGCCACTGGGCCAGCTTCACGACAGCTTCATCATCGCCGCCGGCCGCGACGGCCTCTGGATCATCGACCAGCACGTGGCGCACGAGCGCATTTTGTTTGAACAAGTGTTGCGCCAACAGGCTCACGGCCTCGTTGAGCGCCAGCAATTACTGATGCCGATCCTGATCGAGCTGACGGCCGGCCAACAGATCGAATATGCGCAGATCGCGGGCGAACTGGAGCGAGCGGGCTTTGATACCGAGCCTTTCGGACAGCGCACCATTGCAGTGAAGGGAGCGCCCGCCGGCGTCGGCCCCGGCGACATCGAGAAGCTTGTGTTCGAAATCCTGGAAATCGCGGAAAGTGAGCTTCGCAAAGTATCTATGGGCGATCTGCGCCGCGCAATGGCCGCCAGCATCGCCTGCCGGGCCGCCATAAAAATTAACATGCGGCTCGATGGCGCCAAGATGGAATGGCTGCTGACGCAATTGGGCGCGACTGAGTGCCCCATGAGCTGTCCGCATGGGCGGCCGATCGCACTGCGTTACTCAATGCGGGATATTCTGAAAAGCTTCCACAGAATCTAGCGCTACTCCCATTCGATGGTGCCGGGCGGCTTGTGAGTAAGGTCGTAGAAGACTGCGCAGATGCCGTCGATCTGGGACAGTTCACCAGCAATACTCCACATCAGCATATTCGGCATGCGGACGACTTGCGCGGTCATTCCATCAACGGAATGGATGGGCCGTAGCACGATGGAATCCGGATCTCGGCCGTCACCGAGAGGAATTAGCACCACGGGGAATTGCCAGACGTGGCGATCAAAGCCCCATTCTTCGGATAACCGCCGCACGATTGCATCGGCGCGCCGCAAACGATTGAGCCGTTCAGGAGTGAGAGTGCCGCGGCTCGATCGCATTTCTGGGATATCGGTTTCTTCGGATAGCACGCGGCCGACGACGCGGTTGATGTCGGGCATGCTGTTAACCAAATCAGTAGCGACATCTTCATCAGGCACGTTGTCAAGCGCCAGCACGGACTGATAGCTGCGGGAATCGCCTTTGACACCCACGGATCGAATCGGTAAGAGCCAGCCAGGGTCGCGGCGCGTGACGTGAGCGACGGTCTCCGAGCATAAACAGCGGATCGCTAAACCGGGTCCCGGAAACGGATGGCGGTGCAGAAACTCGCCGGGGATTCCCAGCTCGGCGCCAATCTCGCGGACCTCGTCCTTATAAAAGGATGCTAGCGGCTCGATAATCCTGCCGGCGTCAATCAGCTTCTGAATACCGGCAACGCGGTTGTGATGCGTCTTGATGACGTCCGCTCGCGCGCTGCCGCCCGATTCGATGGTGTCGGGATAGATGGTTCCCTGCCCCAGTATCCAGCGGCCATCCAGAAATTGTCCGGTGCTCAAGACCCGCTCCTGAACAGCGACGAACTGCTCGCCGATTATATGCCGCTTCTGCTCGGGATCGCACACACCCGCCAGCGCGCCGAGAAACTCGGCTTCGGCGGCCTCGATATGAAACGCCGTTGCTCCCAGTTGCGCGAACAGGCGTCGCACGTACTCTGTCTCGCCATCGCGCATCAATCCCGTATCGACGTAAATGCCATACACACGATCCGCGCCGAGAGCCCGAAGGCACAGCGTATACGCGACAGTCGAGTCAACTCCGCCGCTCACGAAGAAGAACACACTGCGATCGCCTGCAACAGATCGGATCTCAGCCTCGAGCGGCCGGATGCGATCCTTGGGGTCCCAATCCGGAGTGCAGTGGCAGACGCCGAACACAAAATTCGACAGGATCTTGTGTCCTTGCGGCGTATGCACCACTTCAGGATGAAATTGAACAGCCATCAACGGACGGTCGCGGTGCGCCATCGCCGCGACAGAGCAGGTATTGGTTTTGGCGAGCACCTCGAAGCCCTCCGGCACAGTCTCGACTTGGTCGCGATGGTTCATCCACACTTGCGAGCCGCCGTTCAGGTCCGCAAAAAGCGCATGCGGGCGAGTTTTTTCCAGGACGGCCAGGCCATATTCACCCTTCGTGCCTTTTCGAACACGACCACCCAATTCGTGCGCCATTAACTGCTGGCCATAGCAGATGCCGAGTACCGCGCCGCCTTGAGAAAGAATGGCTGGATCGATTCGCGAGCTATCGCTTTCATAGACGCTATCCGGACCGCCCGAAATTATCAGCCCCTTGCGGCCGCGTAGCTCAGATGCCGGCGTATCACTGGGACACACATCGGCATACACGCCCAGGTCGCGAATCTTTCTGGCGATGAGATGGCAGTATTGACCGCCCGCGTCCAGGACGGTAATTTGGGGCGAAGAATTGTGGGTCAAACTTTACGGACGATCGTCGCGATTCATTCGCTGGACGACCAGCTTTTTCGATTTGTCGAGCAGCGCCCTCGCCTGCGGCAGCGAATCGATCGCCTTGGTCACCATCGGATCGGTCTCGACAGTTACTTTCTGCGATTCCTCGATGCTGAACCCGGTGGCGTACATCTCTTTCTTCAACTGCTGCTTGGTCCAGGTCATGTTTTCGGTCCACTCCGCTTCGCTGAAGGGAGTTCCCTGCTTCAACAGATACTCATGAAAGTCGTTCAGCACGCTGGCATCCGGCTCCCAGCCTTTGGGCAGCTGCGCGCTGGTGCGCCCGCCAAAATATTTCGCCGTGAAGTTGAAGAACTCATACTTGCGGAGCATGTCGGTCTGGAACTTGTTGTACTTGGGCGGCTCGTATTTTTCGTCGGGCGTAATGCCGCCGCCACCGTAGACCGTGCGTCCGCTATCGGTGCTCTTCACATCCTGTAAATTCTTGGTATCGGTCCGTTTGCCGTAATAGTAATCGAGGAACGAGATGTTGGAATAGTCGCGCTGGATCAACCGGCCGCTGGGCGTATAGTAGTGCGCGGTTGTGAGCGCCAGACCCGTATTCTCGGGAAGCGGAAACACCGTCTGCACCAGACCCTTGCCGAAGGTGTTCTCGCCCAGAATCCAGGCGCGATCATGATCCTGCAGAGCGCCGGCGACGATCTCGGCCGCGGACGCGGAGTAGCGATTCACTAGAACGACGATCGGATAATTCTGTCCGCTCGCGCTGCCCCGGGCGTAGTAGGGCTTTTCAGCCGACGCGCGGCCGCGATGAGAAACCACCACCTCGCCCTTCCGCAGATAATGGCCGGCCACGGCCACGCCTTCATTCAGCAGCCCGCCGGGATTTTCGCGCAGATCGAGGATTAGCCCCTTGATGTTGTTCTCGCCCAGCTTCTTGAAATTGTCTTCCATCTCCTGGCTGGTATTCTCGTTGAACTGCGAGACATGCATGTAGGCGATGCCAGGGCGAACCCAGAACGCCGCTTCGACACTATAGCGCGGGATCTCATCGCGAACGATGTCGAATACCAGTGGCTTTTCGGCGCCTTCGCGGCCCACCGTCACCTGAACGTGCGTTCCGCGGTGTCCGCGCAGCAGGTCGGCTATTTCGGAAGTCGAGAGATTGTCCGTGCGCTTGTCGTCTATCTGGATCAGTACATCGCCGGGACGAAGACCTGCTTTGTATGCCGGCGATCCGCCAAAGGGTGCGATCACGATGGTCTTGCCATTGCGCGGGCCGACCGTCATGCCGACGCCATAGTAGTGACCCTGTTGATCGTCACGTAGCGCCTGGAAATCCTTGGGGTCGAAGAAATTCGAGTGCGGGTCCAAGGTGCGAAGCATCCCAGGAATGGAGCCCTTGTAGATGGCTTTGTCGGCGGTCACCTTGTCGGCGAAGTTATTCTCTACGGCCTCGTATACTTTGGTGAACTGCTTGATGCTGGCCTTGAGGTCTTCTTCCGGCCCATTGGACGCGGCGGAGACACCGGTCAGCCCCGGCCCAAAAACACCTCCCAGGACTGAACAGAGAATGATGACGAAGAGAACAGAAAAGAGCGGCCTTAGTCGTCGCGACAATCAGCACCTCACTGATTCCAGTATAACGGACTTCCGGGTAGGCCGCTGGATCAAGACTGGGCAATTGAGGGAATGTTCAACGCAATTGGATGCTTGGGCTGATGGAGACTCACGTCGCTTCCGCCGGTGGCAGCGCGAAGATCAGCCATCCCTGGCCAGCGTCCACGGAAGCAAATCCGAGAATATCCCGCAAGAAGGCTCGGTCAGCCTCAGCGTCCTTGCTGTATAGGATTACGTGAACGCCAGAGATCATCCCTGTTAGGCGCTGCGGACGGACCGTCGCGAGGCTGCGGCCGCCGCCTCGGCCTTCATGGGCTTGCGCGGGGATTCATTGAGGCGCCGGACCTGGTCGCTGACGCACACCAGGAACATGGGCTGCTTGGCATTCTTCAAAATGTCGATGATCCGCTCCTGCTGGTCTTCTAGATAAATGGACTTGCCATCCGTCACCAGGTGCAAATCGGAATCGGACTCGAGGACATCGCTCAAGCGCTTGCCCATTTCCCGTTGCAGGAATCGCAGCACCCGCCGGATTTTTTGAAGTGAGAAACCTTTGCGTCTCAACTCGGCGATGACTGTAATTTCGATTACTTCGGCAGCCTGGTAAACGCGCTTGTGCCCTTCGTGACGAGGGGAGACTACCTTGCGTTCATCCCACCACTGCAACTGCCGCAAGCTTACCTGGGCAATGCGGGAGACATCGCTGCTGGTGAACGACCGAGCCCCATCTTCGCTTTCAGAACGAGTTTTCTTTGTTTTGAACATATCCCCCCGCCAACGTTTTAAACTGGACGGCCATTAAAATTCTACCTGACCTATCGGGCAAGTCAATAGGAAACTTAGCCACCGCCCACGAACTGTACGATCTCCAAAGTCGCTCCTTCGCCAACTTCGGTTTTTTCCCAATCGTCACGGCGGACGATGGAGCGGTTTAGTTCGACGGCGACGCGCGCGCCGTCAATTTCCAGCCAGGCTAGCAGCTCAATCACACTCTGGCCCTCGGGCGCCGCCCGAAGCTGCCCGTTTACAACAATTTGAATGTCTTTTGTTCCGGCGCTCATTCTCTGCAACTAAAAACTAGAAACGAGAAACAAGAAACGAACTTGCGGCCCGAGGCCGGATCTCATTATAGTCAAATTGTACAGCTTACGGTTTCACAATTTACGTTTTCCAAATGCCCACTACCTATCCAGAGACGTACTTCCCGGTATTAGTCCAGATCGCTATCGCCGTTCTGGTGGCAGCCGCCCTGGTCGCCATTTCGTATTTTATCGGCAAGCGGGTAAAAGATCGGGTGAAGGACTCGCCCTACGAATGCGGCATCGCTCCCACAGGCAGCGCGCGGGAGCGTTTCAGCGTCAAGTTCTATCTGGTTGGGATCGTCTTCATCCTTTTTGACATCGAGGCGGTTTTTCTCTATCCGTGGGCGGTGGTGTACCGTGAACTGAAGATGTTCGCCTTTGTGGAGATGCTTTTGTTCATTGTCCTGGTCCTAGTGGGCTTTTTCTATGTCTGGAAGAAGGGTGCGCTGGATTGGTCGATCGAAGAGCCGAGTGCAACGAAAAAATAAATGCTTCCTGAACAACTGAAAAATCATCCGGCCGCCGTCGCCCTCGATGCCAGCCTGCCTGAAGCGATCACCGGCGGGCACGCGGAGCATGGCGAGCCGACCTTGTTCATCTCGCCCGCCAGCATCGTGGACGTGTGCCGGTATCTTAAGGACCAGCAAAAATTCGTCCGCCTGAGCGCGGTGACTGCGGTGGACTGGCATCCGGCCGACCCGCGCTTCGAGGTGGTGTATCTGCTCCACTCGCTGGAGGACAATTCGAGGCTTCGGCTGAAGTGCTGGGTCTCTGAATCGGAATGCGAGATCGATTCGGTGAATGGCGTGTGGCGGGCCGCGAATTGGTACGAGCGGGAAATCTTCGATCTGTTCGGCATCCGCTTCCGCAATCATCCCGACCTTCGCCGGATTCTCATGCCAACCGATTGGGTGGGCCATCCGCTGCGGAAAGACTATCCGGTGCACGGTTACAAGTACAGCTATCAACACGATATGGATCCCACATGCGAGAGCTAACACTCAATACCGACACGATCACCGCCGTGGACGCGGAGCATTCCGTTGCTGCGCCGCCCGAAACAAGCAGCCGGCGGATGACCTTGAACATGGGGCCGCAGCACCCATCCACCCATGGCGTGTTGCGCGTGGTGCTGGAATTGGACGGGGAAACGATCGTCATGGCGGTACCCGACATCGGCTTTCTGCATACCGGCATCGAGAAGGAATGCGAGGTCAAGACCTGGCAGCAGGCCGTCACTCTGACCGATCGCGTCGATTATCTTTCCAACCTCTCGAACAACCTGGTGTACGCGCTGGCGGTGGAGAAACTGATCGGCGATATCGAGATTCCTCCGCGCGCGCAATGGACACGCGTGATGATGGCCGAGCTGCAGCGGCTCAATAGTCACCTGGTTTGGCTGGGTACGCACGCGCTCGACATCGGTGCAATGACCGTGTTCTTCTATTGCTTCCGCGAGCGTGAAGACATCCTGCGCATCTTCGAAATGTTTTCCGGCCAGCGGATGATGACCAGCTACATCCGTATCGGCGGGCTGGCGCTGGAGCCACCGCGCGGCTGGCAGCAAGTGGTCGGCAAGTTCATCAATGCTTTTCCCGGTAAGGTAGACGAGTACGAAGAATTGCTCGATAACAATCCCATCTGGAAGCGCCGCACACAGGGTGTTGGATTCGCACCGCTCGAAGATCTGCTGGATCTGGGTGTGACCGGGCCGATGATCCGCGCCGCCGGCATGAAATGGGATATTCGCAAGAGCGAACCTTATTCCAGTTACGAACAATTTGATTTCGACATAGCTTCACGAACCGAAAATGACGTGTACGCGCGTTATCGCGTACGTCTCGAAGAGATGCGCCAGAGCGCGCGCATCATCAAACAGGCACTGGAAGGGATGCCGGAGGGCGCCTGGCAGGCGAACGCGCCGAAGATCGTGCTGCCGGAGCGCGAAAAAATGAAGACTCAGATGGAGGCGCTGATCTATCATTTCAAGATCGTGACCGAGGGATTCCGCGTACCGGCGGGCGAGGCTTATCAGGCCGTGGAATCGCCGCGCGGCGAGATCGGCTACTACGTGGTCAGCGACGGCACCTCAAAACCATATCGCGTTTTCATGCGCACGCCCAGCTTCGGAAATCTGCAGGCGCTTCCAGCGTTGCTCGAGGGCCGGCTGCTGGCGGATTCGATCGCCTCGCTCGGCAGCATGGATTTCGTTTTAGGAGACGTGGATCGCTGATGACCTTCTCGCCGGAACTTGAATCCAAATTCGCAAAGCTGCTGGAAAGCTATCCTGCCGGCCGCACTCGCTCGGCGGTGATCCCGATGCTGCTCTTCGCCCAGGACGAATTGGGCCACATCTCGAACGACCTGATCGAGGAAGTAGCCCGGCGCTGCAAGGTGACGCCCTTGCAGGTGGACGAAGTGGTCGGTTACTATTCGATGCTGCATCGCAAACCGATGGGCAAATATCACGTGCAGGTCTGCACCAACATCAGTTGTCTGCTGCGCGGCGGCGAAGAGTTGCTCGAACATGCGTCGAAAACGCTCGGCCTGGGGCACAAGGAGGTGGCAGCCGACGGCCAGTTCTCTCTCGAAGAGGTGGAGTGCATCGGAGCCTGCTCGTGGGCGCCGGCGATTCAGGTGAACTACGACTTTCATCATTTCGTGACAGAGGAAAAGCTGGACGGGTTGATCGCGGAGTTGAGAAAGGCGCAATGAGTATGGAAGACAATGATCCAGGGACGAGTCGACAACTTCGCGCCATGGAGACCTTCACAGAATCGATGACGAAGGTGCTGCGAGGTTTTGAATCACGAATGATTGCTGCCTTTAACAGCTACGACAATTATCCCGAAGGCATTACAGTCCACCACACCGACGATGCTCTATAACGAACCCAGCCCGCTCGAAGTCAAAATTCTGACCCGCCGCTTTGGCCTTCCCAACTCGGCGTCGCTCGATACCTACCTCGCCAACGACGGCTTCAAAGCCTTCTTCAAGGCCATGGAGATGACCCCGGAGCAGATTATCGAAGAGGTGAAGGTTTCGGCTCTGCGCGGCCGCGGCGGCGCCGGATTTCCCACCGGCATGAAATGGAGCTTCGTGCCCCGCACGTCGCCCAAACCCAAATACGTCATCATCAATGCCGACGAGAGCGAGCCGGGCACCTGCAAGGACCGCCTGTTGATGGAGAACGATCCGCATCAGTTGATCGAAGGCATCCTGATCGGCGGCCGTTCGGTGGACGCACACAAAGGCTACATCTACATTCGCGGCGAATATCGTTATCTCATCGACGCCATGGACCGGGCCATCGGCGAAGCATACTCGCGCGGTTACCTGGGCAAGAACATCCAAGGTACCGGTTTCGATTTCGATCTATACACCCACACCGGCGCCGGCGCATACGAATGCGGTGAAGAGACGGCCCTACTCGATTCGATCGAAGGCAAACGCGGCATCCCGCGCATGAAGCCGCCCTTTCCGGCTGTGGTCGGCGCATGGCAGTCTCCGACACTATTGAGCAATGTCGAAACTTTTTCCGCGGTTCCGGCCATCATTCGCGATGGCGGCGCGGCTTTCGCTGCACTGGGGACTCCGAAAAACGGCGGTACGCGGATGATCTGTCTCTCGGGGCACATCAATAAACCGGGCGTCTATGAACTGCCCGTTGGCTTTAATCTGCTCAGGATGGTTTACGAAGTCGGCGGCGGAATGCGGAATGGAAAGAAGCTGAAGGCGGTGGTCCCGGGCGGTTCTTCCTGTCCGCTCTTGAAGGCCGACGAATGCGACATCCCGATGGATTTCGACACGCTCGCCAAAGTGAAGAGCATGCTGGGATCGGGAGGGACCGTCGTTCTCGATGAGGATACGTGCATGGTGAAGTTCGCGCTGCGCATCATGAAGTTCTATGCGCACGAAAGCTGCGGCTGGTGCATCCCTTGCCGAGAGGGCACCACCTGGTTGAAGAAAATGCTGGATCGTTTTCACCACGGAGGCGGACAGAAAAGCGACATCGCGCTGATCGGGGAGCTTTCCAAAAACATGCTGGGCCGGACTTTCTGCGCGTTGGGTGACGCCGCCGCTATGCCGACCATCTCCATCGTCGAGAAATTTCCCGAAGACTTTGAAGCACACTTGAACGGTAAGCCTTGCCCCTATCAGCACTCGGCTGAATTGGCGATGGCGTGAGACAATGAGCGACCCAATACATCTGACAATCGACGGCAAGCCGGTGACGGCGGCGCCCGGAACATTAATAATCAATGCAGCCAAGCAGGTCGGTATTGAGATTCCATCCTTTTGCTATTACGACGGCCTGACGCTGCAAGCCGCTTGCCGCATGTGCCTGGTGGAAGTCGATAAGACGCCCAAGCCCCAGGTGGCTTGCACGCTTCCGGTATCGGAAGGAATGGTAGTGCACACCGATACGCCGGTGGTGCACGCCGCGCGCAAGGGCATGGTGGAGTTTCTGCTCACCAACCATCCCCTCGATTGCCCGGTATGCGACAAGGGCGGCGAGTGCGAACTTCAGGATATGACCTTCCGCTATGGCATGGGCGAGAGTCGTTTTCTAGAGCAGAAGCAGCACGTCGACGAGCAGCAATGGTCGCCGGTGGTGTTCTACGACAAGCCGCGCTGCATCCTATGCTATCGCTGCGTCCGAATCTGCGACGAAGGTATGGGCGTGAATGCGCTAGGCGTCATTAATCGGGGCTCTGGTTCGGAGATCGCACCCAATCATTTCGATCATCTGGAGTGCGACGAGTGCGGCGCGTGTATCGATATCTGCCCGGTGGGAGCGCTGACCAGCGGTACTTATCGTTACAAGACACGCCCCTGGGAAATGCAGCACGTCGGCACTATTTGCACCCATTGCTCGGACGGCTGCAAGACTACGCTGGGGGTGCGGAACAACGAGATCATCCGCGGCAACAATCGCGATCATTCGGGCATCAACGGCGAATTTCTATGCATGAAGGGCCGCTATGCTTTCGATTTTGTGCATAATGTCGAGCGGCTGCAATCGCCGATGCTGCGTAAGAACGGCGAGCTTCATCCGGTTTCGTGGTCGGAGGCGCTGACGACGGTCGCGCGAAAGTTTCAAGACCTGTTGGGCCGCAACGGAAAGTTCGCGGTGATCGGCTCCAACCATACCACCAACGAAGAAAATTACTATTTGCAGAAATTCGCCCGCGAGGTACTTGCGACCGAGAGCATCGACCATCATCGTACCGGCGATCTGCCGACCTTGCTGGACGCGCTGAGCGGCAAAACGGACGCCCTGGCGACCAGCGCCGATCTTTACAACCGCAAGGCCATTTTGGTGGTATCGAGCGATCTCTCGCAGCAGCACCCGTTCCTGGCTTTCCAGATCCGAGCCAATTACCGGCATCATGCCGCGCACATTTACACCGTCACACCCGGTCCCGTTCGCGAGCAGAAGCAGGCCGTCCGCAGCATTATTACTGTTCCGGGCCGGGAGCTGGCCGATGTGGAATCGTTGCGCGATCAACTGAAGGCCGAGCCCGAACTCGTGATCGTGTTCGGCGACGCAATCAAAGGCGATGCGGCACGTAAGCTGGTGGCGTTCGGAGAATCGCTGGGCATACCGGTGAAATATGTCTGCCTGGTCGACTATTCGAATTCGCGGGGCGCGTCGGACATGGGCCTGCTGCCCGGCCTGGCGCCTGGCTATGCAGCGACAACTAGGGAAGGCGAAGGCCTGGCTTACGACGAGATACTCGCGGCGGCTGACCTGGATGTCCTGTGGGTGGTCGGAGCGAATCCATTGAAGCGTACCGCGCTAGCCTCCGGACAGGCCTTCGTGGTGGTGAACGATATGTTTCTCACCGAGACGGCTAAGCGCGCGGACGTGATCTTCCCGGCCGCTTCCGCTTACGAAAAGACCGGTACCGTGACCAATGTCTGCGGCGAGGTGCAGCACCTGAAAGCCGCGTTGAAAGTGATGGGCTCCAAATCCGATCTCGAAATTATGGGCCTGCTCTCGAAAGAAATGGGCGTGAACATCGGTATCTGGACGCCCGATAAGATTTTTGCCGAGATTCGCGCGAACGTACGTGGTTATAATATTCCTTTGCCTATAGTCGCAACGGGAGGAGCAGCCCAAACAATTCCAGTGAACGGCCACGTGCCGGCGAGCTCGCGACCGGAGCTGATTCAGTCCGCGCGGGACACGCTATTCACTTCCGGCACCTTGGGGCGCTATTCCCAGGCCTTGAGTTCGGTGATCGAATCGCCGGGCGGGTTGTACTCCGAAGAGCGACCGTAAGGTCACCGATGGACTTTCTCATACTTAGCCTGATCAAGGCGGCGATCATCGCGTTCGTGCTGCTCACCACGCTGGCCTACCTGCAATGGATCGAGCGCAAAGTGATCGCGCACATCCAGCTTCGCGTCGGACCCTACCGCGTCGGACCGCACGGTTTGCTGCAGCCGCTGGCGGACGTGGTGAAGCTGATTACTAAGGAAGGTGTGGTGCCGTCGCACGTCAACAAGACTTTCTACCTGATGGCGCCGTTTCTGGCCGTGACGCTGGCGCTGATCTCGATCGCCGTTATTCCTTTTGGCCCCCAAATTACGATTGGCCCGGTCACCACTTGGATGCAGCTCACCGATCTCAACATCGGCATCCTGTTCGTGCTGGCGGTTTCCTCGGTGGGGGTTTATGGCGTGGCGTTGGGAGGCTGGGCGTCTAATAACAAGTATGCTTTGCTGGGCGGGTTGCGCAGCTCGGCGCAAATGATCAGCTACGAATTGCCACTGGCTCTGGCGGTCGCTTCGCCGCTACTGCTCGCCAACACGCTCAGCTTCCGCGACATGGTGAACTACCAAAGCGGATATTGGCTGGGATTCATCCCGCGCTGGAATGTGTGGCCTGAGATCCTGGGATTCGTGGTGTTCATGATCGCCGGCTTCGCGGAAACCAATCGCGTCCCGTTCGATCTGCCGGAAGCGGAAAACGAGCTGGTGGCGGGCTTTCACGTCGAATACAGCAGCATGAAGTTCGCGGCGTTCTTCATGGCCGAGTACGCCAACATGGTGACGGTCACGTCGGTCGCCACGCTCCTGTTCCTGGGTGGCTGGCAGCCGCCTTTCCCGGAGCCGTACTCCGATTTTGTTCCCATCCTTATTTTTTTAGCGGGTGGTTTGGTGGCGCTCTATCATGGCTTGCATCCGGCGCGCCGAATGGACAGGTTCACGCTGCCGGCCACCGCTTTGCTTTTCTTGGGGATTGCTGCTCTATTCGGCGTCTCCTTCCTGGTCCCGGTGTTGAAAACGATCCTGATGGCGCTCTTTTGGTTCTGCGGAAAGGTTGGAATACTTCTCTTTGTCTTCATTTGGGTTCGGGCCACGCTACCGCGCTTCCGCTATGACCAGTTAATGCGCTTCGCCTGGATATTCCTGTTCCCGCTGGCTATGGTGAACCTGCTTCTCACGGGCCTGATCGTGGCTCTGTCTTCCAAATAGATTATGACTGCGCTGATCTTCTTCCTCTTCGCCGGTATCGCGGTGGTCTGCGGTATCAGCCTGGTTGCCCAGACTCATCCCATCGCTAGCGCGCTTTCACTCATTGGTGTGATGGGATCGCTCGCGATTCTGTATCTGCAGCTCGGCGGGGAATTCATCGCCGCGGCGCAGGTGATCGTTTACGCCGGAGCGATCATGGTGCTGTTTGTCTTTGTCATCATGCTGTTGAATGCCGGCGCCGAAGGCACATCGCTGCAGGTGTCGAACTTTGCAAAATACGTCGGCATCTTGTTGCTGGCGGCGTTCCTGGGATTGATCAGCTTCGTTATCCAAGCCATGCTGCCCAAGACACAAGGAGTGGTTTTCGGCGGTTTTCAGGGCGGTACGGCGTTGAACATCGGGCGGAAACTCTTCACTATATATCTGTTGCCTTTCGAGGTTACGTCGGTTCTAATTCTGATTGCGATTCTGGGCGCGATGGTGCTCGCGCGGAAGGAGATCTGATGCCAACCAGCGTACCCATAAGCTGGTACTTGATTCTGAGCGCCATTCTTTTCGGGCTCGGAGTGGCGGGGTTTATCTATCGCCGCAACATCATTACGGTTTTCATGTCCATCGAGCTGATGCTCAACGCGGTGAATCTCACGTTCATCACGTTCTCCTACACACTGAGGCAGGTGGACGGCCACATCTTCAGCTTTTTTGTGATGGTGGTCGCGGCGGCCGAGGCCGCGGTGGGCTTGGCCATTATCCTGACGGTCTTCAAGAATCGCGAGACGTTGATGGTCGATGACGTGAGCTCGATGAAGTACTGACATGGACGCAATGTCATTGACCTACCTGTGGCGCACGCACTCATGCGTACCGCATTCACACTCGTGTGAATGCTTTGAACAAACCCGCCGGCAAGAGTGCCGGCGCTGCACGCTAGAGTACGTGCGCCACGGTGCCAAATAACATGTACCTCTGGCTCATCCCTATCCTTCCCTTCCTCGGCTTCCTGATCAATGGCCTGTTCGGCCGGCGCATGTCGAAATCGATGGTCAATCTCTTCGCCATCGGCTCGGTGACTCTTTCCTTCCTATGGGCCGTTAAAACGCTAACGGGGCTTAGTCCCCTCGAAACCAAGTACATCGAGCACTACTTCACCTGGATTCAGAGCGGCACGTTGAACATCAGTGTCGATTTCGCGGTCGACCGCCTGACCGCGGTCATGCTGATGGTGGTCACCGGCGTCGGGCTCCTGATCCACATTTATTCCATCGGCTACATGGCGCATGAAGACGGCTACTACCGCTTCTTCGCCTACCTGAACCTGTTTATGTTTTTCATGCTGGTTCTGGTGCTCGCTCAGAATTTTCTGGTGCTGTTCGTCGGATGGGAAGGTGTCGGACTGTGCAGCTATTTGCTGATTGGCTACTACTTCCTGGAGCAGTTTGCGACCAACGCGGGTAACAAGGCGTTCATCGTGAATCGCATCGGCGACTTCGGATTCTCGCTGGCGATTTTTCTGATCGTGCGCCAGTTTGGCTCGCTCGATTTCAGCAAGGTCTTTGACGCGGCTAAACCCATGCCGACGGAGGCGAGCGCCGGCATCCTGACCACTATCTGCCTGCTCCTATTAGTGGGAGCCGCCGGGAAATCCGCGCAGATTCCGTTGTATGTCTGGCTTCCCGACGCCATGGCCGGTCCTACTCCGGTGTCGGCCTTGATCCACGCCGCGACCATGGTGACGGCCGGCGTTTACATGACCGCGCGCTCGGCTGCTTTATTCACGCATGCGCCCATCGCCATGGATACCGTCGCAGTGATCGGTCTGGCGACGGCATTTTTCGCGGCGACCATCGGCTTGGCGCAGACCGATATCAAGAAAGTTTTTGCGTACTCCACGGTCTCCCAACTCGGCTACATGTTTTTGGGGGCGGGTGTGGGCGCGTTTTCAGCCGGGATCTTCCACCTGATGACTCACGCGTTTTTCAAGGCGTTGCTATTCCTGGGCGCTGGCAGCGTGATCCATGCACTCAGCGGCGAGCAGGATCTGCGCAATATGGGTGGCCTTCGCAAGTACACGCCCATCACATTCATTACGTTGATGTGCGCCGGCATCGCGATCGCTGGCATTCCGCCGTTCGCCGGATTTTTCAGCAAGGATGAAATTCTGGCCGCGGCGTTCGTCCGTGCGCCCTGGATGTACTGGATCGGCGTACTCACGGCGGCGATGACCGCCTTTTACGTATTCCGCGCGCTGTTTCTGGCTTTCTTTGGTGAATATCGCGGGCATGCGCATCCGCACGAATCTCCGTGGGTGATGACCGGACCGCTAGTCGTACTCGCGCTGCTTTCCGCCGGCGGTGGATTCATCAATGTCCCGCGCTGGCTGGAGCCAATGTTCCCCGCCAAGGCTGAAGGCGGAGGCAACGAGTGGCTGATGTACACCTCAGTGGCAGCGGGCGTAATCGGCATTGGCTTCGCGTATATGTTCTACATCGCGAGGCCTGGCATGGCCGACGCATTTGCAAAGGCTGCCAACGGACTCTACGCGCTGGTCTATAACAAATATTTCGTCGACGAAGTCTACGACGCGGCGGTTGTGAAGCCGGTTGTTAATGGTTCGCGAATATTTCTATGGCGCGGCGTGGACGCCGGCTTCATCGATGGCATCGTCAATGGCGCCGGCACGCGATCGCGCGGCGTGGGCAATATTCTGAAGCTTCTGCAGTCCGGGAACATTCGCAGTTATGCGGCCTGGGTGGTGCTCGGCTCGGTGCTGCTGCTGCTGGCTATCGGATTCGGAGGAGCTACGCGATGACGCTTCTCGACGCCGTTATTTTCCTGCCCTTGGCCGCATTCCTGATCATTCTCTTTCTTCCCAAAGATAGCTGGAATGCGATCCGAACTTTCAGCCTGGTGGCTTCGACTGCCATTTTCTTGATTTCGCTCGGCCTGATCGGACCGTTCTGGTTCGCGAGCCCGGGCAAGTTCGTCTTCGAGACCGATATTCCGTGGATCGATTCGCCGGCTATCCATTACCATGTCGCCATCGACGGCATCAGCCTGTGGCTGGTCATACTCACGACTCTGCTCACGCCCATCTGTGTACTGGTTTCCTGGCGCTCCATCGATAAGCGCGTCAAGGAATTTTTCGCCTTCCTCCTGCTGCTCGAATTCGGGCTGGTGGGCGTGTTCTGCGCGCTCGATTTCTTCCTGTTCTTCGTTTTCTGGGAAGTATCGCTGGTGCCGATGTACTTCCTGGTCGGAATCTGGGGGCACGAACGCCGTATCTACGCGGCGGTCAAGTTCTTCATCTACACCATGGTCGGATCGATGCTGATGCTGGTGGCCATCATCTATCTCTACAATCAGGCCGGTACGTTCGATTACGTCAAGATCCTCGCGGGGCTCCAGAACAGGTCGATCGCCGTAACTTATCCCGAGCAATTCCTGCTGTTCCTGGCATTCTTTATCGCCTTTGCGATCAAGGTGCCCCTGTTCCCGCTGCACACCTGGTTGCCGGATGCGCACGTCGAGGCGCCGACCGCGGGTTCGGTCATGCTCGCTTCCGTGATGCTGAAAATGGGCACCTACGGACTGCTGCGCTTTTGCGTCCCGATGTTCCCCACCGCCGCCCGCAATGCTGCCGGCTGGATCAGCGCTCTGGCCATCATCGGAATCATCTATGGCGCGCTGGTCGCCATGGTACAGCCGAACATGAAGAAACTTGTCGCCTATTCTTCGGTCAGCCACTTGGGCTTCGTCGTTCTGGGAATCTTCAGCTTTACGCAGCAGGGCTTCGATGGCGCCGTTTATCAAATGCTCAATCACGGCATCTCGACGGGCGCGCTTTTCATCCTGGTCGGCTTCTTATATGAACGGCGGCATTCGCTGGAGATCGCGGCATATGGTGGCGTGGCCACGCCCGCTCCTAAGCTTTCGACCGTTTTCATGATCACCATGCTCGCCAGTATCGGCCTTCCGATGTTGAACAATTTTGTCGGCGAGTACCTGGTGCTGCAAGGCGTCTCGATTGTCAACTTCCGCTGGGCCGTATTTGCTGCAATCGGTGTGATCCTCTCAGCCTGCTACATGCTGTGGCTCTACCAGCGCGTGTTTTTCGGCCCGGCTACCGAAGACTTGACGCATCACATGCCGGATCTGAATATTCGCGAGTACGCCATCATCGTTCCGCTGATCGCGCTGATGCTCTGGATGGGCACTTTCACGCAAAGCTTCATTCCGCCAATCTCAGCATCCAATGGCGTGCTGCTCGGCCCCATCGATGCCCGTCGCGATGTCCACGTGCTGAGAGCGCCGCCGGGTGAGCCATTCGCGCACAATTCGAGGGAGCTTGCCGATGCCCGTTAACTTCGCGCCCTCGGCAGCCGATTATCTGCGGTTCCTGCCGGAAATCATAATGATCGTGGCCGGAACGTTGATCATGTTCATCGAGCCGCTGCTCGGCGAGAAAAGAAAAGAGGGCTTGAGTTTTCTGACCGTGGTAGCGTTCCTGGCCGCGCTGGTGGCCGCCGTCATGGCCAACAGCAATCCTGGGACAGCATTTTCAAAGATGCTGATCGTGGATGGTTTCGCGACGTTTTTCCGCGTCCTGGTGATCGGCGTGGGCATCCTGACGGTGCTTTGCTCCGCACAATATCTGAAACGCGAGCACGCCGCCTCGGCTGAATACTATGCGCTGCTGCTTTTTTCAGTCACGGGCCAGTGCGTGATGGCGGCCGCCAACGAGCTGATCATGATCTTCATCGGCCTGGAGATCTCTTCCATCGCCACCTACATTCTGGCGGGATACCTGCGCGACGACAAGCGCAATAACGAAGCGGCCCTGAAATATTTCCTGCTGGGATCGTTCGCCACCGCGTTCCTGCTTTATGGCATCGCGTGGATCTATGGGACCACGGGCACCACGAATTTGAGCGACATTCGCACCTATCTGCTCACGCCCGGCTCGCAGCGCAACGTCATCCTGGCCAGCACCTCCGCCGCGCTGATGTTCGTTGGGTTCGCCTTCAAAGTGTCCGCCGCGCCGTTCCAGGTTTGGGCGCCGGATGTTTATCAGGGTGCTCCCGCGCCGGTGACGTTATTTATGTCGGCGGGCCCGAAAGCCGCTGCCTTTGCGGTCTTTTTGAGGGTGTTTAATACCGCTTTCGCTCCGATCACCGACCGCTGGGAGCCGTTCGTCTGGTCCTCGGCCCTGCTCACCATGATTGTCGGGAACTTCGCCGCACTCGCTCAATCGAACATCAAACGCTTGTTGGCGTACAGCTCGATCGCGCATGCCGGCTACGTGATGGTGGCCGTGGCGGCCCACAACGAGATCGGTATCGCCGCGGCGATGTTTTATCTGGCTGCCTATGCGTTGATGAACATCGGCGCCTTCGCCGTCATCACGCATTTTGCCCGGCAAGGCGAGAAGTATGTCGACGTAGCAGACCTGGCGGGCCTCGGTTGGAAACAGCCCGTGACGGCGGCTTTGTTTTCGATCTTTCTGCTGTCTCTCATCGGCGTGCCTCTCACAGGCGGCTTTTTCGGCAAGTTCTACATCTTTAAAGCGGCACTCGACGCCCACCTGGTTTGGCTGACTGTTTTGGGCCTACTCAACAGCGCGGTGGCGGCTTATTACTACCTGCGCGTCATTGTCGTCATGTACATGCAGGAGCCGGGCGAAGCCACCGCCACGCTGCAGCCCCTTGGTCTCGGGATCAGGACCGCGCTTTGGGTATCCGCCCTGGGGACTCTGATCCTGGGAATCTTCCCTTCCACACTGCTCAACTTCGCGCGAAGTGCCAGCGTTTTGATCAAGTAACATCCGTTAACCATTAAGAATTGTAATTTATACAACGATTTTAGCCCCCGGCACATCCAAAAGGTTGAGGAAACTAAAATGTTCAACAAAACCGGAGTGAGGGCGTTGGTTCTAGGGGCGGCGTTGTCTCTACTCGCCCCAATGGCAGTGTTCGCGCAACGCGGGCACGGCGGTGGTGGTGGCGGCAGCCGAGGATTTTCAGGCGGAGGCGGCCACGCCTATTCCGGCGGCGGAGGACGCAGTTTTTCCGGCGGTGGACGCAGCTACTCTGGCGGCGCACGCAGCTACTCTGGCGGTGGTGGTTACTATCGCGGGGGCGGGGGAAGCTATTACCGAGGTGGCGGCGACTATCGAGGAGGCGGCGGTTACTATCGTGGAGGCCGGTTCTACGGCGGCGGTTACTATGGCGGAGGTATCGGTTTAGGTTTCTACAGCGCGCCCTACGTTTACGGCTATGCCGATCCGTACTACTATGCTCCCGGCTACGCTTACCCGGCGGCTCCAGCTCCGAACCCCGGCTATTATGACAATTCCGGTGGGTATTACAACGACCAGAACCAGGGCTACCCGAATAACGCTCCGAACAGCTGCAACCCTCCGGGCGCGTACGATCAAAACGGGAATTACCAATACTACCCGGGCTGCCAGGTGAATCCTAACTATCCCAACTAACAGCGCGAACTAACAGCGCACGACAGTTCGCAGCCTGCTCAGCTCTTGTCACCCGACAACGTTGAGCAGGCTTTTTTGCATCTCGTCGGCTACTTTTAGCACTTTAGTGTTGGCGTCGAAGCTGTTGCGCGACTGTAACAGCGACACCATCGACGCGCTCAAATCCACGATATCGCCGTTGACACGCGGGACGGGGATCGCGGGATCAGTGGTGGCTGCGCGGGCGATATCGCCGGCGGCTTGGTTCAACTGCGTTTCGGCTCGCGACATTCCTTCCAAAGCGGATGACATCGCTGGAATCTGCACGACCTGCCTCCTAGTCTGTTTGCTTGATTTCTTGCTTAATATCCTCTTCGACGGGTTTGAAGAGAATTTGAGCCATTTCATACTTAAGGCCCTCGATCCCCTGCCCAGTCACACTGGATATCTCATAGAAAGGCAAGCCTTTAGCCGCCGCAAGCAACCTTAGCCGAGCGATCCTGTCCGGGTCTTGCGCGACATCGATTTTCGAAGCTACCACCAGCATCGGCTTCCTGATCAGGTCTTCCCGGAAGCTGGCCAGCTCCTCCATTACCACCTGGAAATCGTCCACCGGATCGCGCCCGCTCGATTCCGATACATCCACCAGATGCACCAGCAACCGGGTGCGCTCTATATGGCGCAAGAACTGAGTGCCCAGGCCGTGGCCGAGATGAGCGCCTTCGATAAGGCCCGGAATGTCGGCGACGACGAACGTCCGGTCGTCCACGCTCACCACGCCCAAATTGGGCTCTAACGTTGTGAACGGATAGTCGGCGATCTTGGGATGCGCGGCAGAGATGCGCGAAATGAGCGTCGATTTACCCGCGTTCGGGAACCCGACCAGTCCGACATCGGCCAGCAGCTTCAGCTCTAAGCGTAGATGCTTTTCATCGCCCGGCTTGCCCGGCTCGTGCTCGGTGGGAGCCTGGTGGGTGGGCGTGGCAAAGTGCTGATTGCCCCTGCCGCCGCG